>JAYVTR010000097.1:0-6873 GCA_043788625.1 Planctomycetota bacterium
CTGACGTGCGCCGCCAGACGTTCGAGGCAGCGTTGATAATCAGACGGCGTACACGTAGCCAGCATGGTGACGGAATCTTCACTGACGGCGATACCCAACAGCTTCACGCTCGAGTCGGCGAATAGCGTCGCCTCATCGTCGGCCGAGTGCTTGCCTAAACCCCCAGCGAAAAAGCCGCGCTCGATCAACTCGGCGATGCCCGGCGCCCGCCCGGCCACCGGCACCTCAAAACGCAATTGCACAAGGATCTGATTGGGCTGAAAAGTGGTGCTCTTGCTCTGGATGCGCAAGCCACCGCGGGTCTGGGCTTCAATACCACTCTCCACATCATTTTCTGTAGCCCAGAAACCGGCGGCGTTCGACCGCTCGAAATCGGTTGGGTAGGCCCACGGTGCCAAGGTCTGGTCAAGCGGCCTGCTCACCGGCTCATTCCATACCTGGGTGAAAGCCTGCGCCACCTGTTCATCAGCGCCAGCACCGAGGTCTTCGCGGCCGAGGATGGTCACTGAATCGCGCCCCGGATGGGCTAGGTACGCTTGCAGGCTTTCGACCATCTCCGCCACCGTCAGGTTGGCCAGCATGGGCGTGAACAGTTCGCGCTCCTGCAGCGGGCTGATGGTGATTTCCTCATGGAAGGCGGCGCTGTAGAGCTCTTGCGCCAGCTGCGGATTGGTACGCGAGGCCATTTGCGCCACCGCCGTGTCGAGCTGCGCGGCGTAAGCCTTGCACTCGACGGCCAGTTCATTGACGGTTGGGCCGTACTGCAGGAGGCGCCGGTACTCGCGCACCAGCACCCGCAAGGCTTCCAACGCCCGGCTGGGCTTGGCCGTGCCTTGCACACCGGCGTGTGCGAAGCTCACCCAATAGTACGAAAATGCCCCACCGTCTTGCAACGGACAGGCCGGATCTTTAGACACCAGGGCGCGGATGCGCCGTGCCAACACGCCTTCGGCCAACGCGCGCAGCAATTCATCACGGCGACGCGCTACCCCGTCATGCGGGCGCGGCAGCGGCATGACGCGCACCATCTGCACGTTGGTATCTTCGGCTTCAGCATCGACGCTGGTGCGCACTGCTGGCTTATCCGTCAGCGTCAGATCGCCGAGCGCGGGCACCGGTGCCGGCGTACCGCGAGCCACCACCGCTCCGAGCGAGGCGCGCAATTGAATGACGACGGCGGCCGGATCGACCGCTCCGACCACCACCATGATCATGCGCTCAGGACGATAGAATGCCGCGTAATAATCGGCGATGAGCTGGCGGTCGGCGGCCTGGATGGTTTCGGCAACACCGATCGGCAGACGATCGCCGATGACGGTGCCGGCATAATCAGCGCCATAGCGCGCCCGCGCCTGGCGCAATCCGGCGCCATCACGATCACGCAGCTCACTGAGGATGATGCCGCGCTCTTTATCGATTTCATGCGGGTCAAGGAGCATGCCGCCGGCCCAGTCGGCCATCACCCCCAGGCCGGTGGCGATGGTCGCCGGCGCGGCATCCGGCAGATCGAGCTTGTACACCGTTTCATCGAACGAGGTGTGGGCATTCGTGTGCGCGCCAAAGGCGAGCCCCAAATGCTGCAGGCGCTCGACCAGTGTCCCTGGCGGGTAGTTGGTGGTACCGTTGAACGCCAAATGTTCGAGAAAATGCGCCAAACCGCGCTGTGGCTGGCTTTCCTGCAGACTACCGCACTGCACTTGCAAGCGCAGGGTTACTTTGTCCTTTGGCTGCTGGTTGGCCATCACGGCATAACGCATGCCATTATCAAAGGTGCCCAACACCACCGCTGGATCAGGGGCCAGATCGGCAGCGATAAGGGCGAATGGTAAGCCCAGAGGCAGGCACAAGGGAAAGCAGAGGTTAAGCAGCAGGTGCATGCGCCTAGCGTGGTTGCATAGCCCTAATTACCAGGTGCGACCGCCGTCACTGGGTAGTCACTGGAATCAGAATCACCACGCGATTGTTTTCAGGCGCCTGTGGTGACTCCGGCCGCTTCAAATAACGATCCGCCTTGGCATTGACCGAGACGATCTGACTTTCGGGCACCCCTACCGCATAGAGCGAACGGCGCACGGCATTGGCGCGGTCGGCCGACAACTCCCAGGAGGTGTACTTCAGGTCCTTGAGCTTGGCGGCATCGGTGTGGCCCTCGAGCTCGAGACTTTTTTTCGCGCCAATGAGGATCGGCGCGATGGTCTGGAAGATGCGCTGGACATTGGCTTTCAGGTTGGCCGTTCCGGGCTCGAAAAAAGTCCCTCCGTCACCCTCCTGGAATTCAATCTTAACCCCCTCAGTGGTCATTTTCACTTCCACCTTGCGGGCGATATCGCGCACTCGCGGCTCATTTCGGATGGCGGCATTAATCAACGACATCAGGCCTTCGGCAGATTTGATGTCGACATTATGACTTTCGCGTGAACTCGGCTCAGCCAAGGCCATGTCGGCCGGAGGCTTGCCGTCCATATTCATGACGTACGGACTGGCCTTGAAATTGATTTTAAAAGCGCCCGGATTTTGGAAGTATTCGGCCAGGCCGTGCTTGGTCTTGAAATCGAGGCCGATGATCCACATCACCAGGAAGAACGCCATCATGGCAGTCACGAAGTCGGCATATGCTAACTTCCATGCGCCACCGTGGTGGCCATGTCCGCCCTTTTTGATCTTTTTGATCAGGATCGGTTGTTCTTTATCTTCCGCCATGCGGCCCTCGACTGATGCCGGCCCGCATCATTATTTTTTACCCTTCACGGCCTTTTCCATCTCGGTAAAGCCGGGGCGCACCGACGGATCAATATTACGCCGGGCAAATTCCACACAGGTGATCGGCGACTCGCCACGCGCAAAACTGAAGATCGCGAAGCGGATACAGTTGAGGTACTGTTCTTCACCGCGGTGCTTGATGCCCATGGCACGCACCAAGGGGAAGAACAGCAGGTAGGCACCGAAAATGCCGAGAAAAGTGCCGACCAAGGCCAAGCCGATCGACGCACCCAAGGCCGCCGGACTGCCGCCGATCTGACCCATGGTGATGATCACACCCAGCACGCAGGCACAGATACCGACTGCCGGCAGGGCGTCACCGACGAACTGCAGCGATTCGGGCACCAAGTGTCCCTCGGCCTTGGCTGCCTCGAGATCCATTTCCATCATATCTGCTAGGTCCATCGGCTTGACGCCACCCGAGACGATCACCTTCATCGTGTCGCAGAAGAACGGCGACGAATGACCGTGGAGAAATCGGTGATTCTGTCCAAGAATTGAACTCTTGTGTGGATGTTCGAGATGTTCTTCGATACCCAGCAGACCGTCGCGGCGGGCCACGTTAAACATCTGGTAGAGGTTGGTCAGCAGATCGAGGTAGTCCTTTTTGGCGTAGTCGGGGTGCAACAGGTGTAAGATTGCCGGAAAGGTCGCCTTTACGATACCCATCCCATTGGAAGCCACATAGATACCGATGGCGCCACCACCGATGGAGATGAATTCCGTCCACGCTGCAGCGAACACCATCATCGTGCCACCGTGCAACAGGTAGCCCGCGAAGATGCAGCAGATTGCCACAATCATGCCGATAAAGGTAATCATAAGCCCTCGAGTATACCCCGGTTCCAATGGGTTGTCACGCGACGGCTATGCCAACTCAGGAACGAACCGGACTCGACTTCCTCTTTGATCCCTCACCAGGTCTTCACTTTCGATAGACAAACAACCGGGCATCGGCCCGACCCGGCAGCGGTAATATCAATAACGGTTCAATGCCCGGCACTGGAAACGTATTCGATACCAGCAGGGCGCCGCTTTTGGCATGGGCTTGAAAATGATCCCACAGGCGCGGCATGGGTTGCGGCGACAGGAACACGTACCACAGATCATAATCGCCCACTCGGCTCGCCCACAGATCTCCCCAGCGCACCTCGACATTGCGCTGCGGTAGGGCCAGGAGCCACGCCACCAGCCAGGTTGCTGGTGACGCCTCAACTGAGCGAAAGTGGCCAGATGCCAAGGTGCGCCCGAGGAAACGCATCGGCCCACCAAAGCCCGCCCCTAGATCAATAGCAGTCGCACGTGGCAGCTCCTTGAGCAGGTCGGCCAGCGCCGCACAGGCGGCGGCATTGGACAGGTACAATGGCACCCGCGTCGCCACTCCCCCACCGTACAACAACAGCAGGCCGATGACGATTGCCAACGAAACCCAGGTGGGCAGGCCAGTCAGCAGCAGCGCAAAGGCGCTTGGGGCGAGAAACTGAAAAGGCAGCCACCAGCGCGGCAGACCCACCAGCATACCGCCAGCTGCCGCCAATGCGCCCATAACCAGCCACCACAACGGTGCCGGAACATGTGGCCAAACGCCTGCGATCTGCGAGGTGATAAGCGCTGAAAAAATTAATGAAATAAGCGCGAGGAGCACTGGAAAACGGTGAAAAACCGTCACAACACGTAAGCTCCGCTTCACTTAAAAAGTGCACAGCCGGAACACCCGAGACATCCGCGACCATCTTATGGCTGCTCCCGTCAAGGCCTGACCAGATTCGATGGCGCTAGACTCTCGGGGTCCGGCTGTGCGGCAGCGAAGTATGGAAACGTGTTTCATCTCGCAAGCACATTCATGCAATCCGGTTCCGCCGATGACACACCGTGGCGGCGGGCCCAGGCGCCGCGTTGTCGCATACGGCTTGCGATCTAGGCTGCCGCACGATGTCGCGCTGCCTGCCGTCTCATGTGCCCTCTTCTCGCCGTGGTCTTCGACATAGGCAGGGCCTGCACGGCCTGTGGCTGGGCAACCTGTGGCCGGGCAACCTGTGGCTGGGCAACCTACTACTAGGCAGTCTCCTCATCGGCGGTTTGTGCCTCAGCAGCTGCACCCGCGAGAGCAACGAACTGGCTGACGATACCAGCCGCTTTGTCGGCCGTGCCCCTGAAGAAGCTACCCGTCTCAAGATTGACCTGCAACGCTACGCGGTGTCAAACGGTCTTTTGGTCTACGAAACCAAAACCGATGTGACCAACTTCCTCGAATGGCGCCGCCGCGAATGGTGGAACCTGCAAGACGAGGCCGCGTGGAACATCCACTATGAGTGGCAACAGGTCGATAAACTGACCAGCGACGTCGCGCGCTATTACGGCTACCAGATAGAAAATTTCCCAAAAGCCAAGGATGATATCTTCCGTTTTGTGCACCATGCCGACCCCGAGTGGCGCAACCTGGTGCTCGATGTGCAGACGTTCTTGGAATACAAAAATCGCGAATCGATGCCCCTGCGTAAAGATCTTAAGGATTTTTACCGGCACGCCCAATGGGAATCAGCCAATCTCTCGATCGACGTGAAGACCTTCCTGCATTGGCGTGAACGCGAGTACAACAAGCTGATCCGTGACGGACGAGACTTTGTTGCTGCTGGCGGCCTCGAGTGGCAAAATCTACAATTGGACACCGAGCGTTATATCGCTTACCAGGCGGTGCTCGGCCGGCTCTTGGTCGCCGATTTCAAGCACTTCATCGATGGCAGCGGCCGGGAAGTGCCCTTGCTGGTCGATGACGTGACGCGCTTTACCAAGTGGCGTGAACGTGAATGGCAAAAACTCAAAGCCGACGTCAAAGATAGCGCTCGCCAGGCCACCTGGGAATCGCAAGCCTTGATTGCGGACATCCAGCGCTACCAGCAGGCTCAACTGGAAGTCATTCCTAAATTGCTTGATGAAGTCGCACGGTTTTTTGAAGTTTATGAGCGCGAAGTGCGGCCACTCGGCGAAGAAGTCAAACGCTTCTGGCGTGCTGAAATCGCCAGCGGCCACCTGCTGCCTGGCGACCTCAAACGGTTCTTCGCCCATAGCCAGGAAGAAACCGCGGAACTCGAATTCGATATCCGCCGATTTATCTCCTATGGCAGCGTCGAATGGCGCCGTCTACGTAAAAACATTAAAGATTTCGTTGGCTTCAATAACGCCGCATTTGGTGACCAGACCATGCCTTCGGTAGTTCCTGACAACCCGATCATCTTTAATGACTACACCATCCCACGGGGCTACCAACCCTGAGCGGGGACGCTGTTCTAGCACGGTTGACCTCACACATCGGCTCCACATGATGCTACCCCCACTGGACAGGTGGCTGAGCGGCTGAAGGCACGCGCTTGGAAAGCGCGCAACGGGGTAACTCGTTCGAGGGTTCAAATCCCTCCCTGTCCGCCAAAATAAAATGCCCCCGGCTTGTGCCGGGGGCATTTTATTTTTTAGTGGAGGAGCTCACCGGCCCAACTCAATTTCATCACGTCATCAAAGACAGTCTTTGCTGCGAGAATTTGCGCTTGAGTTAACTAGATACCGTCGCGGAAGGCGCGTAGATGGCCCAGGCTGGTGGCGAAGAGTTGGGGTAATGCCTCAACATAGGTACGGGCGGTGGTCAAGTCGCCATTTTTAGCGGCGCTTTCAATGTTGCCGGCGTGCGTCTGTATGACGAGGAGGCCGACGGTGCCGCAGGAGCCCTTCATCTTGTGCGCGGCGGCACGCAGGGCGAGACCATCATTGGCTTCGGCTGCTGTCTGCACTTCACTCAACATTTTTTCCGATTCACCGATGAAACACGCGATGACTTCGTTCAAGGCACCTACGCCGGCCAGTTTTGCGAGCATTTTTAGACCTGAGAAATCAACCTCTAAAGAGATGGCTGGAGTCGACTGGGGCGACTCTAAAGATACGTCGCACAAGTTGCTCGGCGCTAACTGCTGTTGATAGCGGCATTCGCTTACCGACTGAGTGAGAGGTGCGCTGATGGCGCAGCCCCTTGCCGCAACTGACACTGAGGGAAACCCTGGCGGTGACGGTGGCACAGTCGGAAAACGGCGGCTATTTTTACGTGGTAAACCAGCGGCTAATTGC
>JAYVTR010000098.1:0-9243 GCA_043788625.1 Planctomycetota bacterium
AAGACGCCGACCGAAACGTAAATCTGTTCGAGCGACGCATCCGAGACCCGTTGCAGCAAGGTCTCGGCATCATGGCGGATATCGGTGGCCAAAGCGTCGAGCTGAACGCCAGCGCTCTTCAGCCGGAGATCCAATTCGGCCGCCTGCTTTTGGATCTCGGGCGTGCCTTCGTTCTTTGCCAGCTTGCGATAGATGGGCATGGCGACGGCATGCGCCCCCGCCAATTCGTTGATCACCTGCTGCACCGCTGCATGCCGCTCCTCGCTGATCCACGTACCATTGACAATGGCCGTCAATTGTGCCGTCACCGCAGCGGCATCCTTGTCGGCGGCTTGCAACTGTTCTGGTTCACCGGCCACCACCGCCGCTTGATAGGCGACTAACTGATGATTGAAACTCGCTACTGCCCCGGTGACGCTGAGCGTCGCTGGGAAGGCCTGTTCACGTGCCGCCGTCAGCTGCCCACGTGCCCGTTGAGCATAGAGGGCGCCGACGGCGACGGTGAAAATATAGGCCACCAGCACCACGGCGATGCCCGACCAGATACGGGAGGCAACGCGCATGTTATTGGATCGTGATGGCTTTCACACCGTCTTTGACCTTGGCTTTATCGACCAAGCCGATGGCACCGGGGGTCTTGGCGACCATGGTGATGAGAGCTTCGTCCGAGTCCACCTGTTCGGGCATCGAGCCCTTGCCGGTGAAGACCAGTTTCTTCCAGCCGGTCATGAACTGCTGCGAATTCTTTCCGAGCTTGTTCAGCAGCGCCTCATTGGTGCTGCCTTCCTTGATCACTACGATGATGACTTTCGAACCATCGTCCCAGGCCGTTTTCTTGCCAAGGAAATAATCTTTCAGCTGATCAGCGTTGAGCCCCGCCAGCGATGATGCAGCATTGACCACGAGGGTTTCTTCGGCGGTGGCCGAGGCCAAGGTGCCACTGGTCACCAGGGTCACAAAAGAAATAACCAGACTAAAATGCGAGAATTTCATGTGTAGGTACCTCGCTCTCAAAAGTCGAACGTGGTTTTGACAGCGAACAGATTCCAGTATTCAGTCATGCCATTGGGATTTTCTGGTGCATAAAGACCGAGGGCTCCACAGTTACGTTGGAACTCAGCTTTGATCAGCCAATGTTCGGTTGGATCAAAACGCAAAGCGATGATGCCGGCGCGTTTGAAATCGGCTACTGCATCGGCGGTGCCATTATAGTTTTTAGAATAACTCCAGGTCCCCATCAAGGAAGCCTCCCACTTCGGATGGAAGCGGTAGGAACCGTTGACGTAGGCACCCTGCGTACGATTGGAAATATGCTGCTGCTGAGCAACGGTGGTCCCCGGCCCACCGAGGGCTGGCGGCGCCGTATAGGAATAGGCCGGCAGATTGATGTCGACTTGATAGAAGGCGTTCGAATATTCCGACGCGAAGGTAAAATTACCGACTTGGTATTCCCCGCCGACAATCCAATTGATGTAGTGAGTCAGATCAATCTGCCACGACTTGGGAATAGTAGAATCGATGGTCATTCCGGGAACCGGCTCAGCCAAGGTCGTCCCACTAGCGGTGGTGACATCGGCGAGCATGTGCGTGACGTGGATCACCGAACCCTTGAAGCGCAGACCATCGATTGGGGTAGTCCATTCGAGGCCGCCGCCGTCGGCGCGCTCGACGGTAATGTTATCGACACTGCTTACCGTTGCCGCGGCATTGAAACGATCAGCGATCGCCGAATCAGCCGCCACGTTCTGCCCGCCGATGTAGGCATTGGCATGGAGCGATCCGAAGCCGCCATTCATCGTGCCGTTTACTTCCGCGCCATTGACGGCGATGGAAAAATCGCGGTATGTCGTCGAATAAACCGAATCGGGCAGGAACACGCCGGTACGCGTCATATCCAGATCACGGTAATCGTTATAAAGCCCATGGCTGGTCTTGACGCGACCAGCCGAAAGGCTGGCGCTGCAGTCGCTCTTACCGGTGGGCAGTTCATATTCGCCATAGGCCCAGTCGATCTGCGGCTTGCCCTCGCCATACTTGCCGACGTTCTGCGCAAAGATCTGCACTCCGACGCGTAGACGGTCGATGGGTGTGGCGGTGAAATTGACTCCGATTTCATTGAAATCGAAGGTGCCGCCCGCGGTAGTGGTTGTCCCGTAGACGTTATTATCGGTGGTCTTCAGATATCCCTGGCTCACAAAGCCATGGATCTGAACATCACTGGCGTCCATAGCCACTACTGGAGCAGCAGCAAGGACCGCCAAAGCCGGTACCAAAACCGGAAGATAAGCACGCGAAAGAGACATAGAGCTAGCTCCGCTGGGTTCAGTGGGATGTTACCTTATAAATCATTTATCTGTCAAATGCGAGTTTGGTAAGGTCCGGCAAAGCTTATAAGGTAGCCAATAATACGTACCGTGCTCGCGTCGCCGCCAACAACATCCTGGTCAGTCATGTCCCCATCACCGCTTTCTAATACCCGCTTTCTGCACGCCGGCCCGCTCAGTGCCTGGCTCGTAGGTGCTGACTTGCGTCGGCTGTGCATGCATGGACAGGAAGTCGTGCAGCGCATCTATGTGGCCATACGCGACGACAACTGGCGCACTGTGCCGTTGCAGATCCAGCACCGCGACATCACCCAAACCGACAACGGATTCAGCGTGGTCTGTGCCCTGGTCAGTGACGATCCACTGCTGCGCTACCGCGCCCGCCTGGAATTGCTGGGCAGCGCTGCCGGGCGATTGCACGTGGATTTCTCAGGGGTGGCCGAAAGTTCCTTCCAGCGTATGCGCTTGGGGCTGTGCATTCTTCATCCACAGCACCTCAGTGGTACACCGCTGACTATCGGCCACGACCAGACCGCTACTGAGCAGCGGTCATTGCCCACCGCCCTGGAGCCATGGCTGGTAGCCAGCAACGTACGCTGGCTGGAAACCGGCCCTGCCGACGCTCGTGTGCGCCTGGACTTGAGCGGTGACCAATTCGAAATGGAAGATCAACGCAATTTCGGCGACTCTTCATTCAAGACCTACAGCACGCCGAGCGCGCTGCCGCGCCCGGTGCTGGTGGCAATGGGCGAGACGGTCCAGCAGACCGTGACGCTGATGCCCTGCGCGGCAGCCGACACGCTCCTTCTTTTGCCAACTGGTCCAGCTGGACCAGCTGGACCAACTGGGCCGCACCCACCAGCCATGCAGCGCCTCCATGTTGGCGACGACGTACGTGCCTGTGCGCGCCTCGGTTTTCTGGCCAGCGAGATTCCCGATCAGCTCCATCCTGCCCAGCATCGTTTGCTGGCGCTTGATCTCACTACCGCCTGGCGCGAAGGCTTGGCCGCCGCTGAACAAGCCCGTGCCGGCGATGGGGCGGTAACGTTGATCAGCGTACCTGCAACACACCTGACCACGGCCACGGCTGCGGCCTTGGCCCAGCACCTGCCGCCCGATAGCGAAGTGCTGGTACATGATGCTCCCGACCACTCGGCACTGGCACGGCTGCGCGCTGTCCTGCCCCGAGAGACCCTGCTCGGCCATGGCACCGCTGGCCATTTCAACGACCTCCATCGTGGCCCGCGGCTCATCAGCAACGCCATCGGTTTTGCTGTAAATCAACTGGTGCATAGCGATGATACGTGGTCGTTGCTCGAGAACACCGCCGCTCTGGGGCCGTTGGTACGCAGTGCGAAGGCCATCAATCCGCGTCTGCGCCTCGGCCCGCTGATGCTGCCGGCCGGCGACGCCCGCCACGGCACCGCTCTCAGCGTCACCTGGCTGATTGCCGTACTCGCCCACCTGTTGCCCGAACTCGACGCGGAGGATGCCGTCACCTTGGCCACCCACGCCGAACTCATGGCGGGGCCGACCGCGAGCGTACTGCAGGCCATGGCGGGGATGACTGGCTTGCGTCCCCTCAACAGCAGTCCGGGGCGCGTGGTCGGGTTGGCCATTGCCACCCCGGCCGGCTGCCGGGTGCTGCTCGCCAATACCGACCATCAGCCCGCAGCTGTGATTGTCAGCGGTTTACGCCAAGGGGCCGAAGCCGTGCATCTTGCAGGCTGGGCGTGGGCCCGGCTGGATGGCTAGCTCGGCGACTGATTAATTAAAAGATGCGACCGACGCTCCCCCTGGTTGGACATTTCCAGCTCGCCTAAAAACCACTGGCAGCGTGCTCACAGCCATAAGCTGTGCGACATGAGCGAACTGCAGGTCATTGAAATCCGTGGAGCCGACGAACACAATCTCAAGCACGTCAGTCTCGACTTGCCGAAAAAACAATTGGTGGTGTTCACCGGCCCCTCGGGCTCGGGCAAATCCTCGTTGGCCTTTGACACCATTTATGCCGAAGGCCAGCGGCGCTATGTCGAAAGCCTTTCGGCCTATGCCCGGCAGTTCCTCGGCCAGCTCGAGAAACCTAAGTACGAATCAATCCGCGGCTTGGCGCCGACCATTGCCATCGAACAGAAATCAGCATCAAAAAATCCGCGGTCGACGGTCGGCACTATCACCGAAATCCTCGACTACTTGCGGGTGCTATGGGCCCGCGCCGGGGTCCAGCATTGCCATCAGTGCCACCGGGCAGTGGGCAAACGTTCACCGGATGAAATCGTTGCCGGCATCCTCGCCCTCCCTGCCGACAGCAAGATCCTGGTGCTGGCACCGAAGATCAGCGACCGCAAGGGTGAGCATCAAGACATCCTCGAAAACGCAAAGAAAGCCGGCTTCACCCGGGTTCGCGTCGATGGCACCGAGTTCACCCTCGATCTGCCGGTGCCGCTCAACAAGAAGGTGAAGCACAAGATCGATCTGGTGATCGACCGCCTGGTGATCAAAGACGGCATCAAGCCACGCCTTGGCGACAGCGTCGAGACGGCATTGCGCGAAGGCGAAGGGCGCATGCTGGTGTCAGTGCTCGGCAAGTCGGCTAAGGATGCGCCCCAAGAACTGTTCTTCAGCGAACACCTCTATTGCCACCATTGCGACCTGAGCTTTCCGCCGGTCGAGCCCAACAGCTTCTCGTTCAACGCTCCCGCCGGCGCCTGTCCGACCTGCAATGGCCTGGGCGTGCTCACCGCCGTCGACACCGCCAAATTGATCAACGCCAAGCTGTCGATCGATGATGGCGCGATTGCGTGCTGGGGCGCGCTGGGCGATGAAGACCGCACCGCCTGGCATGTCGAATATCGTCGTTCCTTGCTCGACAAGATCGGCGTGCCCACTGAAAAACCGTGGGCCAAACTCAGCGAAAAGCATAGGAACCTCGTGCTGTACGGCACCGAGGAGCGCGTCAAGGTCGATTGGGCGACCAAGAACGGCGCCGGCACCTTCAACACCAAGTTTGATGGTGTGGTGCCATGGTTGACGCGCATGTTGACCGAAGCCGACAATGATGGCCGGCGCGACAACCTGCTGAAATATTTCAGCAACGCGACCTGCCCGGCCTGCCACGGCGCGCGTTTGCGCGTTGAGTCCACCGCCGTGCGACTGGGTGGCAAATCATTGCCCGAGACCTGTCATCTGACTATTGCAGAAGCCTACGCTTTCTTTGGCGACATGGGACTGAAAGGCGGCGCCGCCAAGATCGCCGCCGGCGTGTTGAAAGAGGTCCGGGCGCGTCTCGGCTTCCTCGTCAACGTCGGCCTCGACTACCTGACCCTCGACCGCTCAGGGCCAACGCTGTCCGGTGGCGAGGCGCAACGCATCCGTCTGGCTTCGCAGATCGGCAGCGAGCTGACCGGCGTGCTCTACGTCCTCGACGAGCCGTCGATCGGCTTGCACCAGCGCGACAACACCAAGCTCATCGAAACCCTCAAACACCTGCGCGACATCGGCAATTCGGTGTTGGTGGTCGAACATGACGAAGACACCATCCGCGCCGCTGATTTCCTGGTCGACTTCGGGCCAGGGGCGGGCGAGCGCGGCGGCCAGGTGGTCTATGCCGGGCCGGTGGCGGGGGTGTTGACCGCTGAGAATTCGATCACTGGTGACTACCTCTCCGGCCGCAAATCCATTGCCGTGCCCAAGACGCGCCGCCGCGGCACCGGCCGACGTCTGTTGGTGGACGGCTGCAAGGCCAACAACCTCAAGGATCTGACCATCGCCATTCCGCTGGGTACCTTGACCTGCCTCACCGGTGTCAGCGGCGCCGGCAAGAGCTCGTTCCTCAACCACATCCTCTACCCCCTGCTCAACAATCATTTCAACGGCAGTGACCAGCCGGTGGGTGCCTATACCGCCATCACCGGCCTGGATGAAATCGACAAAGTCATCGCCATCGACCAGCAACCGATCGGGCGCACGCCACGCTCGAATCCAGCGACTTATACCAAAGTCTGGGATCATGTACGCAGCGTCTTCGCCGAAACCCGCGAAGCCAAATTGTACGGCTACACCAATTCGCGCTTTTCTTTCAACATCAAGGGTGGGCGCTGTGAAGCCTGCGAAGGCGACGGGGTCAAGAAAGTCGAGATGCACTTCCTCGCCGACGTCTACGTCTCGTGCGAGGTGTGCCACGGCAAACGTTTCAACGAGCAGACCCTGCGCGTGCAGCACAAGGGCAAGAACATCGCCCAGATCCTAGAGATGAGCGTTGAAGAAGCACATCGCCACTTCCAGGCGCACCAGCCGATTGTGCGCGTACTGCAGACGATGATCGATGTCGGTCTGGATTACATCCGACTGGGGCAAGCGGCGACGACGTTGTCGGGCGGCGAGGCCCAGCGCATCAAGCTGTCGCGCGAACTCGCCAAACGTTCAACCGGCAAGACGCTCTATATTCTCGACGAGCCGAGCACCGGCCTGCATTTCGAAGACGTGCGCAAGCTGCTAGAAGTCCTCACCCGCTTGGTCGATGCCGGCAACAGCGTGGTAGTGATCGAGCACAATCTCGACATCATCAAGACGGCGGACTGGCTGATCGATCTGGGCCCCGAGGGCGGCGAGCGCGGCGGCAAGCTGGTTGCCGAAGGCACGCCGGAACACGTGGCAAAAGTGGCTGCTAGTTATACTGGACAGTTTTTGAAAAAGATGTTGGCCGGGTGATTCCAACAACCAACTCATTCCACGGCAATCAAAACCCTCTGTTCGACATCCACCAGCCACGCCCCGGCCAATGGCGCGTCGAGCAGCGGCGTCAGCAGCTCGACATACAGCCTCACCTGCGCCATGCCGTGCGCGTGACTGGCAGCGCTGCCGGTCTTGAAATCGTAGAGGTGCCATGCCCCCTCACGTTTGAGCAGCAGATCGATCTGGGCAGTGATGACCTCGCCATGGCGCTCACCGATCAGCGGCTGTTCGACCAAACGCTCACCTTCCCAATACCCGGGAATCAATTGGCCGTCAGTCAAAGCCGCGAGCAGGCCGGCCAAGCGCGGCGCCGGCAATAAGGCGGCAATGGCGCTGAGGCTATGCCTCGCCTGGCCCAGGCTCATGCCCACGCCAAAACGCGCGAAAGCTTCGTGCACGGTGGTACCGATCAGCTTGCGCAACCACTCATCGCTGTGCCCAGTTGGCTCACCGGCATGCACGTACGGCGCAGCTTCGACCATCTCGGTGACCGAGCGCATCACCACCGCGGCAGCGGCCGGCGGCAACGCCAACGGCGTGGTGCATGGACTACGCGGAGAATCCACAACCGGCGCCTGGGTGCGCATCTGCGGATCGATGGCGACTTCCTGCCACGCCTCGCTGACCCAGCCCCCGGGACAGGAGGTAAGCCCGCGTTGATCGGGCGGATGAGGCAGCTTTTCCAAGATCAGGTGCAGTTCATCGCGGGCACGGGTGCAGGCGACATAGAACAGCCGCCGCTCCTCGGCGACCTGCCGCACGCGGATATCGTCGATCAGCAATTCCGCCGCCAAGCTGACGCCACTATCATAGGTGCCGCGTTTCACCGCCACGCGCAAGACATCCTCATCGGGCACCGCCAGAAAAGCCTGGCGTTGATCCTGGGTGCCGTGTGCGCGATCCAATTGCGGCAACCACACCACTGGCCATTCCAGGCCCTTGGCGCCATGAATCGTCATCAAGCGCACACCTCGCCCGCCGAGGGCCGCGCCGCTGGCTCCGGCCTCGTCGACACCGTACTGCCGGCGGTCACGCAGACGCTGGCAGAAGCCGGCCAAGTCGAGAGTACGGCCGGCGGCGTGCTCTTCGTCGGCCAGGGTCATCAGGTTGGCCAGCCGCCGCCGCGCCAAGGGCATTCGCCCATAGCGCGCCGTCAGACGCGGATCCATGGCCAGGGCGCGTACCGCCACCGCCGGGCCTTGCGCGGCGGCCAGCGCGGCGGTGGCGGCCACCACCTCGCCCACCGCTGTGCGGCTGAGGATGAGTCCGGGATCGGTATCCAGAGCTGTCACCAGCAGGCATTTGTCATTCGCATCGGCGGTGCCCCACGGGCCGCCGACCGCCACCGCCAAGGCATCACGATCATGCGGCGCCAGCGCCAAGCGCAGGATGGCTTCGATATCGGCAACCTCTTGAGCTGCGATCAAACCTTCTGGGAAATCAGTATCGCAGGCGATGCCGCGCACTTCCAAAGCCCTGGCATAAGCCGCCATATGGGTGCGCGAACGTAGCAGGATGGCGTGGTCTTCTGGTCGGCGCCCGGATGCCGCGATGCGTTCGGCGACAAAGTGCGGCTGGGCGCCGATGGTCTCGACCGGCGCCACCACCCGCCAGGCGGCGAGCACGGCGTTGCCCTCGGCAGTGCGGCCGGGCAGGATGTCTTGTGGGCGGAAAGCCTCGTCAGCGAACAAGGCCGTGATGCCAAGTACCAGGCCGGGATGGCTGCGGAAATTCTCGCGCAACACCGCAACGGTGCCGCCGCGCGCCGGCAGGGTGGTTTCCCAACTGGCGAATATTTCCGGCGCCGCGTGGCGGAATCCGAAGATGCTTTGGCGGTGATCACCGACGGCGAACACGCGCGGTCCTTTCGCCTCTGAAGCCGCGTCGGGAGCTACCTCCGGCAACGCATCCAGCAACGCCTCGACCAGACTCGCCTGCAGACGGTTGAGATCCTGCACCTCGTCCAGGAGGATATGGCGATAGCGTCGCGCCAGACGCACCGCCGTTGCCGGGTCCGTCAGCAGAGTCATGGCCTCGGCGGCAATAGCACTGAAGCCGGCGACCCCCGCCGCGGCTGATTCCTCAGCGACGATCTGCCGCAACCGCGCAATGAGTTCGACCAGGCGTTGGGCATCAGCCGCCAGGTCTGCCTCCAGTGCCGGATCCCACTCGACCAGCGTCAGCA
>JAYVTR010000099.1:0-18981 GCA_043788625.1 Planctomycetota bacterium
GCATGATCGAGCTCAATGAGCAGATCACCGGCCGCACGCGCATCCTCAACGAAGCCATCGCCTCGGTACTCGGCAGCATCCGTTCGGAATACACCAAGCTCACCAGCCAGACCGTCGGTATCAACACCCGCATCGCCGCAGAAGAGGAGGAGAACAACCGTTACCGCAATGCGCTGTCGCATCTGCAGTCGCTGGTCAGCCGCACCTTGGCGATGTCGAACCGCTACGATCTCTTGCTCAAGCGCTTGAACGAGGAAGAGGTCTATAGCCGCACGGATCAGGCGCAGGTGCTGCTGGCCGACCCACCGCATGCCGCCAGCACCGCCAACGTCAGCCGCTCGCTGACGCTCATGTTTTTTATTCTGTGCAGCCTGGGCGGTGGCATTCTCGCCGCCGTTTTCGCCGAACTGCTCGATCAACGGATCCATTGGGACGCCGGCCAGGATCAGATCTCCGGCGTGCGCCTGCTCGGATCGTTGCGCCACACCACTGCACAACCGCTGCATACCGCCTTGGCCGATGAGCTGAGGCGCTTGCGTACCAATACCCTGATGGCCCTCACCGGCCACCAGCAGGCACAGATCATCACCGTCATCTCCCCGAGCAATGCCGGCGGCACCACCACCGTCAGCTTTGGCCTGGCCCAGGCGTTCGCCAATTCTGGCGAACGGGTATTGCTGGTTGATGGCGACTTGCGCTCGGCGGGCCTGACCTTGTTGCTCAATGAAAACACCTTTCCCGACCCCACCGCCGCGCGCTTCGCCGAGCTGCTGGCCGGCGAGCCCGGGGTGGTGCCGACGGTCGAGATCTCCAATGGGTTGATGTGCATGGCCTCGCGCGCAGTCGGCGAACACAGCAGCGAGCTGCTCTTGACCCACTGCCTGGGCGAATGGCTGACTTCATGCCGAGACGAACTCGACCGGATCATCATCGACACGCCCTCGCTCGCCTCCTCGTTGGATGCCCTGATCATCGCCAGCCACAGCGATGCCGTCATCCTCGTGGTCCGTGATCGGCAAACGACGCGTCCACAGGTGGTGCAGGCCATGCGCCATCTCGGGCACCTGCGTGAGCGCCTGATCGGTGTGGTGGTGAATGCCGTGCATACGCCCAAAGCCGGCCATGCGGCCTAAGCTGCTGCTGGTCCTGGCTCTGTCCCTAACCCTGGTTCTTACACAGGCCACATGCAGCGGCTTTGCCGCTGAGGTCGAAGCGATTCCGGTCGAGGACGACCACGGCCGGCATAATATTTACCTCGAAACCTTCACCCATGTCGGGGCTGTCACCAGCAATACCCAAGACGGTGAAAATTATTACGATGAAAATGGGCGACCCTGCGGACACAGCGAGCGCAGCATCACCGGGGCGATCTCGTTCTACAATAGCGATGGCGTCTATACCGGCGAACTACTACCCAATTACTCGACAGGCTTCGATGCATTCGGTGCGGACGGTAGTTACCTCGGACAATCAATCATTGGCTTTCGTGGTATTCCTGAGTATTTTGACAACGCTGGTCATCACATTAACTATTCACTTTTTCTTATAAAAAATTCCAATTCTCAGTGACTCCCTGGCCATGACTCCTGTGCAATGATCCCTGTGCTCGCCGCTGCCATCCGCCTGGTCAAAAAGATAATTGCGATCGTCCATTTGCCGCGTGTGACGATTCGCCTAGAGGCGGCGACGCGTGGGGCATTTTTCCTCGAGCGCTTCACCCGGCCGCATCACCGTTACCTGCTGATCAGCCAGAAGACGTGGGGCGTGGCCTTGCTCAACCTGCCGCCGACGGTTTCAACCTACCTCGGCGGTAAGCACCGACAGGCCTTACGCACCAACCGCAACCGCTGCTTGAAACAAGGCTACTGCGTGCGTCTTTTCGATCCCTTCGGTCATCGCGCCGAACTCGATGCCATCCATTTGTCGATGCCCAGACGTCAAGGCAAGAAGATGGAATACAGCCGTGAGCGGGACATGCAGCAGGCCGAAGATTTCCGCAGCGCTTACCTGGGGGTTTTTGCTCCAGGCGGTGAACTGACGGCCTGCGCCTGCACGCCAGTTTGCGGTCAGAGTGCGGTACAGCTGTCCTTCATCGGCCACCACGACCATCTCCAGCACGGGATCATGTATGCCCTGCAAGTGGCGGTGGTCGAAGCGGCGATTGCGCATGGCGCGCAGTGGCTGACCTACGAGGGCTACTTCGGACAAAGCGAGGGTATGCGCTATTTTCTTGAACGCTGCGGTTATGCGCCGGCAAATGTCACCTGGCACATCAGCAAGGGCGGGTGAGATGGACATCGTTCATCTTTGCGAAGGCTTCGGTGGTGGCGCCGCGCGGCACGTCATCGAACTCGCAACTGCCCAAGCCGAGCATGCGCACCGCGTGCGCGTCATCTATTGCCCGAGCCAGATAGACCAGCAGGCCAAGACCCTGATGCTGGCAGCGCCGACGGTCATCTGGCAGCCCTTGCCGATGCGCAAGCAGATGACGCCACGCGATGCGCTGATCATTATCCGTATCATCCGCCTCATCCACAGCGGTGGTCGGCCGCATCTGATCCATTGCCACTGCAACAAGGCCGGGCTGATGGGCGTGGT
Source organism: Planctomycetota bacterium (assembly GCA_043788625.1). Lineage (GTDB taxonomy): Bacteria > Planctomycetota > UBA11346 > UBA11346 > UBA11346 > CAIUVD01. Next base: position 2,599 of record JAYVTR010000099.1, read on the forward strand.
CATCGCGCCGGCCATTGGCGTACCCTTCATCTATACGCCGCACGCCTTCTTCTCGATGCAACCGCGTCTCACAGGCGTGGCTCTGGCAGTGAGCCTGGCGGTGGAGCGGATGCTGTCGCGCCGCGCCAACACCACCCTCCTGTTGAGCCGCAAAGAAGCCGATTTCGCCACCCGCCATGGTTTTACCGGCGGCCGTTTCCGCATCAGCGCCAACGGCATCGCCCCCTCGGCAACGCCGCCGGCGATGCGCCCCCGTCTGCCAGGCAAGCCATTGGTGATCGGCTTCCTCAGCCGCTTGTCCTACCAGAAGGGCGTCGATGTCCTGCTCGCCGCCGTCCGTGCCAGCGAGGCGCATGACTTTCACATCGAAATCCATGGCTTCGGCCCGGATGAACCGCTCGTGCGTTCAGCCGTGAATGAATGCCCAGAGCGCATCAGCTTTCACGGCCCGGCGAACGGCTCGACCGTGATGAGCCGCTTCGACGTTTTAGTGATGACCAGCCGTTACGAGGGCTTCCCCTACGTGCTGCTCGAAGCCTTGACGCACGGCTTGCCGATCATCACCACCGATGTCGGCGGAGTCGATGAGATGGTCGCCCATAATTGGAACGGGGTGGTGTTGCGCGGCGAGCCGGTCGCCGCCCTCACCGACGTCCTCAACCACCTCGCCAACCGCGACTGGCGGCGCCTGGGAGTGCATTCGCTGCTGCTCTCCAGCCGGCACACCGTCGCCGGCATGTACCAGCGCATCATGGATGCCTACGACGAAATGCTGGCGACGCGGGCCAGGTGATCCCACGCCTCAAAAGCGGATGAGTTTGGCGAGGTCGGTGACCACCCGCGACAAGCCGTCGTCGGTCGAGCTGGCGAACAGCAGGCTGACACCCTGACCGGCGATCGAAGGCGGCGTCTGCCCCGGATCGATCGCCACCTCGACCAGGAATGCATCGTCGAAGGTGGTCTGCAGGTCGGCGACGCGCTCATGATCAGGGCGATTTGGCGCCGGTGCGAAACTGATCACCCGACCGGTGATGATACAGCGGTCGCTTAACAGTCGGGCGAAGACCCGATCGCCTACAGCCACCCGTTCATAGGCGCTGCGGTTCAGCAGGCCACGGATGACGGTGGTCCCCGAACGAATCAGCGCCAGTACCGGCTGACCCTCGCTGAGCCACGTGCCATTTCCAGCCATGACCCGCCACACCTGGCTGTCTTCCACTGCCAGCAGCGGTGCCGAGGACAGGCGTTTGAGACGCACCAGCTCCTCGTCGACAAGCTTCTGTTGGGCATTTATCTGCTGCCGTTGATCATTGGCCTGTTGGGCCATTTGCGGGTCATCAGACTCAGTGGGAATGGCCGCCAAGGTGCGCTCGAGATCGCGGACCTGCATCTGCATGCGCTCCACCGTTCCATGGTCGAGCTTGTCATTGATCATCAGTGCCAGATCGGTGCCGGCAGCAAGGTGTTCGCCGACTTCACGTTTATGCAATGACAGCAAGCCCTCGATTGGCGCCGTGATGGTGCTGACCTCGGCATCGACCACCGCATGATTGGTGTAGGGCCGTGACAAAGCGACCAGCAGCAACGTGCCGGCGACCACGCCACAGGTGAGAAGCGGGGTCCCGCCGACCGCTAGCCACCACCACAATCCGCGACCGCTCGACTGCTGGAGTGGGACCACCTCGCGCTCTTGGCGTATGGTGGCCACCCGCGGCCGGCCGATAGCCGAGGTGAAGCCTTGCGCCGCCGGCAACAGGCCGTCCACAGCCTCGCGGCGGATGAGTGCCGAGGTCACCGCCCGCACCGCACGTCCAGGAGCCGAGCCGTTACCAGGCCCGTCCGCCAACGCCGCTACACGCACGCCAGAGGCATACTCGAAACGCGTACCAGCAACCAGCGGCAGGCTGCGTTGCGTAAGCTGGGCCAATTCAGGTTGAGGCAGGGACGACCGCGGCGCCACCACTGCCGACGCCTGAGCGCTACTGAAGCCGGTCATGGACGAGCTGCCCTGCTCACCCAAGCGCGCCAGCAACTCATCGCGCTCCTTGCGCAAGTTGCGGATGCGCATTTTCGCACGCGTCAACTTGTCACGCAAGCCGACCAGCTCGTCGACCATGTGCGTGCCGACGCCAGCAGCGTTGACCTGCGCCAGATGTGCACGTAGACGTGCGACTTCTTCCTGTAGCTGATCGCGCTCGCTGGTGATTTGCGCCAAACGCGTCCGCACCTGAGCCAATTCGGCAACGGTACCCTGCTGCTCGCTGCGCAGTTGCGTCATCTGGCTTTCAAGATCACGCAGGCGGGCGTATTCAGCTGGTAGGCGCTCAGCGGTGAACGACTCGCTTTCGGCGCGCACCAGGCGGCCGCGCACCTGCATAAGATCGGCGTTGACGCGCGACAGCTCACTTAAGAGCTGCTCACGGTCAGCCAGTACCTCGTGCAGCTTGGCTTCGACATGTGTACGCCGGTCGTGGTTCGAATCACGTGATAGCCCAGCGTGCGCCTGCGCCAACAGCAGCTCGCCCTTGAGGCGTTCGACGTCGATCTGCAACTGGTCGCGCTCGTGCTGAGAATTGGTAGCCCGGCCTTCGAGTTCGGCAACCCGCGAGCGCACCTGATCGCTCTGGCTTTGCGCTTCGGCCAGACTGCGCGTCAGAGCCTTGATGCGTTCCAGCTCTTGTTCGAGCTGACGGCGCAGTGCCGGCAATTCTTCACTGATGCCACCACGGGCGATGGTCGACGACAGGTCACGGACCTGATCTGCCAGACGTCCACGCTCGGCAACCAGTTCGGCGATACGTTCAGCGGAATGCTCAGCCGCGCGCTCGGCGATCTTTGGATCCAGGGGCAGCGGCTGGGCACGGATCTGTTCCAGCTCTTTTTCAAGCACCTGTACGCGCGCCTGCGACTCACCGAATCGATCACGCGCCGCTTTCAATGACACGCGGTGTTCGACCGCCGCCGATTCATGTTCGCCATGCAGGCGCGCCAGTTCACGTGACAGACGGTCGCGTTCGGCAATGGTCGCCTGCAGGCTGGCGATGGCGCCATCGCGGGCGACGGTCGCCACTGACAATTCGTTTTCGACCTGCACCAAGCGCTCGCCTAGGGCGTGGCGTTGACCGCTGATCTCGCTCGCCTGGCCCGAGCGCAATCGCTCGACTTCGCTGCGCGCCTCGGCCAGGTCATGCAATAGCTTCTGCGCTTGCGCCGGTGCCACGAACTGGCCGCTGGCATGCTCATCGCCATCGGCGGACAATTGTTGCAAGGCAGTTTCGGCTGGCTGCGGATGGCGTTGCAGCCAATCGACCTGGTCCTCGAGCTCGACTTGACGGGTAATCGCCTCTTTCAGACGCCGTTCACTGTCGATCGCCGACTGCGTGGCAACGGCGATCGAGGCGGCGTGCCGCGAATGCTCAGAAAAATGCTCGGCATGCAGCTTATCCAATTCCAGACGCACATGGTCGCGGTCGGCGGTCAGATCATCCACCCGCACCTGGAACTGGCTGTGCGACAAGGTCAGTTCCTGCACCCGCCGGCGTTCAGATTCGAGATGCGCGTTGGCTTGTTCCAGCTTGTGCTGGGTATCGGAAAGGCGCGCCTCAAGCGCTTCCATTACTTTGTTCAGGCGGGCGGTACCCGTCTGGTTGGAATCGAGACGTGACGAGCCGCCGCTGCGTTCGTGGCCACTGCTGCCATGGTGCACCACATCGGTGCCTTTGCGCTGGGTCAGCTCGTGCTGCAGCGATTCGCGCTCGGATTCAAGGCGGGTATAGGCCCGGTTGAGTTCTTCGAAACGCTTTTTAGCCGAGGCGAGACCTACTCGCGCATCATCCAGCTCACCGGTCAAGGCGTCGCTGCGGCCACGCAGTTCGCTGGCCTCGCGCCGGCTGGCGGTGAGTTCTTCCTCAAGGCGCAACGCCACCTGCTGCTGTTCATCCAGGCGGCGCTTGGTGGCCTCGAACATGGTGCGCAGGTGATTGACCTTGGCAGCCAGTGCCTCCATCAATTCAGGATCGACTTCGGCTCCCGGAGCGGCCTGCGCCACCTGCGCCTGCATCAGCTGCGCTTCGGCATCTTGCAGATGACCCGACAATTCGACTCGCCGGGCTTCGAGCATGGCCTGCAGCTCAACCGCGCGGCGCATCTCGGCCTGTAACTCCTGGGTGCGATCCGCCAAGTGCGTGCGCGTATGCGTCAGCTCACCGCGCACACTGAACAGTTCGCCTTCCATCTCACCGACACGCTTCTGGGCGGTGGTCAGCTGCACGTCCAGTTCGCGCATCACATCCTGATGCAGATCCTTGGTGACTTCGAGGGCGGTGACGGTGGAACGCAGGCGCTGTTCGCGTTCTTTCGAATTGGCAATGGCGCGGTCAGCGGCCGCACGCTGCTCATCGAGCTGGCGCTTGAGGCGATCACGCTCATCGGTGAGCACCAGGATCTGAGCCCGGGCACCGACCAGCTCACCACGCACCTTGGCGAGGTCTTCACGGAGCATGCCGATTTCGCCGGGTACCTGCCCCGCGCCGGGCTCGGCCACCAGATTGCGTAAGCGCGCCACCAGGCGGATCAGCAGGGCCTCGGCCAATGGTGCCATGGCCGTGGCATCATGGCCCTTGAGTTCATCTGCAAGCTGGCGGATCTCGCCCTTGAGATCATCTTCTCCGACCAGCGTCTCTTCAGCCAAACGGTGGATTTCAGCGGCTAAAGAGCGTACTTCCGCCATCGCCTGGGCGGCATTGGCGATTTCATCAGCGCGCGCTGATTCGAGGTTGGCAAGCATCTCGCGGGCTTCGATGAGATCGCGTGCATGCGCCGACTGCAGCTCGGCATAGGCGTGCTGGATGGCGTCGAGATCGGCTTCGGTCGATTTCAGTTCTTTGCGCGCATCGCGCATGATGTTGCGCGCGGTGCTGGCATGCGGTTGATCCCAACTGTCGGACACCGCCCTGAGCTCTTGCGTCTCCGACAAGGACGGCTTGACGTCACGTGTCTGATCGCGGGTCAGCTCGTGCGCCGGTTCACGTACCACTGGCACCAGGCCCGAGGTGTTGCGCGCATTGCGTCCGCGTCCTGCATGGCGGACCAAACAGGAGATGACCATGCGCGCGGCCATGATGGCTTCGTCAGGATCGGTATCGGGCTTGAAACCGCGTAAAGCGTCGATGGCTTCCCACAATGCGTCGTCTTGCATGCGGTTGGCAAGGTAGTCAGCGAGCCGCAGGATGTCTTCGGTGAGGGTACGCAGCGTTACTGGATCGGAGATCGCTGCCGATAATTGGATGCCGATGACCGACGCCATCTCTACCAAATGGGCTTGCGCCTGCGCCCGTTGCGGAGGACGACCTTCGGTCAACGAACGGAAGGTGGTCAAGAAAGTACGCAGCGGATCAGACAAGGCATCAAGCGAGGTGCCGACAGTCGCCGTCGGATCGCTCGACTCATCGGCGGAAATGAGAAACCGTGAAGTACCGGGCGTCGAACTCTCGTCCAAATCGCGGGCCGCCAAGGGATTCTCAGTCCCTTCCAAATGCGTGTCGCTGTCGTCTATTTCGCCAAGTTCTCCGAGTCTGCCAAGTTCACCGCCACGGGCATCGCTGAGCGCCAGTAATTCGCCGACCGTATAATGACGTTGGCCATCGGGGTCATAGGCATAGGTATCTGACTCAACCTGCCCGTGATGGCGAAAAAAACGGATCTGCTCGATCTGAAACGGGCCAGACCATTCCGCGCCAACATACAAATAGATGAGCGAGGTACTGGCAGGTGCCTGATTGGACATGCGGGTTTCCTGTGACCTTCAGCGCAGCTAATGGTTAGCTATGAACGAGGGCAGACCATTCGAGCTTAGATGGAAATACTGATTATTCAACGACCTGAGGGATTTCCCTGGGGCGGACCGAGAGCCTGACTGAGGATCAGGATCATGCCTACGGCGCGTTCACGGTCGAGCTGATCGCAGGTCGCCAGGTCCAATTCGAGCAGCCGCCGCTGTGCCTCGGGCTGACGCCCGGCTGCTACCAGGGCCTCAATTTCATCAACCAGGGCTGCTCCCGGCAAGGGCATCACCGCCCGCTGGCGAGCAGCGGCGAATGATGTCACCGCTTCGCCCGCCCGCCCCTGCGCTAGCAGCTCGCGTCCCTGCTCGGCGTATAACCGCGCTGCCGCCTGTGGATGTCGCAAGAGGGCCGTACGAAATTTCCCGGCCTGCAATAAATCGGCGCCGCTGGGCAAAGCGCTAGTGACAGCGGCTTCGGCGGCGCGCTTGGCGCGGATCAATTCCACCACATGCACGGCGCGTAAACCAACCACCCCGATCAACCAGGCGATACCACCGATCATCAACACGCACATCACCAGTAACAGCCGGATGAGCAATGACGGCCGTGGCACACCATGCACAATACCACGACGCAGAGCCGACATCTGCTGATGTTCAGACTGCAACTTACCCAGTAAGTCATCAACTGATGGCTGTGTTGAGATCACCGACGTCCCCCTGTAGAAGAGCGTATGAAGCGGAAACCATGCCGGCGTCAACTATTGGTGGGTAAGTCCCCTTCAACCATAACCGCGGGCGAGGGCACCCGCGCCCCAGGCCCTCAAAATCCTCGCGCGGGCCCGCATGGGCGCGCCAGCGGGTCCAGGGGTAGCACCCCTGGCCGGGGCGTAGCGGGGGCCGGGCCCCCGCGAACGCAGGTGCCAGCGATCGCCACGCGATCGTCAGCGAGCGCAGCTCGCGCGCGAGCAACGCGAGCCTGGCACCGACTAGTGCCGGAAGTGGCGCTTCCCCGTCAACACCATGGCAATGCCGGCCGCATCCGCCGCCGCGATCACCGCCGCATCACCCTTGCTGCCACCCGGCTGCACCACCGCCGTCACGCCGGCGTTGATGAGGTTCTGCAAACCATCGGGGAAGGGAAAGAACGCGTCGCTGGCGGCCACGCCGCCCTTGGCGCGATCCTTGGCCAATGAAGCCGCGATCCACGTCGAATTGACGCGGCTCATCTGGCCGGCGCCGGCGCCCACTAGCTCACGTTCGCGGACAATGCAGATGGCATTCGAGGTCAGGTGCTTGCACACCAGCCAGGCGAATTCGAGATCGACCAGCTCAGCGGCGGTCGGCGCCCGCTTGCTGGCGACCGTCAACGTGCCGGGTTCCCAGCCGACGCTGTCGTAATCCTGCAGCAGCAGACCGCCGAGCACGTTTTTGACATACAGCGCGCCACGCGGAATCGGCTGCCAGGCGCCAACCGCCAGCAGGCGCACATTGGTCTTCCACTTCGGCTTGGTGGTAAGGATCTCCAACGCCTCGGGGGTGAACTCCGGAGCGATGACGACCTCGACGAACTGCCGCGGCACCATGGCCTCGGCGGTGGCGGCGTCGACCGGACGGTTCAAAGCGATGATGCCGCCGAACGCTGCCTGTGGATCGCCATCATAGGCGCGGGCGAAAGCCGTCGCCAAGTCAATCCTGGTAGCGCATCCGCAGGGATTGGCGTGCTTGAGGATGGCGCAGCCCGGAGCGGTGAACTCATTGACCAACTTCCATGCCGCGTCGGCATCCATGAGGTTGTTGAACGACAATTCCTTGCCGTTGAGCTGGCGCAGCTTGGTGACGCCCGTTGCCCCCGGCGTGCGGATGTCGAACAGCGCCGCCTGTTGGTGCGGATTCTCGCCATAGCGCAGGTCCATGACTTTCTTCAGCGGCAAGGCCAGCTCGCTGGGGAATTGCTCGGCGGCGGGGAAGCCGGCGATACGCGTCAGCTCATCGGCGATCAACGCGTCATAGCGCGAGGTGGCGCGGAAGACGGTGCGCGCGCACTGCTGGCGGAAGGCCAGCGTGGTGGCACCGGCGTTGGTGGTCATTTCCGCCAGGCAGCGGGCATAGTCGGTGGGCTCGACGATGACCGTGACAAAGGCATGGTTCTTGGCCGCCGAGCGCAGCATCGACGGGCCGCCGATATCGATCTTCTCAATCTTGTCGGCAGTGCTGACGCCAGGCTTGTCGGCGGTGGCTTCGAATGGATAGAGGTTGACCACCACCAAGTCGATCATGCCGATGCCATTGGCCTGAGCCGCTGACACGTGGTGCGCATCATCGCGCACGCACAGCAAGCCACCGTGAATTTTGGGGTGCAGGGTCTTCACCCGTCCGTCCATCATTTCCGGGAAACCGGTATACTCGGCGACTTCGATCACCGGCAGAGCCGCCGCCTTCAAGGCCTGGTAGGTGCCACCGGTCGACAACAGCTCGACTCCCAGAGCATGCAGCGCCGCGGCGAAATCGACGATGCCGGTCTTGTCGAAAACCGACAACAGGGCGCGCTGGATGGGCTGAGGCTGAGTCGTAGGCGTAGTCATGGGGAAAAGCACCATGGCTGAGTAAACGGCGCCGCAAGCGCATGCTTAAGCAAGCTGGAACGTGTGATCTGCGAGATGACTTGTTGTGACAACAAGAGTGACGCCAAGAGTGACACATGTGGATCCCCTCCAAGCCACACTAGCCTCTGGCGCATCGTGGCTGACCTGTGGATCGATCGTGTGACCATACGCTTAGGCGCCGGCGCCATAGTGCGCGGCCGCCCGGGGCTCGGTTGGCTGCTTACCGAATGCATCCCGGTGTTCATGTGGTCGCAGGTCACTGGCGCCTTGTTCGGCGAATCGTTCTACCTGGTCACCTACCTGACCTTGCTCGGTGCTACCGCAGCCACCCTGGCCTTGCTGCCGCTGGTCGCTTATGCCGGGAACTTCTGTTCGGCACTGTTGGTCTTGGCGCGCCATCGCACCGCCGCCGGACGCGATGCCAAGCGCCGCTGCGTTTTGGACACCGGTCTCGGGCGGGCGTTCTGGCTGGGCACGGTGCTGTGGCCGTGGGCCGGACTGACCTGGGGTTGGAGCCCGCCGTTGATCCTGGGTGGGGTTTTCGCGAGCATCTTCCTGGCCCAGCTGTCGCACGCTGCCGGCGGGGCGGCATTCGTGGTATGGACGCAGGCCTTGGTACCGCGTCCATTACGGGCGCACTTCTGGGTGTGGCGTAATTGCGTCAGCTTCGGCCTGACGGCGGTGGTGGTGCTGGTGATGGGTTTGATCCTGCCCAAAGGAGCCCAGGCCCAGGCCACGCACCTGCCGTGGTTGATGGCGATCTTTGCTGGCGTGACCCTCCTGTGCCTGGCCTCGACGTGGATGCTAGCGCAGTGCCCGGACATGCCCGGACACGTGCAGGAAGCCGACCGCCCACCTCTGCGTCAAGCCTTGGCGGCGGCTCCCGGTTATGGCCCACTGCTGGTTTTCAATGTCCTGACAGTAGCGGCAATGGCGATTTCGATGGCTTACTTGCCGACCCTGCTGCACGAGCGCGGTGTTGACACCGCCGCCTTTGCCGCCGTGCAGGGGGCGGCTTTCTTTCCGGCCATGCTCGGTGGCATCTTTCTCGCCGGATGGAGTCTAAACCGCCTCGGCGGCCACCGTCTGCTGACGTTGACGGCCTGCCTGCTGCTGACGAGCGACACAGCTTTTCTATTGATGCCGGACAGCACCTGGCTGGGGCCGTGCTTGGTCATATCGGGCATCGCCAAGGGCCTGTGGGGGATTGCCCTGATCAGTCGCCAGCAAGAACTGTGTCCGGCTGGTGACGCGCGGTTCCCAGCCCTGCTGGTCGGCCTCGGAGCACTCGGGGCGATGGTCACGGCCGGGCTCATGCACCTCGGCGTCCCCCTCCTCGAAGGCCATGTCACCGTCGTGGCGTGGACCTTGATGGCGATCGCCGCCAGCTTGCGCGCTGGCGCCCTGCTCGTCCTGCTCATCGCTGATCACCATCCAGCGTCCATCCACCATGTCTGACCTCAACTGTCATTGGCCGTGGCTCGGCCTGCGCTGGTTCCTTGCCCATCCACGACTGTGGTGGCGGCCCTTACTGGTCCATGCCGTGGCACTGGCGGCGCTGCTGCTGGTCGCGGTCGGCGTAGCCATCGCCTGCTGGCCGGGTGACCTGGCGTGGTGGTGGTACGCGCTGCGCGCCAGTCTGGCGCTGGGCCTGGGTGCGGCCGCGGCCTTGGCGGTGTGGGCGCTGCTGGTGCCGCTATTGTTGATACCGGTGCTGGATTCCTTGGCCGTGGCGGTGCTGCGCGAACGCGGCATGCAGGTGGCGCAGGTGCCACTGCTGCCGTCGCTGGTCGCTGGCGTGCATGTCATACGTCACACTCTAGGCTTGCGGCTTTCTGTCCTTGGCCTGGGATTTCTCGCTGCTTTCCTCGGCCCGATCGGGCCGTTCCTCGGAAGTTACGCGCTTGGACGCTTGGCGGTGGTCGATGCTTATGATGTAGCCTTGAGCGTCCACGGCTGGAGCAGCCACCAGCGCCTGGCTTTCTACGCTGATAATCCGTGGTTCTGGCAGCGTTCGGCATTGTTTGCCGGCCTTATGCATTTTTTATTAGCATGCACGCTGCTGGGCTGGCTGCTGTGGCTGCCGGCATTGGTATGCGGTGCGGCATTGCGCAGTACACCGCCACCGCAGTGAACTGCGGCAAGCTAGTTTTTACGTGGCAAGCTAGTTTTTACGTGGATCGGTGCCGCTGATGATGTGCGAAACGCCGTGCTGGTTGAAGCCCTTGAAGCCATTATTGCGTTCAAGATTTTCAAGATGCGAACCAAGCGCGCCTTCGGCACGGAACTGCGCCGCCTGCTCCAGCGTCAGATGTCCGAGCATCAACAGGTGTTCAAGGCGTGATTCGGCCACTGCCCAGCGCTCACCCTGAGTGAAGGCCTGTTTGAGATAAGGAAAATCGGTGAACGGACGCATCATGTCGACCCCTAGGTCGCTTAGCTGACGGGTCAGCTCGTCATGCGCGAAGGTGCATTCGAGATGATGCATGCCGGCGTCGAGCATGGCTTCACCATGCAGGGCGCACCACATGCCCACCGTCCCCAGGCGACTGCCTCCGTGGCCACCGGTGGCGGACAAAGCCGGCAAAGGCATGTGCGCGATATCGCCGTCGGCTTCGAGCGGGGTCAGATCGACGTCGGCAAAGACCACGATGCCGGTCTGCGGATGTTCGAGCACCTGCGCCCCCCAGCCGGCTTCGGCGCCAGCGTGGAAATGTTCGCGGCAGCGCAGGCCGAGCTTTTCCAGCACCGCGATCAAACTGCTGAACCACCGCCGAGAAGAGCGGTAGGTATGGTGATCATGATTGGCCCAGCCCAGGCCAAAGGCGTCTTGCCGACCTTTCTGGATGCGTGCAGCGCGATTGCGGTGTTGCCAATAATCGCGCTCAGCGGCGAAAAACCGTGCGCAAGTTTCGTCGCGACCCAAGTCACCAATGGCCCGATCGAGCAGACGGTGCAGTTCGGCAAAACCATCCGCCGGATCGGCGAAATAGCGCCGCCGCAAACGGAAGGCCTCTTGGTGTTTGAGCACCGCATCCGGCGCCCGTGGCGGGGGCATCGACAAGCCCGACCACCCATGCCGTTCAACCGCCCACAATGAGCAGCCGCCGCCGGTGGCCAGACGTGCGCGGCGATAAGCCGCGCACGGCGCACCTTCAGGTTCGCCGATGCCATCCAGCGCGGCGAGCGCGTCGGTGACGGATTCAACACGCAGATCGCAAGCGATGCCGTCAGCCGGTTCGCAATGCGGGTCGGCTATCAAGCGCGGAAACCGCCCGCCGGCATGCTGATAGCAGACCACGCCGTCGATGGCGACGCCGACAAATCCCAAGGCGCGCCAGCGGGCTTCAATGGCCGGCTGGGCATGGACGGTGATGGCATCGACCCAATCCAGTAGACGGGTGGCGGTCTCTTCACGCAGGCGACGTTCCAGGTTGGCCGCCGGCTGACACCGCTCGACCAGGGCCACCAGCAAACCTGAAACGGCCAGGGCTGCTTGAGCGTGTTGCGTCCATTGGGGCATCGAATCCATGATCTAGTCTACCACAAACTCCCGCGCTGTGGTAGACTGAGATCAGGGAGATCTGCCATGCACCGGATATTGCTTTTAGGAGCTGGTAAAATCGGTCGGGCCATTGGCACATTATTGGCCGATAGCGGTGATTATCTAGTTACGGTGGGGGACGTTGCAGCGCCGGCCTTACAACGGCTGGAAGGTATTCCGCGGCTCACCACGATGGTCGTGGATGTGGCCGATCCGAGCGCTTTGGCGACGGCAGCCGCTGGTCATCACAGTGTCATCAGCGCCTGTTCGTATGGCGTCAATCCGGGAATTGCCAACGCAGCTTTAAACGCAGGCGCGAGTTATTTCGACCTGACCGAAGACGTCGCCACCACCCGCGCGGTGCGTGAACTGGCGGCGCGCGCCAAGCCGGGACAGATCTTCATGCCTCAGTGCGGGCTGGCGCCGGGATTCATCAATATCGCTGGGCATCATCTGACGGTCGATTTTGAACGTCTTGACCAGGTTAAATTGCGTGTCGGCGCCTTGCCGCAATTCCCGGTCGGCGAGCTGAAATACAACTTAACTTGGTCGACCGATGGGTTGATCAATGAGTACTGCAATCCCTGTGAAATCGTGCATGAAGGCGAAAAGCGCGAAGTTCTTGCCCTCGAAGGCCTCGAACATTTCAGCATCGACGGAGTCGACTATGAAGCCTTCAACACCTCCGGCGGCTTGGGGACCGTGTGGGAGACCCTCGCCGGCCGCGTACGCGCCCTCGATTACAAAACCATTCGCTATCGTGGGCACTGCGAGTTGGTGCATTTCTTGATCAACGAACTACAGCTGCGTAACCGTCGCGATTTACTGAAAGAGCTGCTGGAACGTGCCGTACCAATCACCCTCCAAGATGTGGTGCTGGTCTTCATTACCGTTACCGGCTGGAAACATGGTCAACTGACGCAGGTCACCGATGCGCGTAAGATTTATGCCGCTGAATTGTTTGGCGAGCCGTGGAGTGCCATCCAGATCACTACCGCTAGCGGCATCTGCGCGGTGGTCGACCTGCATCGCCTGGGGCGCTTGCCGGCGCAAGGTTTTGTGCGCCAAGAACAGGTCGATCTGCCGCAATTCCTGGTCAATCGTTTTGGCGCCAATTATGCCGCTCGGGCGCATGGGATCGGCACTTTGCCGTTGTGGAATCCACCACTGTGACATCCATCTTCCTCGTCAGAAGGCAACCATGACTACGACTTCCATGACCCTCCCAAGCCGCTCGGCGATAGATGGCAGCGACCTGGGGCCGGTTGCGGTTGGCGATATGGACGCCGCCATTGCTGCCGCCCACACGGCTTTCTTACGTTGGCGTCTGGTGCCTGCGCCGCAGCGCGGGGCGCTGGTCCGCCGTATCGGCGAGCTGGCGCGAGCGCGTAAAGATGAGCTGGCGGCGGTGATCGTGCGCGACATCGGCAAGACTCCCAGCGAAGCCCGAGGCGAAGTCCAGGAATGGATCGACATGGCCGAATTCGCCGTCGGCCTGTCACGCCAGCTGCATGGGCTGACCATCGCCAGCGAACGGCCGGCGCATCGCCTGCTCGAAATCTGGCAACCGCTGGGCGTGATCGGGGTCATCACTGCCTTCAATTTCCCCATGGCGGTATGGGCGTGGAATGCTTTGCTGGCGTTGGTGTGCGGCAACACCGTGGTGTGGAAGCCTTCAGAAAAAGCCATGCATAGCGCGCTGGCGGTGCACGCCCTGGCACAGCAGGCACTAAGCGAATTGCAATGTGATCCTCACCTGCTGCAGTTGGTGTGCGGCCCGGCCAGCGCCGGCATGCACCTGTCTGCGGATACGCGCGTGGCTCTTGTTTCAGCGACCGGTTCGACGCGCATGGGCCGGGCGGTGGCGACCACGGTCGCCGCCCGTCTCGGCCGCAGCTTGCTGGAACTCGGCGGCAACAATGCCGCTATCGTGACGCCCACGGCTGACGCCGATCTGGCGCTGCGCGCCATCACCTTTGCCGCCGCCGGCACCGCCGGCCAGCGCTGCACTACTTTGCGGCGTCTACTGGTGCACCACGACGTCTACTCGACGTTGCTGCCGCGCCTGAAAACCGTGTACGACGGACTACGTGTCGGCGACCCGCGTGAGCCGGGAGTATTAGTGGGTCCGCTCATCGATCAGGCGGCGCTCACCGCTATGCAGGTGGCTCTAGCGGCTGCCACTGCGCAAGGCGGGTTGGTGCATGGTGGACAACCGCTGAGCGCATGCGGCGAGGGCGCCTATGCCCGGCCCGCCATCGTCGAAATTGCGGCCGATGCACCGATTGTGCAAGATGAGGTATTCGCGCCAATCTTATACGTCTCGCCTTATCATGATTTGGAGGCGGCGATTGCCGCAAATAACGCCGTCGCGCACGGCTTATCGTCGGCCATCTTGACCAATGATTTACGCGAGGCCGAGCGGTTTTTGGCCGCCGACGGTAGCGATTGCGGCATCGCCAACGTCAACGTCGGCACCAGTGGGGCTGAGATCGGTGGCGCTTTCGGTGGTGAAAAAGCCAGCGGCGGCGGACGTGAGGCGGGCTCGGATAGTTGGAAATCCTATATGCGACGGGTGACCAGCACGGTCAACGGCAGTGGCGCCCTCCCCTTGGCCCAGGGCGTGGTATTTGACGGCTGAGCCGGCATAAGGGCCTCCTAGGGGACTGTCATGCGGCCGTGGCTGATCGAACTTGAAACCTGCCCCTCCACCAACACCTGGGCCCTAGAGCATAGTGCCGCCCTGGCGCATGGTGCCTGCGTGTGGACCACGCAGCAAACCGCCGGCCGCGGACGTGGCGGCAGCACCTGGCAGGCGCCCACCGGCGTGCTTACCGCCTCGTTCGTCCTGCATCAGAAGACCGCCACGCCACAGCTGTCGTTGGCCGCGGGGCTGGCAGTGTGCCATGCGGTAGAAGACCTCTGTCCGGGTTTGCGCGTGGGATTGAAATGGCCAAATGATTGCCTGTTGTTGGCGGCTGATGGCAATCCCGGAAAGCTGGCGGGGATCCTGTGCGAGCGGCCCCATGAAACCGCCGGCAAGGCGTGCGTGGTGGTAGGCATCGGTCTCAACCTCGATCCGCATTGGACCGCCGATCGCGATACTCTGCTGCTGGCCATCGGTCGCACCTGTCCGCCAACCTCACTGGCCGAACACTGCGCCAATGTACCAACGATGCTCGACCTGCTAGATGGCCTGCGGCGGTATTTGCTGGAGGCCGCCGGCATGCTGGCCGCCGATCAATGGCTGCGCATCGTCGAGTCGTGGCGTGAGCGCGACGTGCTGCGCGGACATGAACTGACCATCACCGTCGGCAGCGAACAGCTGAGCGGACTGGGCACCGGCATCGATGACCAGGGACGGCTGTGCCTCAACCGCGCTGATGGGCCGGTGGCGTTGACCAGCGGCTCGGTGCTGCGCTGGGCACCTTAGCGCCCGGCATAACTCTCAGCGCCCAGCGTACTCTCAGCGCCCAGCGTAACTGGCGAGCAAAGCTTCGATGCGCTTGAAAACTTCGGCCATAGCCCGTGCGTCGGGCAGCAAGGTGATGCGGAAATGGTCTTTGTAGGGCACGTTGAAACCGTGCCCGGGAGTGACCAGGACCTTCTGCTTTTCCAACAGATCGAGAGCGAATTTCTGATCGTCGAAGGTTGCTCCCGCCGCACCCAGGGCCTCGGTTTTGACGCGTAAGAAAGCATACAGCGCGCCGTTGGGAATGACCCCGGCGAGATAGGTGCTGGCCTGCAGGCCGGCAATCAGCGCCCGGCGGGTTTCGTACAAGCGGCCACCCGGCTTGGTCAGTTCGTGAATCGATTGATAGCCGCCAAGCGCGGTCTGCACTGCCCACTGCCCGGGGACATTGCTGCACAGGCGCAGCGCGCACAGCAGATCGAGTGCTTGCAGGTAATCACGGGCGTGGTCCTTGGGGCCCGAGAACGACAGCCAGCCGACACGCCAACCGCAGGCGCGGTAGACCTTCGACAGGCCGCCAAAGGTGCCGCACAGGGTTTTGTGCACCAGGGTCGCCATGGGCACGAACTCAGCGCCGTCGTAGGTGATCTGATCGTAGATCTCGTCGCTGAAGATGACCAGGCCATGCTCTTCGGCGAGCTCGACCATGCTCATCAGCACCGCCTTGGAATACACCGCACCGGTTGGATTGTTGGGATTGATCACCACCAGCGCCTTGGTGCGTGGGGTGATCAATGCCGTCAGGGCGGCGATGTCGGGCATGAAGCCGGTGGCTTCGGGGCATGGATAATGCACCGCCGTGCCACCGGCGAGATTCGCCGCCGCCGTCCACAACGGATAGTCCGGCGATGGCACCAACACCTCGTCGCCGGGTGATAGCAGACCGCGCAGGGCGGCGATGATCAGTTCAGAACAGCCATTGCCGATGAACACCTCGTCGACGGTGACATCCATCACGCCACGCGACTGTTGCTGCATC
>JAYVTR010000100.1:0-26632 GCA_043788625.1 Planctomycetota bacterium
CCTCATCCAAGAACATCGACGACTGGCGTGCTCGCCCTGAACCGCCGTATACGGAACCGTACGTACGGTGGTGTGGGAGGACGGGGCCGGTAACGGCCCTCCTACCCGATCATACGCTTAAGCCAACCATTCCGTATGGATGAAGGTGCCTGGCTTTTCGACCCGCTCATAGGTGTGCGAACCGAAGGCGTCGCGCTGGGCCTGGGTCACGTACGCTGGCAGACGCGCGGTGGCGTAGCCTTCAATGTAGGCCAGCGATGCCGACAGGGCGGGCACCGGTATGCCAGCGGCAACCGCCGCGCCAACCACCTTGCGCAATGCCGGCAGGCAGCGCTTGATGTCCTTGGTGAATTCCTTGGCGATCAACAAGCTCGGCAGGTCAGGCTGCTTGCGGAAGGCTTCGGTGATGCGGTCGAGGAACACCGCACGGATGATACAGCCGCCGCGCCAGATGGCGGGGATCTCCTGCACCGGTGTGTTGTAGCCCCGGGCTTTGCTGGCTTCGATGATCAAGCGCATGCCTTGCGTATAGGCGCTGATTTTGGCAGCGTAGAGCGCCTTGGCGAGATCGGCGATGGTGACGCCCTTGACCTTGCGGTGGGTGAGCTTGAGCACCTTGGCAGCGATTTCACGCTCGGTCTTCAGCGACGAAACCAGACGCGCATCGACCGCAGCGGTGATGGTTGGTATGGCTACGCCGTGTTCCAAGGCGGCGACAGTGGTCCATTTGCCGGTGCCTTTTTGACCAGCCGAGTCGCGGATGGCATCGAGCAAAAAGCGCCGTGGCTTGAGTGGGTCGGCCTTGTCGGCGATCTGGCCGGTGAGCTCGATCAAAAAGCTGGCAAGCTCGCCCTTGTTCCAGGTCTTGAAGGTCTTGGCGATGAAGGGGTGTTTTTTGCCCATGCCGCGAAAGAGCACGTCGTACACTTCAGCAATCATCTGCATATCGCCGTATTCGATGCCGTTGTGAACCATTTTCACGAAGTGGCCAGCGCTGCCTTCGCCACACCAGGTGACGCAGGGTTCGGCGTTCTTCTTGCCAGCCTTGGCCGAGATCTCTTTGAGGATCGGCATTAATAAA
Organism: Planctomycetota bacterium; assembly: GCA_043788625.1. Classification (GTDB taxonomy): domain Bacteria; phylum Planctomycetota; class UBA11346; order UBA11346; family UBA11346; genus CAIUVD01. The sequence continues at coordinate 1,082 of JAYVTR010000100.1, forward strand.
GCGACGGCTGCCTTATCGCCACCGGGCATGATCGAAGGCCCAATGCGGGCGCCTTCTTCGCCACCCGAGACGCCCATGCCGATGAAGTGGAAATTCCACTGTTTGCCGATGGCGTTGCGGCGGTCGGTGTCGCCCCAATAGGCGTTGCCGCCGTCAACCAGGATGTCGCCTTTACTCAGCAGCGGGGCGATCTGTTCGATTACCGCATCGGTGCCCTTGCCGGCTTGTACCATGATGATGATGCGACGTGGACGCTTGATGCTGGCGACGAAATCCTTGAGCTCTTTGGCTGGTACGAACTTGGCGCCTTTGGCATGTTCCCAGGCCATGACTTCTTCGGTCTTCTCGTAGGTGCGGTTGTAGATCGCTACGGTGTGGCCACGGGATTCGATGTTTTTGGCGAGGTTACGGCCCATAACGGCCATGCCGATGACGCCGGCGTCTGCAGTCGCGATCATGTGTGTAATTCCTGAGGTCTAAGGGGGATGCTTGGAAGTGAGGGCAATGCATCCTGGACCCGTTGCCCAAGGTGCAACCAAGTCGCGCTCTTAAGGATGTAGACTGCGGCTTGCTGAACAATTTGCTTGGTGTCGGCGGCGTGCGGCACGCTAGGTAAGCGAGCCGAGGTCTGGTATTGCTGGAGAAGACGGGTTCCCACGATACAGAGCCATGCCCGCACCCAGCCGCCGTTCCAATGTCCGTTCTTCGGCCTCGTCCGTTCGTTCAACGCGTGCGGATCGGAAAGATGCCTCGTCTGTTCCCGAAACGGAAAAGGCCGCCACCCAGGAATTCGAAGTCGAAGTGCCAAAGGGCGCTGAGGATTCCGCTTCAGGGATTACGAGCATCAAAGGTCGACGTAGCAGCAGCGGGCGTAATTCCAGCCGCATGACCTCGGTGTCCGGCCGTAGCGCCGAAGCGGGTCGTCCATCTGGCCGTCGTCCTGCCACTCCCGAACAAGTTGCGAATCGCCGGCAGACCATCCGCTCGGCATTGTTTGTCGCCATCGGAGTCATCCTGACCATTGGCATAGTCGCAGTGTTGGTCTTGGTGGTCTTCAAAAAAGATCCCCAAGCTGAAAAGGCCTCGTCGACCTTGGCGACGGTGCAGTCCTCATTATCAGCAATTGCCAGCCGTGCGGCCTATGACGAGGCCACCGCCTTGTTGGCGACGGTGCCCGACGCCCCGCCTTTTGCCGAACGCAAGGCCGACTTGAAAAAGGAACTGGCCAAGCTCGAGGACAAGGTAGCGCAGAGTGAACGCGAGGCGCGTGTCACCGAGCATCGCAAGCAACTGCTTGAGCAGCTGGCGAAGCTCACCGATCCTGCCACCGATCTCGACAAGTTGACCCTCGACTGCCAGGCATTTATCAAGAATCCGGTAGACACCACGGCAGTTGTGGATCCGAAACTCCTCACCGAGTTTGCCAATGCCATCAATGACATCCAAACGCGCTTGGCCTCGATTGAGGCCGAACGGACCAGACGTGTCGCTGCCTCCACCACCAATGTCGTACAACGTGTGCAACTAGAGGTCGAGGCCTTGATCAAAGACGAAAAATATAGCGAGGCGACCAAGGTCATCGATGACAACGCGCGCAAATTCCCCAAGGCGGATCTGACCCGGGTACGCACCTATGTAGGCGATTCGGCTACCAGCGCGTGGAAAAATATTCAGGGCTACGTTGAGAATCGTTATAAGGATTACGCCTCACCTGGGGTAACTCAGACGGCACGGCAAAAGGCTTTGGAAGAAGCGCATGCACGTTTGGATCTGGTGATCAATAGCTGGGGCATTGATTCCTATATCACCGAGGCGCGCGAGTTGCGCGCCAAGTACTGATCGCTTTTCCCGAACCAAGCGCCATCACGCGGCCATGCTTTATCATTTTTCAGGGATTGCCGGCGCCGGCATGAACCCGCTGGCGCAGTTGATGCGGGCTTGGGGACACTCGGTGCAGGGGTCCGATCGCGGTTTTGACCAGGGCAAAGCCGGGGAGTTGGCTGGGCGGCTGAGCGACGCTGGCATCAACGTCTTGCCGCAAGACGGTTCGGCCATCACTACAGCCGTCGAACGCTTCATTTATTCGGCAGCGGTCGAACAGGATACACCTGAAATGTTGGCCGCCAAAGGGCATGGCATCGGATGTTTGGCGCGGCCGGGATTACTGGCCGAAGTCATCAATGCTGCCGCCCCGGGAATCGCTATTTCCGGTACCAGCGGCAAAAGCACCGTCACTGGAATGCTGGCGTGGATCTTGCGCCAGACGCACACGTCTGCGACGATCCTTGGCGGTGCGGCCTTGGCTGGCGAAGGCGTCGCCGGCTGCTTTGCCGTCGGCCCACGCGATGGCATCGTTGCCGCCGAAGCCTGCGAATCGGATGGTACGTTGATTGGTTACCGTGCAGGCATTGGCCTGATTCACAACATCACCCGTGATCACGGCGAACTCGCCGGGCTGCGCGCGCAATTCGCCACCTTCGCCGCCCAGTCGAAAATGTTGTTGGTGAATGCACGCTGCCACGAGTCCATGGCTGCAAGTGCCGGCCACGCCAATGTCCGTTCGTATGGCTTGGGCGGTGCCGCTGATTATCCCCTCGAAATCATCAGTGTCGGCCCGCATACCAGCACTGGCGTGCTGGGATTGCCGCAAGGCGATCTGACCTTGAGTCTGCTGCATCCAGGGGCGCATAATCTTGAAAATGCGGCGGCGGCGGCGGTGATTGCCATCGAACTGGGCCTGGCGCCGACGGCGGTTGCCGCGGCCTTGGCGACATTCCCAGGCGTAGCGCGGCGTTTTGAGGTGGTCGGCATTACGGACACCGGCATCCGCGTTGTCGATGATTATGCTCACAATGCCGATAAGATCAGTGCCGCGGTACGGGCCGCCCAGGCCGGTGCCGATCGCGTGGTGGCAATTTTTCAGCCGCATGGTTTCGGCCCGGCTAGATTCCTGCGTCCGGAATTGAAAGCCCTGCTGCCGACCCTGCTGCGGCCGAACGACCGTTGGTGTTACACCAATATCTTCTATGCCGGCGGCAGTGTCGCCCAGGACATCCACAGCCGCGATTTGGCTGGCGACCTGCCACCCGAGTTGCTGGCCATCCATGCCGATGATCGCCAGGAACTGCTGAGCTGGCTGTGCGAACAGGCAGGGGCCGGCGACACCGTGTTATTGATGGGGGCGCGTGATCCGGATCTGCCCGCCTTGGCGCGAGCGATCCACGATGTCCTCTGACGACGCTTTGGCGCTTTTGGCCGCCTCGTTATCTGATGGTGCGGCTTTTCTAGCCGCCCTCGGTCAGCCAGCGCGGCGTTCGGTGCGCTTGCATCCACGACGTCTGCTGATCGGCCACGAAGCCGCGGTCTTGGGCGATACGGTAGCGGTGCCGTGGTCGCCCAGCGGACGCTTCACTGCCGATGATGCCGACCCCGGGGCGACTCTGGCTTATCATACGGGCGCCGCCTACCCGCAGGATGCCGCCAGCCAGGTACCGGTGCAGTTGCTCGCCCCGCAACCGGGCGAAACCCTCATCGACACCTGTGCCGCCCCGGGCAGCAAAAGTACGCAGATCGGCTTGGCGTTGCAGCGTCATGGCCGTGATGACGGCCTGCTGGTGTGCTGCGATGCCTCTGATCAACGACGGCGTGTGCTGGCTGAAAATCTCGCTCGTCAGGGCGTAGCCAGCGCGGTGGTAACGCCCTTGCCGGTGCATCGTCTTGCCGAGCGTTCGCCGGGCTGTGCCGATGGAGTGCTGGTGGATGCTCCATGCTCGGGTCATGAGCGGCGTTCGACCCGCCAAGTGGCGCGCATGGCCTTGCGCCAGGGCGACCTGTTGGCGACAGCGGCGGCCTTGGTGCGTCGCGGTGGACGCTTGGTGTATTCGACGTGCACGCCGTACGAGGCCGAGAACGAGGGCGTCATAGCTACTTTTTGCGCAGCTCATCCCGAATGGTCAATCGAGGCACAGCAGTCGGCGCTGCCCGGTGTTGATCCTGATCTGTATCACAGCGGTGCGCTGCGCTTGTGGCCGCAGCGGCAAAAGAGCGAGCCGTTTTTCGCCGTTCGTTTACGCCGTGCAGGCGATGAGCTGGCGTCGCGCATGCTCTGCGGCAATACGCCGGAACGTGAAGCGCTGCCGTGGTTGCCGGATAGTTATGCTTGGCGGCGCGGCACCACTTGGTTTATCGGTTCACCGCAGGCGGCGGCTTGCGCCCTGCCCACCGAAGCCCGTGGCTTGGTGGTGGCACATGGCGACCGCTTGGAGCCGTGGGGTGCGCAAGGCCTGATCGAACGCGGTGCGGCAGCAGTCAGCGTCACACATGCTGAAGCCATCCGCCTGTGGGCTGGCGAAGAATTAGAAGAGGCTTTGACCGGCAACGCCTTGGTGCGCACCATTGATGGCATGCCGTTGGGCCAGCTGACAGCTGATGGGAAACGTTTGGGTCTGCCCAGCCGGATGCGGCGGGGTGGGCTGCGCTAGGAGCGCGTCGGGAATAGATTCGGACTGGCTGCGCTTTGACGCTCAGAAATTATAAACCACGCCGATCATGGTATCCTGCTTCAGCGACCATTGATTATAACCGGTGGCCTCGGCGTTGCTGGCGAATTCCTTCGGCCGGGTTTCGTAATAGGCGCGCAGGGCGAGGTCGAGATTGAGGTGCTTGCTCAGTTGGAAGGTGAGGCCGGCAGTGATCAGATTGGTGATGTGCCGGAGGTCATTGAATTCGGCAAACGCCTCGCATTGCGTGAAATATTTGAGATCCTTTTGATATTTCAGCGGCATGCCTTCATAGCGGGCAAAGAATTCGGGACCGGTTTGGATATCCGTTTCGTTCGCATTCAATTGACTGCCCCAGCGTTTTTGCACACGCACACCCAGACGCCATTCCAGCTTGTCTTCGGGCACCCAGTTGGCGTAGCGTTGGCCATAACCACCAGAGACCTTGGCCGTCAACGGGTCGAACATGTTGTGGCTGTTGTCAGGTGCTCGCGTCGCGTCATTGCGGTAGGGGCCCGTCCACACGCTCTCCAAGCCCCAGCCGAGGTAGATGAAGTGGGGGGCGGTCAGCTCACGCCGGTAAACCCCGTTATAGCTGGCTTCGTCATCGCTTTCGCTCAGCGGCTGATCATTGGTTTTCTGCCGGCCATAACGACCTTTGAAGATATGCTGAACAGAATTTTTTCCGTCCTTCCATTCACCGTCATAGTCGCCAGTCAGCAATATGGTGGTGGTGCGCGCGGTGCCGCCGATGGTCGGATCCAGGCTGGTGTCGGCGTTCTTGGTGGTCGAGTTGGCGAAGAACACCCCGAAACGACCCTTGGTCGTCCACGGACTGGCGGCCGGGGCCGGTAGGGCCGGTGGGGCTGCTGGCACCGAAGCTATATCTTCAGCGGCCAATCGCATGGTGGCGAGGCAGAAGATGGCGGCGGCGCGGAAGGATTTCATGTCGGCGCACGCTGGGCCATCGGCATTGAAGTCAACTTGGCTTATTGAGCGTCTTCAAAGCGCTGGCGGCCGGCTTTTCCCACTGCCAGCCAGCGTTTAAGGGCCGGCGCATCGTTGTCCGTTAAGAGTGTCTCCAAAGTTGCCAAGCGTTCGCGGCTGCGTGCTAGCAGGGGCAGGAGGGCGTCGCGATTAGCGAGTAGGATATCCAGCCACAGGTCCGGTGAGCCGCCGGCAATGCGCGTCGCATCGCGAAATCCGCTGGCGCACACCGGTGCGGCTTCCGGGCTCAGTAGTGAGGCGGTGACAGAGGCGAGGATGTGTGGCAGGTGCGAAGCTTCGGCGACTACCCGATCATGCGCCTCGGGCGTCAAGCGCTGCGTGCGTGAACCTACGATTTGCCACAGGCCTTCGATGGCGTTCAGAAGTTGTTCGGGGGTTTGCGCCAGGGGCGTCACCAAGGTCAGGCGCTGGCGATAAAGGTGGGGGTCGGCATGCGCGAGACCCTGCAGATGGCTGCCGCACATCGGATGGCTGCCGACAAAACGCTGGCTCAGCGATTGTAATTCAGCGCACAAGCGGCCCTTGGTCGAGCCGACATCGGTGATGAGGGCGCCGGTGACGGCGGCCACTGCCCGCACCGTGTCGGTGATGACGCTTACCGGGGTGCACACCACTGCCACACGCGCATGGGCGGCGCTGGCGAAGTCAGCTACTGGCGTGCCCCAGCCGCGGGCGGCAGCGGCATGGGCGACTTCCGGCCGGTAATGGTGTAGCAACACGGCCACACCGGCGTTACTGAGGGCGGCGGCCAAACTGCCGCCCATCAGGCCCAGGCCTGTTACCAATACCGGTCCGTTGCTGACTGCCTTGGTCATGGGCGGGGACGGTAGGAAGGTCGCCGGTGGAAGCCACTGGCAGCCAGCAGTTCCGAGCCTGGACAAGGGTTGATCAGGACTTTGCTTTAAAAAGCTAGCCGCATGGCAATAATTATTATAGTAATTTGCTCATTTTGACAAATTCTTGAAGATCTCAGGTGTGTCAGGCAGGGTTAGTTGGTGGAAATAAGCGGTTGTGGTTCACATCAGGCCGTTTTCGCCGTGCGGACGCGTTAAGCTTTTACCGATTTAGACCAAAAGTCGACATTTCGGGGTGTTGACCAGTGTGGGGTACTCTCTATGTTTTCGCGCCCGCCGCACGTGATGCGGTATAAGCCCCAGAAGGACCGCGGTTGCCCCGCGGAACATGCATGGCCCGTAAGCGCTTTATCGCCGGTAACTGGAAACTGAACCTCACCGTGGAAGAGGGTGTCGCGCTGGTGCAGGGATTAGCTAAGGCTATCGCCGCCGACCCCCGTGGCAGTCAGGTCGAAGTCGCTGTCTGCCCAACGTTTCTGTCGCTGTACCCGGTTGCTCAGGCGGCCAAGGGTAGTGCTGTCGGTGTCGGTGGACAGAATGCGTACTGGGAAGAAAAGGGCGCTTTCACCGGTGAAGCTTCGGCTTCCTTACTGAAGAATGCCGGCGCCAGGTATGTAATTCTCGGTCACAGCGAACGCCGCCAGCTTTTCGGCGAGACCGATGCTACCATCAATAAGCGCCTGGCGGCGGTGCTCGCCCAGGGCTTAGTGCCGATTTTATGCATCGGTGAGACCCTCGCCGAACGCGATGGCGGCAAGCTCGAAGAAGTGCTGACCCGTCAGCTGCAAGGCTCGCTCGACGGCTTCACCGCCGCCCAGCTCGAGCACCTCGTCGTCGCCTATGAACCGGTCTGGGCCATCGGCACCGGCCGCACCGCCACCACTGCGCAGGCCCAGGAAGCACATGCTTTCGTACGTGGAGTCCTGCGCAAACTGGTTGGTGAGCTGGCTGAAAAAGTGCGCATCCAGTACGGTGGTTCGGTGAAGCCGGACAATGCCCAAGAGCTGCTGAGCCAGCCTGACGTCGACGGTGCCCTAGTCGGCGGCGCGAGTCTCAAGCTTGCTGATTTTACCGCCATTATTGCTGCCAACTGATAGGGATTGTCATGATCGAAAGCATTATTCTTCTGCTGCAAGTGCTGCTCTGGCCGTTATGCCTGGGCATTGTTGGTTTGATTCTGCTGCAAGGCGGCGCCGGCGATCTGTCGTCAGCTTTTGGCGGCGGCGGCGCCCTCGATAGCACGCTCGGCGTCGGCGCGAGCAAGAAAATGGCCAAGGTCACCGGCTGGATGGCTGGTTTCTTCTTTGCCTTCGTACTGTTCCTTGCCATTCCCAACAAAGGCAGCTTGGGTTCGGCGGTGGTAGTTGAAAAGACCACCACCACCTCGGCCAATGCCGCAGCCGTCAGCACACCAGCTCCTGGCACTGCACCAGTGGCACCGCTCGCGAGTGCTCCTGTGGTCGCTCCACCTGCACCGGCTTCCGCTCCGGTATTGACTGTGCCACAGAATGCGGTGAAGCAGCTTGAGGCAAAAATCCAAGCCGTAGCCGATCCGATGGTTGCTGCCCCGGTAGAAGCCCCCAAGCCAGTCGAGCCCGCTGCCCCAGCCGCACCCGCTATTAAGCCCGCTCAATAAACCGCCCTGCCCGGGCGGCCTGGCCGCCCGAAGCACCCCACCGCTTCGAGGCGCCGAATGCTGCAAGCCAATCCCCTGGTCCAGGTCGATGAGAAGGCTGTTCGTGCCGAAATCGGCAAAGAACGCCTCCTCGGTATGTACCGTAAAATGCTGTTGATCCGCCGCTTTGAAGAGCGCGCCGAATTGGCCTGCAAGGCCAAGAAGATCGCTGGATTCCTGCATCTCTACATTGGCCAGGAAGCGGTCGCCACCGGCTTCTTCGATCACATGGATGTATCGCGCGACGCCTCGGTGACGAGCTACCGCTGCCACGCCCAGGCTTTGCTTGCCGGCGAAAACCCTAACGAGCTGATGGCTGAACTGTTCGGTAAGGTTACCGGTAACGTCCGCGGCAAGGGCGGCTCGATGCACTTCTTTTCGAAGAAGGCCAACATGCTCGGCGGCCACGGCATCGTCGGCGGGCAAACGCCGGTCGGCACCGGTGCTGCGTTCAGCGCCAAGTACCGTGGCACCGGTGGCGTCAGCGTCACCTTCATGGGCGACGGCGGCTCGGCCCAGGGTACCTTCCACGAGAGCCTGAACATGGCCTCGCTGTGGAAACTGCCGGCGATCTACGTCATCGAGAACAACAAGTACGGCATGGGCACGGCGTGTTCACGCGCCGTGGCGGTGGAAAATATCGCTGCGACCAAGGCCATTGGCTACGCCATGAAGTCGTTCACCTATGACGGGCTCGACTTGTTCAGTTCGTGGAAGGTAGCGCAAGAAGCGGTGGCCCTGGCGCGCGCCGGTGAGCCGGTGCTGGTCGAAGCCAAGACCTATCGTTTCCGCGGCCACTCGCTGTCGGATGCCGGCCTCTATCGTACTAAGGAAGAAGTCGAAAAATACATGAAGCTCGATCCCATCGAGCGCGTGAAGAACTCGCTCATCGATGCTGACTGGCTCGATGCCGCCGGTGCCGAACAGCTCATGGAAGCCACCAACGAACGCATCGCTGAAGCCCTGGAATTCTCTGAAGCCAGCGCCGAGCCGCCGTTGTCAGATCTGTCTACCCACGTCTACGCGAATTGATCTGTAGCCATGTCTGAACCGCTTTCTGCACCGATCTCGGCACCGAAGTGCCACCCGCTCAAACCCCGCCGCAGCATTGATATCAAAACCGAGAACATCCTCGGTCATCTCGGTAACGATCTTGGCGACGGCAGCCAGCTGCTCAATTTCCGCATGGCGATCACCCAGGCGCTGTTCGAAGAGATGAACCGCGACGAGTCGATCTATATCATGGGCGAAGAAGTCGCGCAGTACAACGGCGCCTACAAGGTGACCAAAGGCCTGCTCGACATCTTTGGCGCAAAACGCGTCATCGACAGCCCGATCACCGAGTCCGGTTTCACCGGTATGGCGGTGGGCGCGGCGATGACTGGTTTACGGCCGGTGATCGAATTCATGAGCTGGAATTTCAGCTTCGTCGCCTTCGACCAGATCATCTCCAATGCCTCGAAGATGAGTTACATGACCGGCGGCATGTTCTCGATTCCGCTGGTCATGCGCGGCCCCAACGGTGCCGGCCCACGTGTGTCGTCGCAGCACTCGCACGCTGTCGAAGCTATCTTTTCGCATTTCCCTGGTCTCATCGTCGTGTCGCCATCGACGCCGTATGACGCCAAGGGTTTGATGAAGACGGCGCTGCGCCAGAACAACCCGGTGTGCTTCCTCGAAAACGAGATGATCTACTCGTACGAGCAGGAAATCCCCACCGCCGAATACACCATTCCGTTTGGCAAAGCCGACTGCAAACGTGAAGGCACCGACTGCACCATCGTCGCCATCAGCCGCAGTCTGCACTGGGCGCTGGAAGCCGCCGACGAGTTGGCCAAGCAGGGCATCTCCTGCGAGATCATCGATCCGCGCACCATCAAGCCGCTCGACATCGAGACCATTGCCGCCTCGGTACGCAAGACCAACCGCTGCGTGGTGGTCGAGGAATGCTACAAGACCAGCGGCTTCGGCGCGGAAATCGCCGCCCAGCTGATGGAACACTGCTTTGACGACCTGGATGCTCCGGTGGGTCGCGTGACCACCACCGAGAACCCCATGCCGTATGCGGCGAATCTGGAAAACGAGACGCTGCCCAAGCCGCACCGCATCATCGCCGCGGTGAAAGCTGCCTGCTATCGCTAAGTCGCGATGACGTGACTCGCCGCCGAAGCTCTCTCAACACTGAACTCTGAACGAAGCCATCATGATCATCGAACAGCTCATGCCCGCCCTCTCGCCGACCATGACCGAGGGCACCCTGGTTGCCTGGCGCGTCAAAAAAGGCGACGTGATCAAGGCCGGCACCGTGCTCGCTGAAATCCAGACCGACAAGGCTGTCGCCGAGTGGGAAGCCGCTGATGGCGGTACGGTCGCCGAAATCGTCATCACCGCCGGCTCGCTGGCGAAGGTGAACATGGTCGCGGCGATCCTCAGCACCAAGAAAGAGGACGATGTCGCGGCGGCCCTGGTCAAAGCCCAGGCGACCAATACCAAGTTGTCGGCTGGCGATGCGCCAGTCGTTGCGGCGCCAATGGCGGCTCCTGCTGCTGGTGCCGCTGCCGCTACCGCTGTTGTTCCTGTTTCTGGCCAGCCCGGCAAGGGCGTGCGCATCAGTCCCGTGGCAGCCAAGATCGCCGCCGCTCTCGCTGTCGACGTGCGTCTGATCAAGGGTACCGGGCCCGATGGTCGCGTAGTCAAGGCCGACGTCGAAGCCGCGGCCAAGGCCGGCACCGCTAAGATCGGCGCAAGCGCTGTCGCCAAACCCGAAAAGCCCAAGTTGAAAGTGCTGCGCCCTGATGGTCAGGCCCAGGCTACGGTCGCCATGTCGCCGATGCGGCAGATCATCGGCAAGCGCTTGCTCGAATCCAAGACGCAGATCCCGCACTTTTATGTCAGCGAAACCATTGATGCCAGCGCTCTCATCGCCCTGCGCGAGCAGCTCAACCTGCTCGATGGGTTTCGCGTCACGGTGAATGATGTCATCGTGCGCGCCTGCGCCTTGGCCTTGCGCGTGCATCCGACCTTGTCGGCGACCTTCCACGGTGATCGTATCGTGCGTCACGACAGCTCTGACATCAGCGTGGCGGTGGCCATCCCCGACGGCCTGATCACCCCGATCGTCGCCAAGGCCCATACCAAGAGCATCCGCGCCATCGGTGATGAAATCCGCTCGTTGGCCAAAAAGGCCTTCGAAGGCAAGTTGCAAGCCTCTGAATTCCAGGGTGGCAGCTTCACCATCTCGAATCTCGGCATGTTTGGCATCGAGTCTTTTTGCGCCATCATCAATCCGCCACAGGTCGCCATCCTCGCCGTCGCCGGCATCAAGGATGTGCCCGTGGTACGCCAGGGTGTCGTGGTGCCGGGCAAGGTCATGCAGGTCACCCTCAGCGCTGATCACCGGGCGGTGGATGGCGCTGACGCAGCGGCCTTCCTCAAGACCCTGCGCGAACTGCTCGAAGCACCAGCGATCCTGTTGGCTTGAAGCCGCGGCTGGGGTGCCCTTTGACCTGCGTTTAAAAACCGATCCAATACGTATTCAAGGAAATGTCCCATGGCTGATTTCGAAGTTGTCGTCATTGGTGCCGGTCCGGGCGGCTATGTCGCTGCGATCAAGGCTGCGCAGCACGGCAAGAAGACCGCCGTCATCGAGCGCGATGCACTCGGTGGCATTTGCCTCAACTGGGGCTGCATCCCCACCAAGGCGCTGCTGAAAAGCGCTGAAATCCTTGATGCGTTAAAGCACGCCAAGGATTACGGCCTGAAGGCCGACAATGTCGGCGCCGATTACGCGGCGGTGATCAAGCGCTCACGCGATGTCGCCGGCGGCATGTCCAAGGGCATCGATTATCTGCTCAAAAAGAACAAGGTGACGATCATTTCAGGCAGCGCATCATTTGTCGATGCGCACACCATAGCCGTGAAAAAGACCGATGGCTCGGTGAGCAATGTCACCGCCGACAGCGTCATTGTCGCCACCGGCCACAAGCCACGCACTTTCCCACACTTGCCGGTCGATGGCAAACAGGTCATCAACTACCGTCATCTCCTGGCGCAAACCACCCAGCCGAAATCGCTGCTCGCTATCGGCGCCGGCGCCATCGGCATGGAGTTCGGCTACTTCCTGTCGACCCTCGGCACCCAGATCACCGTCGTCGAAGTACTTGATCAAGTGTTGCCGGTCGAAGACGCGGAAATCGCAAAAGTAGTCGAGCGTGAATTCACCAAGCGCGGTGTCGCCATCAAGCTGGCGACCAAGGTCGTGAAGCTCGAACTGAAGCCGACCTCGGTAGTGGTGCACCTTGAAAAGGGCGGCGTCGCCGAAACCATCGAAGTCGAACAGGTCCTGGTGGCGGTCGGCTTCCTGGCTAACACCGAAGGCCTCAACCTCGACGCCGCTGGCATCAAGTTGGACGAGCGCGGTTTCGTGCAGGTCGACGCTGATCAGCAGACCACCGCCCAGGGCGTCTACGCCATCGGCGACGTCGCCGGCAAGCAGTTGCTGGCGCACAAGGCCAGCTTCGAAGGTGAAGCCGCAGTCGCCCACATCAGCGGCCACAGCCAGCAGGTGGACTACTCGCAGATTCCCGGCTGCACCTACTGCCAGCCGCAGGTCGCCTCGGTCGGCCTCAGTGAGAAGAAAGCCAAGGAACTGGGCAAGGCGATCAAGATCGGCCGCTTTCAGTTTATCGCTTCGGGCAAGGCCAAGGCCATCGGTCACCCCGAGGGTCTCGTCAAACTGATCTTCGACGCCGAATACATGCAGTTGCTGGGGGCGCATATCGTCGGCTACGATGCCACGGAAATGCTCGCCGAACTGTCGGTAGCGCTGCGTTTGGAAACCACCGCCGAAGAGTTGATGCTTACCGTCCACGCCCATCCGACCCTGTCGGAAGCGGTGATGGAAGCCGCCGCCGATGCGCTCGGCGTGTGCGTGCACCAATAAAACTGATGTCAGGGCAGCTTGTTTAAGACCATCTGTTTCAGGGGGTGACAGCCGCGATCTGTTTGCACACTCGCGACATGGCCATTTCCTTGATATCGGGATTGCCGGTTACCGATCACCTGGTGCCAGCTTTGCCGGCTGCAGACCTGGTGGCTTCCGGGTTGTTTTTGCGCCACACCCAGCAGCCGCGGTGGTTGTTGCTGCGGGCGACCAAACATGGCGAATGGGGCTTTCCCAAGGGCCACGTGGATGCCGGCGAAACCCTGGTGCAGGCGGCCTTGCGCGAATGTGTTGAAGAAAGCGGTATCGCCCTGGTGGAACTGCTCGGAGCCCCGACTTGGGACACCTATGTGGTGCCCAACGGCAAACGTAAAAACACCGTCTATTTTCCGGCGCAGACGACGACTCTCGAGGTGATCTTGAGTGATGAGCACAATAGCGCCCGGTGGTGCACTGCCGATGAAGTTGGTGTCATGCTTAATCATCCCGATTTGGTACAATTGTTTCGCAAGGCGTTGCGTGAGTGGCCATGCTAACCATTTTATTTTATGAGTCTGACCAGCAGGCGCTGACCTCGGTCGCCGAGCTCGGCGAATACCTGGAAACTATACCTGGCCTGGTCTTTGAGGCACGGGCCGGTTCGGCCTATCGCCCGGCTCGTTGGCGCGATGCAGCCACTGGTGCGCGAGCCGTGTGGGATCTTGGTCAACCGGCGCTGAAGGCCGCCGAATTCGAGTCAGGTGCTGACGATAAGATCCGTACCTACAGCGGCTGGCGGCAATTGCCGCTCGCGCTGCACATTCCCCTCGCGGGTCCGCATTGGCATGCGGTGGTCGCCTTGGCGTTGGTCGATCGGTTGCGGCAGCTGGCGCCGCAATTAATGGCCTTGGATACCGAGGACGATCGTCTCGATGCCGAGAGCGACGCAGGCCCGTATGCTTGGGATCGACCACGGGTCATCGCCAATTGGGAGGCTTTGCGCGCGGTGCAGGTCGCTGACCTGGCCTTACCGCGGCTTGAGCGGCGGGCCAGCGTGGCGCTGTGGCGTTATCGCGTCGAACGTTCCGCCGGGCGCAGCGCATACCCCGCCTATCACTGGCCCGAGGCGCTGGCCTTGCTGGATCAAAGCACCGGCACCGTGCGCACGGCGTGTTTGTGGTCAGCCAGCGACGAAGCATTTGCGCTGCCGCCGGTCGATCTCGTAGTGATGCGTGGCGGCGTGGTGCCCGCTGATGAGCTGCGGCTGCTCGCCGGTGCGATGGGGCACGGTGGCGCTCAGTTGATCGATCCGACAACGGCGGTGACGGCATTTTATGCCGGCGCCCGGCCGTTGCCGGCCGAACGCTTCAAGGCGTTAGGTGACGAGGACTGGCAGGATTAAATCGTTATGCCGGGGAACCTTTTCCCAGCCGAACGAATCTACGGCAGCAAATTGACAGTGACTTCATCCTGCACCGGTCGGCCGGCGCGCGTTAGGCGCAAATGGGTGCCGGTATTTTCAAGCAAACCGAGGTCGCACAAGGCCGCGGCTTTGCTGCGCCAGCGGGTGTCGTGGTCGCCACGCGTGTGCAGCTCCGCAATGGCCACGCCTTCGACCAGGCGCAGGCCCAGCATCCAGGTTTCAGTCAACAGCTCGCTGGCGTCCAATGACTCGCTCTTCCATATGGCATCATCGCCACGCATGATTGCCTCGATATAGCGGCCACTGTGCTTTTCGCGGGTCATGCGCAGTCCGGCGAGGGTGCTGACGGCACCGGCACCGGCAGCGTAATAGTCTTTGCCGCGCCAATAGGCGAGGTTGTGTCGTGATTCGTGGCCAGGACGGGCGAAATTGCTGGTTTCGTACAGCTCCAGGCCCAGCGCATCCAGGCCTGCCCATAAAGTGGCGAAATGCGCGTGACTGGTGTCGGAGTCGATCTCCTGCAGCTCACCCCGGGCGCGGCGGGCGTGAAATTCGGTGCCCGGCTCATAGGCCAGATGATAGACGCTCGCGTGATCGAGGCGGTGTTGGCGGTACAGCGCCAGGTCGGCTTCGAGCTCGGCGGTGGTCTGACCGGGCAGGCCCATGATCAGATCGGCACTGACACGGGCGACGGCGGCGGTGGCCAGGTCGAGCGCAAGGTGGGCCTGCGCTGCGTCGTGTACCCGGCCCAGCAGCTTGAGGTGGTGGGCGTGCGTCGATTGCACGCCGAGGCTCAGGCGGTTGATGCCGTGCTCGGCCATGAGGGCGAATTTCTCGCCGTCGGCACTGCCGGGATTGGCCTCGCAGGTCCATTCATAGTCATCGGCCAGGGTGATATGACTGCGGATCCCCGCCAGTAAGCGCGCCAACACTGGCGCTGCCAGCAGCGAGGGCGTACCGCCGCCGATGAAGATAGTGATGTACGGGCCGTGCGGCAGCCGGCGCAGCTCAGTGAGCAACGCCTCGACATAAGCGGTATGTTCGTGGTCGCGCCCGGCAATCGAGTTGAAATCGCAATAGGGGCACTTCGCCGCGCAATACGGAACGTGCAGGTAGAGGTGCATGCCGGGCGGCAGAAACAGGAGGCTAGAACAGCTTTTGCTGACTAGCTGGTGGCTCGTTAGGCGGCTTGTTGCTATCGACGCGATTGTCTTCTGGACGGGCCGGGGTCGGCTTGGGGCCGACGGTGGCTTCGCCGCTGGCGGAGCCCAACGTGGTGGTGGCCATCACTGGATTTTCAGCGAGGACCTTGTCGATACGCGATAAAATATCGTCGAGCTCTTGCGTCTGGGTACGATTGACTGGCGAAGCCACCGACACGGTGGCTTCGCCGGCGTTGGAAGCCGGCCGCTTGGCTTCAGCCTTCACCGGTGTTGCCGCGGGGATGGTTACGCCAGGCAGCTGGCCGGGAATACGGAAGACCGGTGCGGCTGGCACGGCCAGGACTTCCGTCTTGTTGTCTTCGCTGCCAGTGGCTTTCTTGTCGCCTTCACCGGCCACGGCCGTTTTCACGACCTGGTTATGAAAGCCCAGTTCCTCCATGCGCTCAGCTTGGCGCAGGATGGTGGTGTCCTCCTTTTTAGGCTCGGCCTTGTCGCCTTCGCCCAAGCCGGAAAACAGCGAATCGCGGGCGTCGTCGTCAGCCGGCAGCGGCATGCGCTCGGTATCGGTCTTGCGTTCATCGCGAGGCACGGCACTGGGCGTGATCGGAACCTTCACCGTTTTAGCTTCGCCGCGGACCTGGTGCTCAGCCATACCGGCTTCCAGCGACTTGGGCTTGGTCAACGGCAGAGGCGACTGCGGGCGACGTGGAGTCACGCGGCTGGCCGGCAGTGGCGTTGCCGGACGGGCAGCGGAGCCGCCACCGTACATGGTCTTCCAGGTTATGTACCCAGCCGAGAAGATAAATCCCGGGATACAGACCGTGAGAACGGCAGTGCTATGTTCGGCAATGACAGACAGAAGGCTCACAGATACGCTCCGGGCTCGTTGGTATTTGGCCAGTTCGTACCAGGGCTGTCGACGAAGGGAAGGGTGCCGCGCGCATCACCCGTCCCCGCTTAAGCTGCTGGGGGGCACGTTGACCTGCCGTCAAACGGCAGACGATGCCGCGATGACCCAGAAACCGACCTATGAATTTGAAGAAGATGATGCCCCGAAAGCGGAGAAAAAGCGCTATAGTCCGGCTTTAGAGTCAGAACAGCCTCTGAAACCAGTGCTTACGGCATCACCGACGGTACCGGCAGCGCCTGTTCCGGTCGCGCCGGTCGCGCCGGTAACCGCCGCCCCCGCGGCCGAAGTCAATGACCCCGACCTCAAACCCGGATCGCGCAAGGATCTGTGGACCTGCCCGCATTGCGGCACCGGTAACAAGCCCGAGCGCACTACCTGCCGTTCATGCGGCAAATCGCCGAGCGATGCGCTTGAGACACCGATGTGGCAAAAGCCCATTGTGGTCGCCGGGGTGCTGGGCGGCATCCTGCTGCTGATCATCATCTGGCTCCTCATGAAGCCGAGCCTGGCGTTGAAGCCGCCGGTGCTGGCGTCGCTCGATACCAAGATCCGTCGTGGCAGTGCCCAGTCCCAGGTCCGTGAATTGGTCGGCAAGACTTTCACTCCCAGTGGCCGCCTCGCAGTGACCGGGCGGGTGTGCGTGGGGCGGCCGATGCCCACCGCCGAGGGTGTGACCTCGGTGGTATTGCTGTTGGGCTCGGCGGCGAGCGATGAGAACCTCGCCAACGCCAAGGTCACCTTCAACAATCAATTGATCGAAAACCTGCCAAGCCATGCGGTGGTCCTCAACCTGATCACCACCAGTCAACTTGATCTGACCCCGGGCGCGTGGTTGAGTGTGGTCGGGGACTACGGCGATTTGTCGGATCCGACTCAGCTCGTCCATTCGCAGGATCAAGGCGATACCGTAGCGGTTGAGCAAATTCAGCAGTGAGCGGAGGGAGGTGTCGGTTCGACGTCCAGGGGATTGCCATAACCGAGGACGACCAGGGTGCAGGCCTCAATGACGCGCAGTCCGCGGGCGCGGGCGGCGCTGGCCAGCGGCTCGCCGTCAGCACCCGGGTTGAGCCACAGCTGCTTGGGGGCGACGGCAACAATGTCGTCGAGCTGCTCAAGGCCGGTGGTGGGGTTGACGTACATGCACACGATGTCCGGTTGCGACGGTAGCTCGCGTAAACTACGGAAGGCTGCGATTCCGGCCACTGCCGTGGCTGTCGGATTGACCGGCCATACCGTCCAGCCGGCCGCCTGGTATTTCAGCACGGCGAGGTGCGAATGGCGTTCGGGCTTGGGTGACGCGCCGACGATGGCAACCCGAAACGGTGTAGCTGTAGACATGACGTTGCACCCCTTTTATGGCTACCGATGCTGAGCTTATGACCGCTACTACAACCCCGCCTTCTGAGGTGGTTTTCCCTGGTCGGCGTTGGTCGATAGCAATACCCGGGCCTGAGTCCCTGCCCGACCAGATCGACTTATTCGCCGCTGTGCTGCAAGCCGAGGTCCACGAATTGGCAGTGGCGGCAACCCTCGCCGAGGCCTGCGGGGTAGCGTGGTGTGAACGCGAACGTGGCGGTTGGGTCGAACTCAGCGGTGCGGTCACCGCCCATCCCTGGTGGCCGGTGCTGCGCGCCTGGTTGCCCGATGATGCGCCGGTGCGTCTGGTCGAGTCCGGCACTGGCGAGCCCTTGCCGCACGCGCCGTGGCCGCCAGTGGCATTACCGCAGTTGCCACGCAGCGGTCTGCCGCCCTTTCCTGCTGACGATGTGGCGGCGGCCTTCGATTGGCTCGATCAGCATGCGCCGCAGGTGTTGCTGATTGAGGCCGCGGCGGACGAAACCCATCCGGCCCTGGTCATCGCCCACGCTGCCATTGCCGGTTTCGGCGTGCGTGTGTGCTGGCGCATCAGTGGTCATCCCGATTGGTTGGCCCTGATGCCGGCCCTGGCGCACATCGGACGCCGCCAGCAGCCGTTGCAGCTGATCGTCGATGAACTGCCGCCGACGCCGATTCCCGGGTGGTGGATCGCCACACCGGCGGATGCCGCCACCACCGCCGC
The DNA here is from genome assembly GCA_043788625.1 of Planctomycetota bacterium. Classification (GTDB taxonomy): domain Bacteria; phylum Planctomycetota; class UBA11346; order UBA11346; family UBA11346; genus CAIUVD01. The sequence goes on from JAYVTR010000100.1 coordinate 19,594, forward strand.
CGCTTTGACCCATCACCTTCAGCACGAATGGCCGGGCATCCTGGTCGCCAGTACACGGCCCAGCGCTGAAGCCGGTAGCCCGTGGCAGCCCGGCCAGCTGCACACTCTGCGCCAGGGCAATGATCTGACGGTGTGTCTGCCTGGCGACGTTGACCAGATCAGCGGTGCGGTTGCCTGTCCGACCACGGTGCAGCCGGCTCCGTCTGGCCGCGGCGCGCGTTTTATTGGCCCAGCAGCCTGGGCCGTGGCCCTGGGTTATACGTAAATCAGGGGGTCTTTTTCAGCTCGGCAGTGATCGTGCCGGCATTGGAATCCAACCACGACACCAGATCGTCAGCAGCGGCTTTGGCCGCCGCGTGCAAGGCGGCGGCCTCGCCGCCTTGCGCCGAGTTGAGCCCGGTGGCATTGCCGACACCGGTAAAGGTGGTGGTCATCGAGCCGCCACGTGCGACCAGCAAGGCCGTGCCGTTGAGGCGGATGTTCCACGAATTGGTGATGCCATGCGCGTCCTTGCCGGGGGCGTTGATGCTCTCTTCTTTTAACGTCACCTGCAGGCGCGCTGTGCCGGTGGGCCGTACCTGCCAACCGAGACGGGTTACCAGGGCGTTGCTGATGGCATCCACGACGTAGCCCTGGGCACGCGGCATACGGCCGTTGTTGCCGACCACTTCGACGCGGATGGCCTCACCCAATTCAGGTGGATTGGCCAAGCGGTAGCAGCCGCTCAGCAACATCAGCATGGTCATCAAAACCAGTGGCACACAAACCAGTGGTGCAAGAACCAGTGGCACACAAACCAGTGAAGTTAGCCGCGATGTATGCATCAGGGTGTGGCCGGGCTGAGTGTATCAGGTCGCACTTGAGCGACCTCGGCCAGTTCACGCTCGGCAGTGCGGCCTTGCGTGCTGGTGGCGTCGCGCTTGATCACCTCGCGATAGAAATAGCGCGAACCGTCTTCCCAGGACAGCAGGCCCGGGGGTCTTTTCAGCCACACCAACAGCCACGGCGTGCCGCGCGCCCGATACCAGCGTGCCACCGCCAAATCGCGGTCTTGCAGCCAGACGCGAATGCGTTTGCGATACGCTTGCACGATCGCCGCCCGGGTCGGGTCACCACGGGTTTCAATTTCGGCCTGATCGATCACGGCATTGGCCATCTGCAGTGAACCGATGTCGTACTCATCACCGCGGTAGGCCACCAGATAGCTCAAAGCGTACTCGCAGATGGCAGTGAAGGTCAGGTAATTGTTGGGGTAATCTTCGAGAAATTTCTCGTAGGCGCGGCGGGCGGCATAGATGTCGTCTTTGCTGCGAATAAGCAGCAGACCGCGCGCCAGGCCCAAGGTGGCGCGCGGAGCGATGGTCTCGCGGTCGCCGTGCACAGATAAAAAGCGCAGCAGGCGGTTGGTTTCGGTATCATTCTGCGTGCTGCGGCCGTCGAGCACGATCACGTCGTTAGGCTCTTCGGCGTCGAGATTGACTGCTTTCGAAAAATCCTGCACGTCTTCAGCCACCGACATTGCCCGGTCCATAGCTTCGCCGAGACCCGCATAGTCGGGGATAAACAGCCACAGGCGTGATAGTTTATCATGGACCTTGCTGATGCTGCCGTGTACGGCGGCACCTTCCATGGCCATGCGCAGTGCATCGCCAGCCAAGTTGGAATAGGGGAACTCTTCAAAAGCGTCTTCGGCCCACCAGCGGGCGCGGGTCTCGTGGCCGGTAGTCAGTAACTCTCGGGCTCGATCCAGATAACGTTTGGCGCCAGCATCGTCGAATTGGCTTTTGGGTGCGTGGAAGCGCTGTGTCTGGTATTCGGCGGCCTCCTTTTCCAGATCCGCCCAAGCCTTGGCTTCACTTTCCGCGGCATCACCCACATCATTGAGCTGGGTCGTCGGATCAGCGGCCGTGAGCCGCACTGTAGGCATGACGGCCATGCCCAGGGTCACGGCAAGTGACCAGCCAACGAGCGGAATAAGGGACCAAGTGCGGGGCATAAGGCGGGGATTGTGCGCCTGACCGGGGCGAGGAAAGACCGAAGGTCGACAGGCTTGCCAGTTGCGACAGGCTGGCCTCGTCAGCTATCCCACTCACGGCCCAACCCAGCGAATTCCTATGCATCCGACCGTTCGCATCCTTTCCATCGGCGATGAACTGGTGTTGGGTCGGGTCACGGACACCAATGCCACGTTTTTGTGTCGTTTAGCCACCGACCATGGTTTTCGTGTGCTGGGGGCGCAACAGATCGGCGATGGAGAGGCCGGCATCACCACCGCCTTGCATCATGCCGCCGAGGACGCCGATCTGATCCTGGTCAGCGGTGGGTTGGGCCCCACCGATGACGATCGCACCCGCCACGCCCTGGCAGCGGCCATGAGCGTGCCCCTGCTCGATCACGCCCCGTCGTGGGCGGTGATCGTCGAGCGCTATCGCCGGGTAGTTCCGGAACGCGAAATTCCCGCCAACAACCGCCGTCAGGCCTTGTTGCCCAAGGGCGCCAGGCCATTGGCCAATGACCGCGGCACGGCGCCAGGCATGGTCGCCGGATTACGGTTGCCAACGGGCCAGCGGGCCGTTGTCGCGGTTTTCCCTGGTGTTCCGCATGAGATGAAAGCCATGGCGACGCGCTTCGCCGAAGGTTTACCCAAGCGTTTCCCCGGCCTGACGGTACCAGCCATCAGCGAAGTGTGGTTTGCCGGTCTCGGTGAATCAGCTGCGCAGCAGCGCTTGGGCGAGTTGCTGAGCGAAGTTGCGCCGCAGGTCGGCATCACCGTCAGTGAACTGGGGCACATAACGGTACGCGTCGTTGGCACCTCACGGGCGGTGGCCGCGCGAGTGCGCGCAGTGCGCGCTTGTTTACGTGAGTATCTGTTGCCGGCTGCGGGCTTGGCACCCTCGATCGTAGCGGCATTGAGCAAGCGCAAGGCGACCATCAGTGCCGCCGAAAGCTGCACCGGCGGCCATGTCGCTGCCATGCTGACCGCGGTGCCCGGGGCGTCGCAGGTATTACATGAATCATTCATCACCTATCACCCGGCTGCTAAGCAGCGTTTAGGGGTGGCGCCGGCCATCGTGCAGGCGGGTGTGGTGTCGGCGGACTGTGCGCGGGCGATGGCTATGAGCGTGCGTGCACGCTGTGAAGCCACCATCGGCATTGCTACCACCGGCTTTGCCGGCCCGGCTGGTGGCACCGCCGACGCGCCTGTGGGAACGGTGTGGTTGGCAGTCGCCACGGCGATCGGCTGCACGACTCGCAAAATATTCGTTCAAGGCACACGTGAGCGCATCCAGGCGCGAGCGGCGAGTGCCGCCTTGCAGCTCACCTGGGACCTTTTGCAAAAAAGGGTGGTCAACGATTGACCCTAAAGAGGGGGCTCTAATCATCTGCACATCAATGGCGAAATTGCTAACCAATCTGAATCTCGGCCCGTTTACCTTGCGCGAGATCATCGGTTCGGGTGGTATCGCCGAAGTTTATCGTGCTGATCATCGCGACGATACCGGACGTGATCAGGCCAAGCAGTACGCAGTGAAGGTCATGCGCCCGGAACGCGCCGCCGAAAAGCAGCAGGTCAAAAACTTCCTTGAAGAATACGATACGATTTCCGAGCTGAATCACCCCGGCGTTCCGGTAGCGCGGCGTCAGGGCGAAGTCGATGGCCGGCCGGCGTTCGTCATGGACCTGGTCCCTGGCAACAACCTCGCCGTCCTTCAACTTCAGCCGAAATCGTATCCAGGCGTGCATTGTCTGGCTGAACTGTGCGCGGTAGTGGCGTTCTTGCACCAGCACGACATCATCCACAACGACCTCAAGCTGGAAAATTGCATCCTGCACCCCGACGGCCATCTGGTGCTGGTTGATTATGGCAGCGTGCGTTTTCCGCGGCGTACCAGTTTTTTGTCGAAGTTGCTGCCCGCGGCGCCGCCGAAAATGATTTTTGGCACGGCCACTTATTTGGCCCCCGAACTGATCCTTGGCAAACGCCCGACTTTCCGCACTGATGTCTATGCCTTGGGGGTGTGCGCTTTCTACATGCTCACCGGTAAGCCGCCATTTGGCGAAGCCCGTCAATCGGGCCGTTTACAGGCCAATCTGAAGCAGACACCACCGTCGATCGCGGCGCGGGTACCTGGAATTCACCCCTCGGTAGCTGCCATCATCGACCGCTGCCTGTCAAAAGATCCCGACGAGCGCCCGGCGGCGGCGCCAGAAGTCCATGCAGCGGCCAAGCTCCACCTCGATAAATTACATGAGTCCGCCGTGCAGCGGGTCAAAACGGTACAGGGCAACCAGGCACCAAGTTTACGCGCCAGTCTTGATACCGGCATCGATGTGGGCTGATGACCGGCACGCAGGTGGCGCTTATCTTACAAGCGGAATGAATTGACGATAATCCCCAGCCATTCCCAGCACGCTATCTGCACCGTCTCGGCGCCATAACCGGTAGGTACCAAAGTGAGTAGCGAAAAAGGCGTCGTTTCGCTGCGCCAATCAGCCCCCAACGGCACGAACTGAAAGCCCGCCGCGCGCCCGAGGCTCAAAGCCCGTGGCAGGTGCCAGGCGGAAGTGATGACGGCCACGTTGGTCCAACCGCGGGCATTGCACAGGCCCTGATAGGCCTCGATTTCCTGGCGGGTGTTGATCGGCCCCGGCAGCTGCTCGATGGCGTCAGCAGGGATGCCGAGTTGGCGCCAGATGGTGGCGGTTTCCTGAGCCAGATCGCGCTCGGCATCGATGCCCGGAAAGCCCGAGCCCGAAGCGATCAGGCGTGACGTTTTACCGAGGTGAAAAAGCCGGGCGGCCAACAGCACCCGATCACCAGCCTGATTGACATAAGGGTCGCCATTGGTCCCTAATGAGGTGCTGCCGCCGAGGACGAAGATGGCTTCGACGTGTGCCACATCAACGTTGGCCGGGCGGGGAATGGCGATTTCGAGGCGGTGGATCAGGCAATCACCAACCCATGACGAACAGCCGAGGCTGAAGATGATCACCGCCGTGCTCAGCAGTCCCATCAACAGCCAGCGTCGCTGACTGATCGCCACCGCGATGCCCGACAACAGGCCCAACCACAATAATCCGAGTGGCATGCATACGCGACCGACGAACTTTTGCGGCTCCGGGTCCTGGATCACCATGACCACGGCGAGGATGGCGGCAATTATCGGCACCCCCCAGCCGAGCCACCAGCGCCACGTCCGGTGACGGTTGCGTATCAAGAAAACCGCGCGCACCACGCCAATGGTGAGCGCACATAGGAAGGTGATCATAGAATGGAATAAGGCGTGCCAGATGGCACGCCTTATTCCATAACAAACTTGTAGCCGAAACCGTCGCGCTTATTTGGCGGCGGCGAGATTGGCGTTGGCGAAATCCCAATTGACCAAGCTGTCGACGAAGGTCTCAAGGAACTTCTGACGCAGGTTCTTGTAGCTGGGGTAATAGGCATGTTCCCATACATCGGCGGTGATGATCGCCGTGGCGCTGCCCTTCAACGGGGTGTCGGCATTGGCGGTCTTGATCACTTTGAGCTTGCCGCCTTCGACCACCAACCACGCCCAGCCGGAGCCGAACTGGGTCATGCCGGCATTGATGAACTCCTTGCGGAAGTTGTCGAACGAACCGAAGTCGCGGTCGATGGCGGCGGCGATGGCGCCGCTTGGTTTGCCGCCGCCCTTGGCCTTCATGCTGTGCCAGAAGAAGGTGTGATTCCAGATCTGTGCGGCCTGGTTGAAGATGCCGCCTTCGCTGGACTTGACCAAGGCTTCGAGCCCGGCGTCGGTGGCGTCTGGCTTCAGCTCGTTGAGCTTGACGACGTAGGCGTTGTGGTGCTTGCCGTGGTGTAGTTCGACATTTTCCTTGGTGTAATGTGGTTCCAAGGCGTCAGTAGCATAAGGGAGAGGAGGGAGCGTAACGGCCATGATGGTATTCCAGTGCTGTGGGTTCGCTGTCATTCTATGCCGAGGGTGAGGGGCTCGGCAAGCCCGTTGTACGGGAATTCAAGGGGCACTTTGCTAGTTTATGGGAATTGATTCCGCTTATACCGTCCTCAGCTAGGATGCGGCATGGACGTGCTCGCCGAAAATCTCAAGCGTCAACGCAAGCAGGCCAACCTCACCCAGGCCGAACTGGGTGAAGCCGCCGGCCTGCCGCGCGCGACGGTGGCCAATCTCGAACAGCCCGGGGCCAATCCAAGCGTATCGACCATCGTCGCCGTCGCTAAAGCCCTCGGTATCAGTATCGATGAGCTGCTCGCCCCGCCGCCTGAGCACCGCCATTATAAAGTCATGCCGCACGAGATGCAGGAATACCGTGCCGAGAGCGGGGCCTATGTGGCGCGCCTGCTATCGCCAATCAGCTCGAAAGGGGTGCAGATCCATCACGTTACCCTGCAGCCCGGCTGTCGCAGCATCGGCCGACCGCATCCCCTCGGTTCGCAGGAATTCTTCTGCACCCAGCACGGTACGGCAATGCTGCAGATTGAGGATGATCGGGTAGAGGTTCCGGCCGGCTGTCTGGTGCAATTCCCCGGTCATCGCCGGCACATCTATGAAAATCCCGGTAAAGAGGTGTGCTCGGCCATCTCGACGGTGGTCTTCCGCCTGGGTTGACCGGGTTAGGCAAGGCAGTGCATGTGTTTTTTCGCGGCCTGCTATGGTCCGCCGCGCATGATCGATCCGCTGCACGCTCCTGGCACTTTCGACTCACTTGGCTTGGCGGCGTTGGTTACCGCCGGACACGTTCGCGGGCCGGCTTTGGCGCCTGGTCAAATCCAGCCGGCAAGCCTGGACCTGCGTTTGTCCGATGAGGCCTATCGTATGCCCGGCTCGGTGCTGCCGGTACCCGGGGAACGGGTACGCGCGTTGGTTGATGAATTAGCTTTGGAGCGCATCGATCTCAGTCGGCCGGCGTGCTTGGCGCGAGGTGGCGTCTATCTGGTACGGGTGCAGGAAGAGCTGGCCCTGCCGCCGGGGATCGAGGCCTATGCCAATGGCAAGTCATCGACCGGGCGCGTAGATCTAGCCACCCGTGTACTGTC
>JAYVTR010000101.1:0-3422 GCA_043788625.1 Planctomycetota bacterium
TGGCGATGGCGACCTCGCCTTGGGCAAACAGGGTGCCATTCCAATCGCTGAGCATCCAGATGAGACGATCTTCAGGGCAATGGCGACCACGAACCCGCACGGTCAGGGCGACACTTTCTTCAGGTTGGAATACTGGGCAGGTGGGGTGGCTGACGAAGTCAGCCGTGAGCATTACTTGTTGGCTGCCGGTTGCGGTACGAGACTCATTTTTCGTTCTGGCTGCCGCTATCCCCGCGATCCCCGCAGATTTCGAAGTGCTCGTATCCAGCACGGTGCGTGGTGCTGGACGGCGAGCAGGAGTCATGTGATTGCGCTTTGTTAGCTAGTGAGAAGTGATGGAGAGCTGTCCGCAGAAGCGTGCGTAAAAGCTACGGCAGATATTCAGGATCCCCAATCGCCAGTATGCCTTGGGCTGAGGTCAGCGACGCCACATGTCCATCGCAGAAGACATAGTTGGCTCGGCCATGATGACGTTCAGGGTCGTTGTGGTCTGGCTTATTCATATAAGTCGGCCAGATGAGTGCCGGAGCGCACGAATAAATGCGGTTGTTGGTGCTGTCGCCGATGAGGGCGCGATTGGAGCGGAAGCTGATTGAATTGTAGCGAAAGCTCACTGGCGTTAGACAAAACCAACGGTCGTTGCTATTATATCGACGGTCAGGCACTCCTAGCGGAACATACTCACGGGTTTGCAAGTCGAGTCGGGGGTTCATGCCGAAACCGAAGATGCGCCAGTAATCGCTGTTCGGGTCGGACATGTATGGAATGACTGAGGACTGTCGCTTCCACATCGGACATTCCCACATGAGCTTGGAGGTGTCTTTGAAAGTGGCGGACTCGGTATCGAGGTATGAATCGATCAATTGATTCCAGGCTACGCCGCCTATTCCAGTATAAGAGTCTGGCACAAAGCCACGATTGTGCTGGGAATAGATAAGGCAGCCCATGCCGATCTGTCGTAAAGCTGAGGCACAACGCACCGAATAAGCCGCATCTCGTACCATTGCGATCATGGGAAAGATGATCGAAACCAATATGGCAGTGATGGTGATCACCATCATCAGTTCGATAAGTGTGAACGCGTGACGTCTATTCATGTGCGGCCCTTTCTTGGGCGTGAAGGCGATTCTTCACCTATGTCGTCAGCGAACCCGAGAGACATGCGACGAGAACAAGATATGGAGACCGCAGGGGATCAGGGCGTAGAAAGACGTTGGCCGAGGAATTCGCCATCGGTCAATTTGAAGCAATCGAAACCGTATGCTTTGTTGAATTCCATGGGCGAATTCGGCAACAGTTCGAGAGTGAATTCGTGAGGTCCCGTCGTTAGTGACACCTGCCCAAGTTTTTCCCAGTTTACCGGCACGAACGGCTGTAGTTCATTGGAATCGAGCAAGGTCAGTGGAGCCTCGACGGACTGCCACGGTTGATCATCGAAATGCCAACGGAAGGCGCCGTGATTCCAGAAGCGGCGGACGAAGAGCTGATAGCGGCCATCTGTTCCGACCATGACCTGCCAGCGGCTCTTGTGCGCAGTTCCGTCACCTTCGCCAGTGAGCCATGCGCCACCAGAAAGGATGGCTTTGGCTTCGGGTGAACGCGGGCTATAGGGCCCATCGACGCTCATTGTAGTTTCGATCGCCGTCTCGGCTTCCCAATCAATGGTCGCTCCAATCAAACATGGACTCGTACTTATCCACGCCCATACGCATAAGCGGCCACATACAGACGGTATCGTCAGCATGGGAGGCTCTCACGTGCACATGCTGTGGTGGCACGAATCCATGTGCCCGATGCGTTCCATATGCCTGGTACGTTCAGCGGGTGAACTTCGTTGGCATTGGCCATGACGTCGGTCGCATGAAGCCAAAAGTGATCGTTCATGAGGTTATTTGGCATGTTTCGACACCTTCTAAATTAAACATTATATGATTAAATCATTAAATCAAATTACAAAAAATGTTGGATATAATTGAATTTATATCAATCGCTTATGACAGATTTGCTGGCGTGATTCCACATCACCACGCTAGCCTTTAAGACTTAAGGAGTTTCCTTGAGTCACTGGGCGAAGGGCTTGAAGCCGCTTTACCACACACTATTACATTAAACCATAACTGATAATAGTTTATGATAATCGTAGCAGAATTATTATTTTATTTGACGCAGTAGGCGAATGCAGGTGTAGACGCAGATATTGGCAAATAAGATCACCGCCAATGTCCACCAAGCAATTCTCGCTATGAGTGCATCCAAAGTCTGGCTGGCTTCCGTCACATGTATGGAAATGGCCGGGGAATCGATGATTGCCGAGGTGGCTCGCAAGGTAGTTTGCAGCTTTTCGGCGGTGACGGTGGCGGCATTCAGAGCGGTGGTGTAATCGCGAATGTCGAAAGGATGATCCGACGGTGCCTTTACCGCCGTGCCAGGTGCTGGAGTGACGCGAGCTACGAACTGCAGGATGCCGGCATTGAGGTGTTCGAGCGCTTTTGCTGCCTCGGTCAGGGCGGCCAGCGTTTCCCGTACATCCACCTGCGCTGGTCGGCTTTGATCGAGCAAGGCAAGACCCTCCACACGCACCTGAGCCGGCAAGTTGCGGGCGATGACCGTTAGCGCCTCGATGCTGGCATTGGTGCGTTTGAGTTCGCTCAATAAAGACTGCGGCGTATCCTGCGACTGCATCTCAAGCAGAGCTCTCTGCATATGCCAGCTGAGCAATTTGGGATAATCCGCCATCAGCTCGACGGCTCGATCCGCGGTTACTGCCATCCGCGCTGCAGCATCGGCGCCGGTCTTCACCCCCGTGAACGCATCGAACGGTGACAGCGGAATTGCCAACAGGCTCGAAAGCTTGGTGACTTCGAGGATACTGGCCAACGGATCGGATTTTGTTGAATCACCAGCCAGATAGGCGTCGCCTTGGGCGGTGGCGTCGATGACTTGTTTGTGCAGTACCTCGAAACGTTCAGGCGGCACCGCCCGCCGTACCATATTTTCGGCAATGAGTTCGAGTTCGATCGAGCGGTCGAGGACCAGCTTTTGTTGCTCGCCGAAAAGAGCTTTTCCCGAACCGGTCTGGTAGTGGCGGGTACGCGCCGCCGTCCAAAACCACAGCTCGATGAGCCCGGCCATGGCGTTGTCGCGGCTGCGCGCCCGGGCGCAGATTTCAAAGGTACGAATGCGCCAACCAAGCGTGACCTTGCGCACCGCATCAGTCGGAATGCTGGCCTCCAATTCAGTGGCCAGCGACTGCACTTGCCGCTGCAGCTGATCGCTTAAAGATTGCAAGGCTGAGGCGACTTCGGTACGAGGAATCCGCGGTGGCTCTGGCGCCACGCTCTCATCGCCCTGTGGGCTGCGCGCACAGCTGCAGAGCACCACGAGCAGCACCGACGACAAGCCGAACAGGCGTTTCATGGTGG
>JAYVTR010000102.1:0-10572 GCA_043788625.1 Planctomycetota bacterium
ACACCGCATGACTCGGGGTCGTTGTGATTCGCTACATCTTCAACGTGGGGCTCTTGCATCCCCTACTCCTGGCCGGTCTGCCCGGCGCACTGTCCTTTATTTCCCTACGCTTGGTCAGCCTGCGTGTCAACGGCAGTAGCCCCAAACCAGCACCGCTGCACGCAAAACACTGCATCGAACTGCAATGCGCCAGCGTTCATTTCGCTGCCACTGCACTGCCATGTCTTCCAGTCACGACGAACAAATAAGGTGATGAAGCGGCGGGTCCCCGCTCTCCATTATTATCTCCTTTGGGCTCACTTCTCCTTCCGCTCGACGCCTTCCTTGGCGATGCGGTCGCGTTCGGCGATGATACCGGCGATCACCTCGCGGCGGTAGACGAGCATGGCGTCGTGGTAGTCGGAGAGTTTAATCTGGTTGGCCGGGGTCTTGGCCCAGTCATTACGGATGGCTTCGACCGCATCGCGGTGACGCTGGTAGCGATCGTTGCTTGGCAGGATGTTCCAGGCACGACGGCAGGCATCGTCAAAGGGGTAGGTCCTGAAGCTGTAGCGCAGGGATTCCAACGGACCGTCGATATGCTTGGACATGTCCGCGATCGCCTTGTTGAGTACCTGGAGCATCAGACGCTGGGGATCGTACTCGATCTGATTCTTCCAACTCGATGGGTACTTTTCTAAGTAAGCAGTGACCTCGGCCTTATAGAGCACTCGCGGAACGCTAAGGCGAACAAGGAACTGCCCCGAAGGCCACGCGACTTCAGCCCGCAGACTCTGATCACCCCACTCCGGATAGAGACACACGTATTGACCGAATTCTTTTCGAATTTCAAGTTTTTCACTGGCGCCAGCAACTTCAACCAACATGTCCTCATCAGACATGGCGCGATCGTACCAGTACACATGATCACTCGGACCACCGGATCCGACCTTCGGCGCAGCACCACGGACCACATGGATTCTGGACGAATTCCCCCAATACCATTTGTTCCAGGCGCTGATGTGTCCAGCAGCCAAACCGGCCTGCACGTATCCATCGGGAAGAGGAATCAGCCAGCGATCGACAAGACCGTGGCACCAGGCTTCCTGGTCCGGGGTGGGGGTTGGCTCGAATTCGGTGTAATCAAGATCGCCCTTCTTGTCCCCATAGACACACAAGACGACATCTTCCAATGATGAGACCTGAGATTGAACAAATGGAATCCAAGACCCATCGCGAACCTTCCCGTTCGCCGCATCAAGGCTGATTTGGATTGGCACGACACGCCTGGGCAAATCAGCCCAGACCTGATCCGGCAGCGGCACCGCCGCTTGCGGCCAGTTCGCCAGATGCCACAGGACCATCCCATTCAACTTGACGCCCCACTCGCCACGCTGGATCGATAGCGGGATTTCTTCGCCGCCAACGCCCCGCAGAACCGCCATAACGACGCAAACGATCAGTCGGATGGCGCTCATTTGACCACCTCGAAGATCTTGATGATCGCCTTGGTCGTGTCGCGGTTCTGCTGAGGGGAATTACCGGACCTGCTGGCATCGATGATGGAACGCAGGTCCGCATTCCCCCCCTCGACTGACAGCGCTTCCGAGGCCACGGCCAACGGCACCAGGGAATCCGCTTTTGACGGACCCCCATGCCATCCCGGATAAGCATCCCCTTCGTGCACCGCATTGAAGCCAGCCTTGGTATCAGGAACCAGGATGATGTCGCCGCAGCGGGTACCGGCAGGCGTGGTTCCCGTCATGTCATTCAGGGCGCGGATCCGGCGTGCGAAGTCGACCCAGTCGCCATGGCGCGCCTCGATCACTTCCAACTCAACCAGATCGCATCGGAATGTACCGCCTGGCCGAACAACCACGCCAGCAAGGGCAACGATCCGATAGTCATTCGGATATGCTTGGCCATTCAGATCCACGAATACCCCCGTCCGACGTACCAGCACTACTGGATCCAATCCCAGCGCCCCCGTGAATGAATACGTCTGCCCCGGAATACGTGGCGGCTCTCCGTGGGATTGGCGCCAGAGTTCGATGGCGATGTCGCGGACGACTTCGTTGTCGGGTGTCGACCATAAATGACCGTCTTTGTTGGGGTCATCGCCACTCGGTGTTCTGGCGTAAATATAGGCAAGTCCCCCGTTCGGACTGTAGATGACCGATCTCGCCAGATGATCCGCGTGCTTCTTTGCCAAGAACGTCTGATCGGCAAGGTCATCTCTCGCGCTCTCGATCACCGACACCACCTGCCGATGGGCATCCTGTTCCCACCGCAGATGCAGATCATGGTTGTTCGCCTGATCCCCAGAACTTCCTTGGGATTGAAGCGGATGATTGGTCACGGTCTGTCCGTGATCCGAGGTGAAGACATAGACGACGGCATTCTGAAGTCCCAATTCGGCGATCCGGTCACGCAGACGGCCGATCTCGCCGTCGGTGTGGGCCAGGAAATGTTTGAAAGGCTTCCAGTTCCCCCGCTCGGTGTCGTGCTGTCCGGCAGAGGCATTCAGCTCCTGGCCGGCGGCATGACCGAAATTGTCCGGACCCGGAAGGTAGATGGCGGTGAATCTGGGTGGCGTGCTGCTGGCCCAGGCATCCAACGTGAAATCCATCGAGAACCGGTCGACGAACTCGGCTGAGGCGCCGCTTTCCTCGTGGCCTTGCAGGAGCATGCCTTCCTTGACGGCATCTGTGATCCGATTGGCCGCCGTCACCACCGCTGACCGCGGACCAGCAAGCAGGAACGAAGCCCCGGCCCCGACCACGATCCGGGTCACGTGCCGCTCCGCCAACGCGAACGAGTAGGTCTTCTCATCGTCCGCGCCGCGACCGTACCAGGTGAAGATGGATGCCGTCGAGAACCCCGGCAGTTGCTCGAATACGGTGAACCGGGCCGGCCGCAAGTACTGGCTGAGGCCGAACGTGGCCGCCCCCAATAACGCCTTCTTCTCTGCAAAGCTGTCATCGTTCCCGCTGAACACCGGTCTTTCTGCCGGAATGTCGCGGCGGAAGAAGGAATTCCCGTACACACCGTGATCCTTGGGCTCTCTGCCGGTCAACACCGATGCCCAATTGCACCAAGTGATCGATGGCAGAGCCGAGACGGCGGTGCGGAATTCCGCCTTGGAAAAAGTCGTTTCCAGGCCCTCACCTGAAGCCTTGCCCAGCATGTCCTTGAGAGCGACTGAATTCCTGCCTGCCTGCGCGAACCAGTGCGCCCCCAACCCATCGATACAGAACAGAATCACCCGGGTCGGGACGACCTCGATCTGGTCCTTGGCCTTGCCAACCGGCTTGTCGTCGAGCAGGACTTCAATGCTGTGGCGGATTTCCTCGGCGGTCTTCGGGACCTTCAGCACCGCGGTGTAGGTGAAATCGTAGCGATCTTCCGCCCACCACTGGCACCACGACTTGTCGAGCAGGCGCTTCTGCGCTTTTTCGATCTTGGGCTTGTCCAGCGTCAGTCCGCCTGCCGGTTCGGCGATGCGAATCTTCCAACGCGACGTGTCCGGTTCGACTCCTTTGCCGGCAGCGTCGCGGTCAACGTCGAGATTCAGGATCCTGATCTCGCACGGCCATTCCAATCCCTTCCCATACTTCGCCACATCCTTGGGATCGGCTGCGACCCAGGCCATCGGCAGCAGCCGGCCGTGATTCTTTGTCCATTCCAATGCCCCCTTCAACGACTTCGCCTCGATGATGTTCCCGCTTGCTGCCAAGGACGCAGGAACTGGGCGTTTGACCAGCAGCAGCGGCAGCTTCGCCCGCTTCTTCTGCGCGTCGCCGTCCGCGACCACCTCCAGCGGCTTGTTGTCGGCTTTCAGCTCTTCCCAGGCCAGGATCGGTTGGCTGCTGGTCGAGGGTGGTTGAGCCAGGGTGACTACCAGCGGAGCGACTAGGCCATCGTCGGTGCCCTCCAAATCCTCGACCTGGAGCGAGGTCACGGTCACGGTGGCGTCGATCTCGGTCACGCCGGGATCCGCGGCCGGCATGGCCGGGAAGGTCACTGGAACCATGAGGTCTGGGCGGGCGGGATCTGGGCGGAACTCGCGGCTGTCGAGATCGGTCTCCAACACCGGAATTATCGCCGTGGCGGCTAGGCCAGGACCGGTCAGGCGCATAACCAACGCATCCGCTGCGGTCGGCGACAGGGTCTCCGGATCCGGGTCAAGCGAGATGATCACGTCGCGTCCCAACAGCACGCCGCGGAAGGTGCGCGTGTCAGCGCCCGTCTCGGTACCGCCGCCGATGACGACGCCAGTGGTGCCGTCGATGATGTCGATCGGATCGATCGTAGTGGCCGACAACCCTTGTGGCAGGCGACAGCCTGGGATGAGGCTGACCGCCCCCGATCCCGTGGAGGAATCCGTCCCACCGTTCACCTGGACATTGTAGGTCATCTTTGCGCGTATGCTGTCATAGCCGCTGTTGCCCAGGGCATTGGTGGCTTTGACCACGATGTCGACTGAGCTGGTCACGGGAAAATAGACGGCAGTGCTGAACTTGCCGCGCCAAGCAAAGGGCCGCAGACGTTCGTCCACGTCGCGGTCATCGTCAGCCTTGGTGACGTTCACCATGGTGCCGGCGATGTCGACCTGCGTGATGTCAGCCGCGCCACCGGGCGTGATGTCGGCTAGCGCATCATGCAGGTAGCCGGTGACCTGGATCTTCATCAGGCCACTCGCGTCGTGCGACACTCCGCCAGCACTGGTGACATCCAGTGTGATAACCGGATGCGGATCAGAAACGGAGGCGATGCCGCCGATCTCCTTCTTGTCCTTGTCTTCGACGCCCAGCTTGACGATGGCGAGGGATTCCTTCATGCGATGGCTGTCGCCGCCGCCGAAGGCCGATCCCTTGCTCGCTTGCGACAAGGAATCCTCGTAGCCTTTGACCGCTCCCAGCCGCACGTCGAGGTGATAGAGCCCGACCGGCACATCGGCGCCGATGGCAAGATCCAACTCCAACGCTTGGCGGATGGTGGTCTCGGGGCCGGCGGCGATGAAGCGCTGGCCGGTAATGGCGACGCTGCCGACCAAAGTGGTGGGAGCGGTCGTCGGCGTGTAGGATTTGCGCGTGATGGTCAGATCGTTCGTGCCGTTCATGAAATGGACGTAGTCGCCATCCGACTTGAAATCGTCGGCGCTGAAGTCCTGGTCGATGAAGCCGCCTTCGATGCGGATGGTCACGCGGCTGCCACTCGCCACCACGTCGGGCGTGGCGCGGACCAGGGTGGCCCAGCGGGCTTCGCCGCCTGAATGCCCAGTGAAATTGTAGTCGCTTAAGTTGTACGAGTACGCCCAGGCCTCAAAGAAACGGTAGCCGAATTCCGCCATCCCCGGACGCATTGCTTCTTGCGGTGGGCCTGACTGGCCAGGAACCAGTGCTTTGGTGCGTCGCAGATCGAGAGTTGCCTCGATAGCGCTCGTGCCAATCGGCGTCCCGGTGGCCATCGCCCGTTCACCCCCGTCTTGCGAGCGCAGGCTGACATCTGCCACGTGCGGTGCCGCGGAGTTGGACAGACGAGCGATAATAGCAGGATCACTTGCACGCACCTGCACCGACACTGTCGGCTTCCATGATGGCGGAATAGTGAACACCGCAGGCGACAGCCGACGCTGAGGGCCGGTGCCAGGGTCGACGTTACTGATTTCGATGATCAGCCCGCCGCCTTCGCCGTACTTGCGCATGAAAATCAGATCTTGGATCGGATGGTCCTCGAGCCGAACCCTAGAATTGGAGTCGATGCTTGCTGATATTTCCCAATCCCCGTCCTGCGACCCCAAATCAACCGACGTGGTGCGGCCCTCACTGACTGTCACCACATATGCGGTATCGGATTTGGTCGGCAAGTCAGCGCAGAAACCATAGCCATACCGCACGTAGGTGTTAACCCCCTCCTCCGCCACCAGGAAGCCCACGTCGAACGAGACGCCAAGCGCGCCGCTGCGGTTTCCGTAGACGTCCTGCACCACAATATTGCCACTGCCAGCATTTGGGAAACTACGCGGACCGGCGTAGTTTCCACCGATCACGATCTGGGGCCACGATACGATCGGCGGCGGCGATCCCGCCGGCAGCGGTATGGCGCTACGTAGCCGCCAGTTCGACCACAATGCACCGGAATCGTCGCGGCTAGCGTGACTGAGTAGGCGCTTCGACGGCACCGCCGCGTCCTGCCAAGCCTCGGCAGTGTCGCGTGGCGGCGCGACAGTAAAGCGCGCCGGAGAATGCTGCGACCGGTCGGTGCTGTTCGCCAGCGGTGGCTTCGCCTTGATCATCACCCCCAGCGGAGTCTCGTCATCGACATTGCCGGCGCGGTCTTCGTAGCGGATGCGGCAGAGATAACGGCCAATGTACCAGTCGGTGCGAACGCCGGTCCCCTGCGGCGAATACTGCACGCTGTCGGGCAGTCCGGCGAAGCCGCGGATACTCACCCGCTGCGGCTCTGATGGATCGTCGCGCTGTTGCGGCGGACGGATCGTCGTCTTCAACGCGTCGATCGCGAAGGCCGGCGGCGCTGGGGAGGTCCAGCGGTCCGGCGTCACCAGTTCGATCCGCTGGGTCTTCGTCGGGTTCAGGCCGGCGCGGTCGTCGATGATGGCCTCCAGCGTATAGCCGGCCTTGTCAAAGGCGTTCATCCCACGCTTGTCGCGCAGGCCGGCATTCACGCCATCGCCATTGCCGTTGAGCAGGATCAGGTCGCGCCAGCCCTCGGTGCCGTGGCGTTGCGGCACCACCGGCTCCGGCACCGCGCTGCGGTTGTACTCGCTGGGCCAGTAATCCTTGCGCATGGTGAACAGCAATTTGGGCGGCGTGCGGTCGACAATCAGGCGCAGCAGGTGGTCGCTGTCGCTGACCGCCGATGCGCGCAGGCCGTCGTTCTCGGCCACCACCAGCGCAGTCAGCTCGAATGCGCCTTCTTCCAGGCCGGTGATAAGAACCGGTCCGTTGGTGGCGTCGAAGGTGCGGCCGTCGCTGAGCTGCACCGTCTTGCTGATGATCGTACCCGGCGCGACGTTGGCGTCGACCTGCACCGTGACCGCCCTCTCCTTGGTGTAGTGGTATTTCTTGCCCGCCACCGTGTCGCGCTGCATGCCGGTCAGACCGGCGGTGATGGTGAGGGCAATGCCGGTGATGTCAGGGGTCAGGCCGGACGACGAACCGCTGAGCGTGCCGGGCGCGATCGTCACCGGCGACGGCAGCGACAAGCGGGTTGGCGACGGCGAAACGATGAAGCTGAGGTTGACCGTGATCGGTTGAGTGAGCGCGTCGGGGACAGGGATGACAGCATGGAACTGCCCGTTGGCGACCGAACCACTGAGCCCGGACTGAATGGCCAGATCGACCGCCTCGACCAACAGACCATCGATGCCAAATCCGCTGGGCACGCGACCGATCACGTCGATGCGGCCGGGCTTGCCATCGGCATAATCGGGAACCGGCCGCGGCAGATCCGCGGTGCGTGTCGCGATGATGAAGCGCGACTGTGCCGGCAGGCTGGGTGGGAAGCCCGGTGCCACGGTGATCGCAGTCACGATGGTGTCGGTCGCGACCACCACCGGGACCGTGAAGACGGGCGAGGTCGCGGTCGGTTGACTGCCGTCCACCGTATAGTGGATGACGCCCTGGGCCGCGGAGGTTGCGATCGTCACCATCTGCGGACCGGAATAGATGCCGGAGGCGGGACTGATCAGCGGCACCAGTTCGGGATAATCGGCCGGATCGCGCACCTGATAGATTGCCGTTACCAGCGGACCAGCAACGGTGCCGATGGCGTGGACAGCCTTGATGGTGGTGGTGCCCATGCCCAGCGTGAGCGGGCCAACAGTACGGCTGCCAATGCCGGCGGCCAGATTGGGATCGGCAGGGATGCCATCGCTGGCGATGGTGTACCAGACATCGCCACCGGGCGGCTGTGCGGTGATGGTCACCGTGGGTGGCGCGGTGTAGTCGCCCGGCGGCGGAGTGAAAGTGAGGCCCCGATAGGGACCGACGGTCACCGGAATCACCGCGTAATCGCCGTAGGCCGGATCCGCGACATAGAGCCAGACACTGGCGATGCCGGCGACGCCGGGTTTTGCGGACACCGTCAGCGTGCGTTGAGCGCCCGTGCCCTGGACGCTGATGCCGGACGTGACCAGAACTGCGTCGTCATACGACCACGCGCTGAGGGTCATCTGTTCCGGCGGGAAGTCGCTGTCGCTCACCGTCAGGTCCAGTGTCAGCGTGCCGCCGGCTACCAGATCGCGAGCGGTCAGCGGTGCGACCTGCGGCCGTGAGGTGACGTAGAGATTGGCCGCCTGCGACATCACGCTCGCCTGATCGGCGTCGGTGACGGTCACGATCACCGAGTAGGATCCCAGCCCAGAGACCGTGGCCTGAGTCGCCTTCGCCGCATGGCTACCGTTGGCCGAGAAGGTGATGGTACCGGGCTGGGGCCCATTTGCCGACCAGGTGTAAATCAGGTTGGCTTCGCCAGCGTCGTCATCGCCCAGCACGGACAAACCGGCAGTGCGCGTACCCTGGATCGGGTAGCCCGACACGACGGGCTGCTGAACGATGGTAGGCGGCTGATTGATGCGCGTCGTGGTGGTGAAGACGACCTCGTCGCCATAGGCGGTGCCGGCGGCGTTGGTCGCATAGGCACGCACGTGGTACGTGGTGCCGGCGGCGAGCCCGCTGAGCGCGCTGACGAAAGTTCCGGTGCTCGCGCCATCGCTGGTCCTGGCGTTGGCAATGGTCGGAGCAGGAGTGGTCGACCAGCACACACCTCGAGCCGTCACGGCGGCGCCACCGTCAGCGATGACGTTGCCCCCGCCCAACGCCCCCGAGTTCGTGATCGTTGACAAGGCGCTGGTCATCACCGTCGCAGGAACCGCCATCACGTGCAGCGTGGCCTGATTCGACGTCACCGGGCCCGCCGCGTTCGTCACCACGACTCGGAACACCGCGCCGTCATCGCCGATCACCGTCGGTGGCGTGGTGTAACTGGCCGCAGTGGCGCCATTGATCAACTCGCCGCCGCGCTGCCACTGGTAGGACAACGGAGCGGTTCCATTGGCGACAACCGCAAAGGTGGCGGTGGTGCCGACGATCACCGTCCGGTCCTGCGGTTGCTGAGCGATGGTTGGCGCAGTGGCCACCACCGTCACCTGGGCGCTAGCCATGAGCGGTGTACCGCTGACGGCGGCCGTGATAGCGAAGGGACCACCCGGAACCGCGCCGGCAGTGAAGGCGCCGCCGACCGTCACCACGCCAGCGACAGGGTCGGCCGTCCAGGCGGTGATCGGCTGCGGAACGAGGGCTGCGCCGAACTGGTCGAACACGACCACGCTGAAATCCTGCGTTCCCCCGGCAGCAAGAACCACCGTCGACGGAACCACGGTCGCTGTCGTGGCGGTTGCCACCACCGACACGTTCACATCGGACACCGCGAACAGTCCACCAACATCAGTCACCGTACAGCGCAGGGCATGGGTGCCGATGGCGGTAAACATCGCGCTGGTCGCCTTGGCTGACCAGGTGCCATTGGCGCTGAAGACGACCGGTGCTGGTGCCAAGCCCGTGATCGACCACGTGTAGGTGAGGGCAGCTTCGCCACCATCATCGGCACCCAGTACGGTGAGTTGGGTCGCTGTCCCGGTCACGAGATTCGGCGCCGCCGACGCTGCTGTCACGATCGTTGGCGCTTCTGCGATAGTGAAGGTCGCCACCGACAGAGCGCTCGGCGTCCATCCTGTCCGGAAGGTCCTCGCCGTCAGCGTGGTGCTGTGCGCGATTGTCACCGGTCCGGTGACCAGAGCGGATGCGCTCGTCGGAACACTGCCATCGAGGGTGTAGCGAATCTCGCTGCCGCCTGTGGGCGTGGTCAGCGTGATCGACTGCGGCGTACTGAAATTGCCGCTTGTCGGAGTGATGGTGGGAGCGCTGGCCGTGAGAGCGAAGACCGCACTGGCCGCGGCACTGGTATTCCAACCGCTCAGGAAGGCCCGCGCGGTCAGCTTCGTATTCTGTGCCACGGTGATCGGACCGGATGCCACTGGAGATGCGATAGTGGGATCGCTGCCGTTCGTCGTGTAGCGGATGGTCGCGCCAGGCGTGGCCGTAGTCATCGTGACCGCGGTGACGTCGGTGAAGGTGCCGCCAGCAGGTGACAGGACCGGCGTGGCGACGGTCTGCACCGGCGGCGCCGACGGATAGAGCTGCGTCGTCGGGATGATGTCCGCTGGCGTCGACGGACTCGCCCACAACAACTTCGCCACCGCTGCGCCGCCGTTCTCGTAATACTCGACACGCAGCGAATAGCGCTGCCCACCGACCAGGGCGATGGTGCCGCTGCGTGCGCTGGCCGCGTGGTCGGTCCAGTGGTCGATGATGAGCTGATCGCCCACCCACACGCGGATGCCGTCATCGCTGATGGTGGTGAAGGTGTAGGTTTCACTGACGTAGGGCTGGACCTCGCCGAGCCAACGTGCGGAAAAGGTGTCAGCGCCGATGCCGGACGCTGGCGAGCCGGCGCTCCAGTCGAAGTTGATCACGGGATCGATGCGGGTGACCGTGGCGCCCGAGAAAT
>JAYVTR010000103.1:0-4544 GCA_043788625.1 Planctomycetota bacterium
GCCGGCCGGGCCTCACTGGGCGGCACCGGCACCACGGGGGCACCCAGAGCCGCCAGCGGCAGAAGCACTGGCGATGCCAGCGGGAGTGCGATCTGCGCCGAAAACAGCTGCTCGAAGTTGCCGCTGATAACCGCCGGAGCCGTGCTTGGTGCGGCCTCGGCCGGCCCAGTTGATGGAGGCATCCCCACGCGTACACCGGTGGCCACAGAAACGACCGGCACCGGTAGCAGGAGTTCGGCGGACACGAGTGCGGGAATAAGGCCCATGAGAGAAGCTGAACGCACACCGCGGGCCAATGCCCGAAAAATCCCGCAACTGATTTAACAGTTACTTATGGATACGATAGACGACGCTCAGGCCGGCACGATCACAGATTAAAAGACCCGAGCCGGTCGCCAGATCGACAAATACCGGTGCGCCGGCTAGCGGCGTACCGTGCATCATCCGTTGGACGAGCTTGCCACTCGCACGGGCATAGATGGAGATGGTGCCGATATCATCGGCAATCGCCACATGGGTGGCGGACAACGCCGGTAGCGCCCCTAGCGGACGAGTACGCTCTTGCCGCCAAAGCATGGCTCCATTCGGTGCAAAGCGCGCCAGCAATGCCAGCCGGTCGTTGGCAAAGAGCACGGTATCGTCCAACACCGTCAACTGGGCCGGACCAGCCTGGACGAACACCGGATCAGCCAGCAGCCGCACTGGGTCTTGATGCGTACCGAGCTGCAAACGCAACGTGCCGTTGATGGTTGGCACCAACAGATCGCGGTGGTTCTGCGCCAACTTGGGTAATTCGACAATCGCTCCGATGCGTTCCCCCGGCAGAGCGAACATACGCACCACGGTGCCGTCCTGCTCCAAAAGATGCAGGGCACCGTCATCAAAAACATACAACCGATCGTCATGGCTGATCAATTGCGGCAGCTGGTTAACCGCCCGCAGCTTGGCATAGCGCCAGTACAGCTTTTCACCGTCCTGGGCCACAAGGTTGACGGCGGCGGGCACGGTACCGCCACCGGCCAGCGTGGCGGCGGGCACGCGCTCAATGGCGGCATGGATATGCCGGCCATTTTGCAGCGCCAGATCCAGATCAGCCCATGCCAAGGTTTCACCAGACCCATGATGCACCGACATCTCGGGCACCAGGGTTGTCGCTGCTACCAGTTGCACCATCCCATTATCCTGGGCCAAGAGCATCTTGCTGCCGGTAAGCGGAAACCACAGCCGCGAGAATGCAGGCGAACTTGCCATCTCACGCTCGAGACGTGCCAGCACGGCCCCGTCATTCGGCCGCAGCACCATGATGCCATCGCGATGCTGGACCAAGATGTTACCTGCCAAGGCATGGACCTGGACCCAGGGCACGAACGTGGCCGTGACACTGGGCATGGCATAAGTGACCGACCATACCGGTGATTGCTTGAGCAACACCGTCTGCAGACGTTCGGCAGGAGCCGTTGATCCGGGAATGACCTGGCGCAACGATACGAAGCCATCGGCGCTGATATCGAGGGCAGTTTCGCGATCACCGTTGCGACAGATGACTGCTTCGACGCTGGGATTGCCGTCGATGGCGTCGATAACCTGGAGGGGCACGTTGACGCCATCGACGTGCAGATTCAGATCCGTCGGCAATTCGAGACTGGACACCATCACGCGGATGCGTGCGGGGAAAGGCAGCCGCGACAAGGCCGCGCCGGCTCGCGCATGACGGGTGCGGAAAGTCGCTGCCAAGGCCAGGGCCTGCGCTGCATTTCCGCCAACCCGCGCCTGATTGATGCGTTCAAGGTCGGTACGCTGGGCGGTGAGCTCAGCCTCGGCCAAACGCGCGGTTTCGCGCAAGGGATCGAACTGGGTACCATCACGGCCCTGAAGCCGCGCCGCTGACAGCAGTTCGCCGGCACGCTGAGCGACGGTTTCCCACGGCACGGTGACGTCGTTGGACAAACCCACCACGGCTGCGACTTCCGTGCCCGGGCCGGTCACCTGATGCGAATCGACCGTTTTGACAATCGGCAGGTTTTCCAAACGCTGGATCTCGACCTTGGCTGCCGTCGCCGCCTGGATCACGTATGGGCGATGAAAGGCATTGACGTACCACGCCCACGGCTGGCTATTGTTATCGATGAAGTCGTCGAGCGCGGCGATCTTTTGACGGGTTTGCGGAACCGTTTCCAGGCCATCGATGCGCACCTTCAGCCATTGATCAGCCAACCAGTTGTGCAGCTGTGGAGTGCCCGCCCAGGCGCCCACCACCAGGGCTCCAACGCTCATCACGGCCAGCACGCAACGACGTAGCAAACGCGCCGCCCCCACGCGCCGTTGGGCGCGCGCAACCCGCCGCAGAAGGTCCTGCTCGACAGCATGGTCGATATCGGGCATTTCAGCAGCGGCCTGCCACTCGCGGGCAGCCTCAGCCAACTGACCGGCTTCTGCCAGACGATCACCATTGGCAATGGTCACTTCTAGCTGACTGCGCCGGCCACGTTCACGCGCCTGCGTCAATTCGACATCCAAACGCCGACTCGGGCGCCGCCCTGACATCTCGCCGCTCGACGATGACGATGACAAGGACGCCACGGCTAACGGCGGTATGCCCTCAAACGGAGTGGGCGGTATTGCCGATTCTGCCACTAGCCGCCGGACAGGCGTCGAACCACGCCGGCTAGCGGCTGACGACGCCCGCCCCGACGACTGGTTGGCAACCGTTGGCCGTACTGGCGGATTCGGCAGGTCGATCACCTCGACCTGATCCAGCAGCGGCAGCTCAGCCGGCACCAGCCGCGGCCGGGGCGATACTTCGCGCCCATCGCCCAACAGGGCCTTGAATGGGCCGCGGGATTTGCGCAGCACACTTTCGGTGCCGGCCAACTCCGTCTCCAGCGATTCGATTTCTTCAATCAACTGCCGTAAGGTATCGCAACGGTCCGCCGGTTTTTTAGCCAATAAGCGGCTGATTAAACGATCGACCTTGATGGAGATCGTCGGATCAATGGCACACAACGACGGCACTGCCTCGGTCTTGTGCTTGAGCATGATCGCAAACGGCGTCTCGCCATCAAACGGTAGACGACCGGTGAGACAGAGAAAAGCAGTGGCGCCAAGGTTATAGATGTCGCTATGGAAGTCGACTTCCACACCATCGCACTGTTCAGGCGACATGAAGGCCGGGGTGCCGACGCGTACGCCAGCAGCAGTAACACCGACTTGCGCCACATAGCCCTTGGCCAGGCCGAAGTCACTGACCTTGACCAGGCCATTGCTGCTGATCATCAAGTTATCGGGTTTGATGTCGCGATGAATGACGTTCTTTTCAGTAGCGGCCTCAAGGCCCATCACCGATTGACGTAATAAATCGAGCACCTCGACTTGATCGAGCAAGCCACGGCGGTTGAGCACTTCACCAAGATCCAGGCCATCGACATATTCGATAACCATGAAATACAGGCCGAGCTGCGGATCGTCCCCGAAATCGTAGATCTGCAGGATATTAGGATGATTGATACGGGCCAGGCTCTTGGCTTCGCGCTCAAAGCGTTGAATGAAATTTTTGTTACGCGCCAGATCAACCGGCAGCACCTTCACCGCCACGCTGCGGTCCAACGACAGCTGCTTGGCATGATAGACGGTGCCCATGCCGCCTTCACCCAATTTGCGGTCAATCAAGCAGCCACGCAGGGTGCGGCCGATGAGGTTGTCCTGCGAATCAGGACCGGCAGCGATGCGACTCGATTCCTCGTCGTAGGCTGTACCGCATTGCGGACACACGTGACGCAGGCCGGGCGACACATAGGCATGTCCGCACACCGGACAGGTGACTTTGGTCGACTGATCGCTGTCGGGAACCGAGGTGCGGTATTTGGCCGGATCATCAAAGACGATCTCAGGGATCGTCTTCATCTCAGAACGCTTGTAGCGCGCATCCTCCTCGAGTCGGTCGAACAAATCGCTGTCGATCGTCGGTCCGGTTTCAGGATCGTGCGCCACCGGACGCGATGACGCGGCACGACCCGCCGCATGACCGCCGCCAGACGATGATTTCCCGGGTGATGCATGGCCAACGCCGGAAACATCCGCCAGCTTCTGGTTAACTGCTGCCGCCACGCCCGGATTGAGGCTTGGCAACATGCCCGACTGCCGCCCATCGACGCGCTCGGTCAGCGCCCGATTAGCCATCACCCCGGTGCCCGGTTCATCGGGCATGTATTCGCCACTATCGATGCGCTGCGCCAAGCGGACGGGCAAAGGCGTCGTCATCGGCGTGGTCAGAAGTTTGGCTGGGCTTGGCCGCGCATGCGGAATCTCGGTGGTCTGGATCGAATCAATCGTCGCCGCCGAAGGGAACCAGCGATTATCGCAAATCGCACACAACATCCAGCCACCTTGCAAGGTGGTATCGTCATTGGGCGATTTGCACTTTGGACAGGTGATAATCTTCATGGAGCAAAAGCTTTCGCTGGCACAACTGACGCAGGTTCACCTACGCTGGTGGATACCGATCTCGGCTGGCGCGAAGTCATGGCAATCGACTCCGCCGCATGCAG
>JAYVTR010000104.1:0-28732 GCA_043788625.1 Planctomycetota bacterium
CAGCTCAGCACAGGTCATTGCCTTTTTAAAAGACCTGGGTTATCGGGTCGATGATGCGATTTTTCCACAATTCGCTGCCGGGACTCGCCCCTACTGCGATATCATCTGCACCCCCATATAGTTTACGCCCTACTATGCAGAAATCGATCCCTTCGCTCGACGCCATGCCTGCGCTGTCGTCCGAATCTTGCTTTTGAGGAAGCCCCAGATCAGGCTGGGACGTAATACGCACAAAAATATTATCGCCGAGAAGCATGCCGCCTTCAGCGCAAATGCATGCGCACGTCCTCGTCGGAAATCGGCTGAGGTCGCGGCCACCTGTGGTTGCCCACCCGCCAAGCCAGCCGCTGAGCCAGCTGCTGCAGTGACGCCCCATTCCGCCGCTATCATTGAAGCACGCAGATCATGGTACTTCTTTTGTACGGGCCCGCCATTCAGCCGTTCCATGGCATGTAAGATAAGACCAAAATGATAGACGCACCACGCAGCGAGGATCATCGGCCATTGCCGCTCACAGCGGACTATACCTGGGATATGACGGTATATCTGCATGAATGACGAGATAATCTTTGCCTCCAAATTTTGATTATCAGTTTGTTCTATCTCGATCTTAACGTATTTGCTCACCGTGTTTAAATAGCTGACGGCAGAGGCATGCGTGAAATGATGAACACAGCAATCGTCAGCATAGGGGATGGTGGAAACCCTGTTCGCTGCGGACGCTGAAAAATTCGCATGAATCTGTCGGCTGAGCAGAGCCCGCTGCCTCTGGACAAGGAATGGATAATATGAGATCGACCACGGTGAAGTTGGATGATGCTCGCCAAATGAATAGATCTTGCGCGGAACAAAAATTAAATCGAGGATGTCCGCCTGGGTACGCAAGATCTCGTACGCCGATTCGATAAGCCTGCGGGTCGGCACCTCAGAACAGGTCGTGACAAATACCCACTCGTTGACTGCATGATCCATGTATTTTTCAATATCGTCATCGCCTTGCTCGGTATAAGGGAACATTACAATTTTTACCCGAGGGCCATGCTGCTTACAAATTTCAACAGTTTTATCGTTAGAACTTTTATTGATCACCAATACTTCATCCGCCCATTCCAATGCATGCGCCAGAACATGTGCAATGCGCAATTCTTCATTATAACACGTAAACATACACGTTAGTTTTACGGCAGCTGAAGGTATCGTCATATATTCCACTGCTACCTTCTGCTGGAAACTAGTTACTTGAAACCTGCATATTGTCCAGGAATTTCATCGCGTTTCGGACATCTCAAGAAACGAAGGGAATACCAAACAGTTGCATCATGATCCACGTTACGGCACGGTAGCGCATGTGCCAAGACCCCATCACATCATTACCAACCAACCACCTGGGTATCTGGCCACGGCACGGGAATTCTGGGACTGCCGTGAGATCGCGCTGTTGCTCGCACGACGCGATTTCCTGGTACGTTACCGCCGTAGCATTGTTGGCTTCGCCTGGGTTTTGTTCAAGCCCGGGATGAATGCCTTGGTGCTCACCTTCGTCTTTGGCCACCTTGCAAAACTACCAGACCAAGGTGCCCCCTATGCGGTGCTGGTCCTATCCGCGGCCATCGGCTGGCAGTTCTTCACTGGTGTGACGACTGAATCGGGTGGCAGCATCGCCAACAGCGTACCTCTGGTGACCAAGGTCTATTTTCCACGCATGTTGCTGCCATTGGCGACGCTGCCAGTAAATCTCATCGACCTGCTTGTTGGAATCATACTTTTATGGCTGGTCATGGGATGGACTGGCTTTAGCCCCAGCTGGACAGCGCTCCTGCTACCGTTTGCGGGCATCCCGTTGGTGCTGGTGTCCTATGGTGCTGGTCTGTGGGTGAGCTCATTATTTGCCAAGTTCTATGACATCAAAAACATTGTCCCGTATATGTTGCAGTTCGGAATGCTGATCTCGCCGGTCGCTTTTTCTGCAACCCTGGTGCCCGAACAATGGCGGTTCGTATATGGACTCAATCCCCTGGTGGCGCCGTTGGAACTTTTCCGCTGGTGCCTCATCGGCAGCGACTACCAACTCGACCCGTGGATGATGTGCTCGTCATTGATTACCGGATTATTGCTCTTTATTTCAGGTGTATGGGCCTTTCGGCGGTTTGAGCGGGAATTCGCCGATGTCCTCTGAAGTGATGATCACCGCCTGCGATATCGCCAAACGTTACCGCATCCGCAGCGGCCCGCCGGTATCGCTGCATGAAACCATCGGCCAAGCTCTTCGCGGCCGGCGTGCACCGAGCCAATGGCTCGAATTTTGGGCTCTGCGTGAATTCAATCTCAGTATCATGACCGGCGAGAAAGTGGCTTTTCTAGGCCATAATGGAGCTGGCAAGTCGACATTCCTTAAATTGATTTGCCGCATAACGCCACCAACGACAGGTGTCCTTGAGCTGCACGGACGGGTGGCGAGCATGCTCGAAGTTGGTACCGGCTTTCACGCCGAGCTATCAGGTCGTGATAATGTTTTCTTGAACGGAGCGATTCTTGGTCTATCTCGACAAGAGATCCTCAAACGCCTTGAGCGCATCTTGGCCTTTGCCGAAATTGGCGAGTTCATCGATACCCCGGTAAAACATTATTCGACCGGCATGTACATTCGCTTGGCGTTTGCCGTCGCCGCCCACACCGATCCTGATATTTTGGTCATTGATGAAGTGCTGGCGGTCGGCGACCAAGAATTTCGCGCCAAATGCATACGGCATCTGACTTCGCCAGAACAAGCCGAGCGCACCATGCTCATGGTCAGTCATGATGAGGATGTGCTGAACCAGGTCGCCACGCGCGGAGTCGTCCTCGACCATGGGCGTAAACTTTTTGACGGCCCAATCAGCGAAGCCATCGCCTTTCATCGCAACCGGCCGATTCCCGCATAATGCGCATTGATCTTGCCATCCCGAGCAAAAATCGTCCCGCATCCCTGCGTCGCACCTTAACGCTGACGGCGGCAACCAACGCCAGCCGAGTGCTGATCTGCGATCAAAGCGATCAACCCCATGTCGGCCACTCAATCACCCTCCACCGCCCCGACCTCAACGGGCTGCCTGCGGCCCGCAACGTGTTGCTGCGCGCAACCGATGCCGAAATCGTAGTGATGATGGACGATGACACCGACCTCGCTCCCGACTTTGCCGAACGCTTGCGCGAGTGCATCGCCCGCTGGCCGGATGCCGTCGGCTGGGGACCGGTATTGGAAACGCGGCCACGCCCGGTGCGCCGCCTGCACCGCCTGGTGCACCTCGGCTGCTTTCATGATCCGCGACGCTTGACCGGGGCGCGCATCGATGCGCCGACCTCGGCCTTGTTCGGCGCCTGCTTTGCCGTGCGTCGCGAGGTAGCCTTAACGGTCGGTTTCGATGAACGACGACCCGGCTACGCTCTCGGCGAGGATGTTGATTTCTGCCGCCGCGTGGCCCGGCATGTCGGCCACTCCCAGCCGTTCCGCTTTTGCCGCGAGCTGCGCGCCATCCATCGTTGCGATGGTGCCAATCGCGCGGATCCGACGCGACGCGGGGAAGCCAAGGCAGCCTTTCTGGTATGGTTCGCCCGACGCCATGGTGGCCAGGAACCGGCAACCATTCTCCACCTGTTGCTGGCGCTGCTGGTGGCTGCCTTCGGGCACGGACGTGAGCCAGGTAGCGCCCGCGGCGTCTGGCATGGCGTACGAACCTGGCTGATCTGATTATTCATGCCCGTTTGGGCACGGTTGCGCCCACCTGGGCATGCTCGCTTAGGCCTCGGGGCCGATTGCAGATTCTCCGCGGGTCATCGCGTCATCGCCAAGAGACGGTAATTAACGCGAACTTGCGATGCATGCGTCACTGAAAGCTGACTTGCGGCAATGCGGAACGCGGTGTGCTTAGGCAGCGGTGGAGGTGCCTATGATCACGGTTTTTGATCCTGCCCACGGTGGTAATGCGTCACGGGGGAAATCGTCAGCGCTGGGTAAGACATTGGCCTTTGGCCGCGATGACCATGACGAAAAATCCCTGACTCTGGCCATGGCCCAACGCCTGGCGACCAGCCTCGGCAACGAGGCACGCCTCACTCGCGACAGCGATGAGAACCGATCGCTTGCCGAACGCATCGCCGTAGCGCGCGCCGCGCATGCCGGCGTGTTCATCTCGCTGCATGCGCATCCAGCCGGCAGCGGCAGCAGCGCCGCGTGGGTGCACACTGCCGCTAATGAACCTTCACAGGCCCTCGCCGCTGCCATCCAACAGGAATTGGATGGCATGCCGGCGGTTGTGATTGAAGTACGTCGTGGCGATCTGGCGGTGCTGGCGCCGGATCGGCATCTGCCGGATACCGCCGCCTGTCTGGTCGAACTGGAAGTCGCCACCCAGGCCGATGCAGATCGCCTGGGACAAGCCGTGACCCGCGCCCTGCAGCGCCATGCCGGACGCTATGGCCAACGTCGTGTCGTCCTGCGGCATGGAAGGTCGGGCTCCGGGGCAACAGCCTTGGGCAATGAAGACATCGTTTTCGCCTCAACTGACGAGATTCTCGCTTATATCGCTGATCGTTTGACGAGGCAACAGAACTGGTCGCGTGGCGTCGACGACACCAGCCAATTCCCTTTTTCAGCTATCTGCCATCTGCAGATGACCGCCACTGACGGCCAAGTCTATACCGGCACCGGTTTTTATATCGCTCGTGATCGTGTCCTGACCTGTGGCCATAACATTCACTTCGGTGGTGTCAGTACCAGTTCGGTGGTGGTGACGCCGGGCAAGAATGGATCGACTGCCAGCGGCACTGCCTTCACCGTCGCCGGTACCCAGTGCGACATCCACCCCAATTGGCGCAACAGCGCCCAGCCGGACGGCTATGATCGGGCCTTTGATCTGGCGGTGATCCGCGTCACCGCACCGCCACCAGGCGAGCGCTGGTTTTCATACCTCGACGATCGCAGCATGTCGGTAGCGCCGGTGGCGGTGTGCGGCTATTCCGCCGATACCGTCGACCCCGATCGGCAGCACCTCGACATCGACATGATCCGTGGCGTCAGCGCCAATGGCGAGCGCGCTGATTACGAGGCCACCATCGAACACGGCTCCAGCGGCGGACCGGTGTTCTATGTTCATGGCGTTGAGGATCCGGCCACCAGCACCAGCCATTACGAGATCGGCATCGTCGGCGTGAATACCCGTCTAGGCGATGCGGACATGAGCGGCCGCGTCAGCACCCTCAACAGCTGCTGCCTGCTGACGCCGGCAAAAACGGCGTGGATCCGCTCACTCGGCGGCACCTATGCCGGACGCAACCAACGCCCCCAAGCACGGCATGCGCTGGGGCGGCCGGCTGCGACCGCACTCGGCAATGAAGAATTGGTATTTGCTGACACCGACGCGGTGATGACCTACATCACCAACCGTGCCGGGCATTTCGGTCAATGGTTGGTCGGCATCGACAATACCCACCTGTTCCCATTTTCAGCCATCTGCCATCTCAAGATCATCCGTGATGATGATAGCGGCGGCAGGTACCACCAGGGCACCGGTTTCTACATCGGCAATGATCGAATCCTCACCTGCGGTCACAATATCGAGGAAGATGGCCACCGCGTTGTGCGCATCGAAATCACGCCAGGGAAAAACGGCACCGCCACCGCCGGCTCGACCTTCACCGTGCAGGCCAGCAGTTGCTTCTTACATCCACGTTATCGCGATGCGAACGTCGCTGGCGGCTATAACGAAGACTTCGACATGGCGGTGATTCGTGTCACTACGCCACCGCCGTACGGCATCATCTTCGATGAGCTCGACGACAGCCTGACCTCGCAATCAACAGTCGCGGTCTGCGGCTATGGTTATGTTGCGGCGCAGTTTGATGACCGTCTGCACCTCGACATCGACACCATCCGCACCGTGAATGACACCATTAATCAAGCTTCATACGACGCCTTCACCGCCGGCGGCAATAGCGGTTCACCGGTGTTTTTCGTGCGTGCAGTCGATGATCCTGTGGCACAAGTGTGCCGGCAGAGCGCCGTGGTCGTTGGCGTGCACATCCTCGGCTATCCCGCAACGGCTGGCCGGCCGGAGACTTCCCTCAATAGCTGTTGTCTGATCACCCCGGAAAAAAAGCGTTGGATTCTGCAAGACTGGTCTGCCTATGGCGGTCGCCAGCTGACGCGCAGCAGCCCACCTTCGCGCGCCGTCGCCGGTCGACGTGCAGCGCCGGCCACCGCGGTCTATGCCGGTGGACAAACGACATCCGTCATCGCTCATGGTGCGCATGAACGCTATGGCAAACGGACCTCTGTGGCCCATGCCCGCGCGGCCACCGCCAATGAATCGTTCGACGATGTCGGTCTCCTCGATGCCAACCTCGCCGATCGGCGGCGAGCTGATACGCGAACAGTCAGCAGCATTGCCGATGCCGACGCCGTCATCAGTACCTTTAGCAGTGGCAGCGCCGCCGGCGGTTGGTCGGGGCTGAGCCGGGCAGTGATCGCCGCTGGCTTGAGCACGGTGATCCGCAATCCCGGCATTGTCAACCAAGGCAACTTGAATCTGTGCGGACCAACGGCCTTCATCGTCATGTGGGTCGGACGTGATCCGCTCGCATTCGTGCGTTTCGTCACCCAACTTTATGAGCAAGGCTCCGCCAACCTCGGCGGCCGCTTGATCAGCCCCAGTGCCACTACGCGTGGGGCCGATTACAACAGCCTTTCGGCGCGTCTGAATGGCAGTTGCCCCGATGCTGCATCGTGGCTGGCTCTAGCGGCGCTGCGCGATGATGAGAACGCGATCTTGCCGTATGATGGTAGTCAGGCAGAGACTTTGGGCGGCTTAACGACGCCTGAAGAGCTGACCACCTGGATGGAGGCGACCGGCATTTGGCGAGTACGCAACGAAGGCGATTGGACGCATATTCTGCCCAGTCGCGGCATCCCCCACGCCCAAGGTCTCTATACCGGTGGCGCCAATGACATCGCCTTGCTCGTGCATGCCAATATGCTGTTCGATGCCGGTCAGGCGAATCTTGGCGCATTCGGAACAGCAGCTGCTGCATATGATCCGGCCAATCCGTTCCGCCCCGGCTGCTGGGTGGTGAAGCCTGATCCGCGTAACGGCCACGCTGAGCCGGGTGATCCCAACTTTCATGAAATCTTCCAGGACTACCGACATAACCACGATAGCAGCTTCATCCTCAACCAATTCCCCGATCACTTCG
The DNA here is from genome assembly GCA_043788625.1 of Planctomycetota bacterium. Classification (GTDB taxonomy): domain Bacteria; phylum Planctomycetota; class UBA11346; order UBA11346; family UBA11346; genus CAIUVD01. Next base: position 7,228 of record JAYVTR010000104.1, read on the forward strand.
TCATCCTGCGCAATGAGCCGCTGTTCAACGACCAGCAGCGGACCCTGGCGTTGCGCATCTGGACCTGGGCGGATGTCTATCAATTGGTGGTGCCACAGGACATCTTCCTCGCCAATTATTATGGTGCAGTCAGCGGTGCCTTGAGCTGATCCGCGGTCTCACGGCCTCAGATACCCAAACTGGCAGGCCAAATTTTTGAGCTCATTTTGGCGTTCAACAGCCGTTCGTCCCCTGGCCAACCGGCCGCCTTAGCCGGCGACCACGCGCCACGGGCTCCGCCGGCCGCAGTTGAAATGAGCTCTTAAAAAACGGCGAAAACCTTACATCTGCGGCGTCGCTGACAGCGCCTGGCAGATGTGCGGTTCTCGCCGTTTTTTTATAATGTTTTAGAAGTCAAAATTTGCTGCTGACGATTGCCCACACGGCGACCGTTGCCATGGAGGATCTGGATGTGCAGACCGACCAGAGCGGCGGCGGTGTGGAAATTCCCAGCCAATTCGCCAAGGGTGAGCGAGTAGCGTTCACCGCGTCCAGGTGGCCAAGGATCGTTGACCTGCACCTGGGTGCCGTTGGCGGTGCCGTCGCCGCTGACTCCAACGACGCAGATGACGTGCAGATCGGGATCGGCTTGCCCGACCCACAATGGGCCGCAACGGCGTAGCAATGTTTCGAGATCAGCCGAGGCATAGGTACGTGGGGCTTCGATCGTCAGTTCCCATACCCGCGCCAAAGTGGCGACATCATCCGGCTGCAGACCCTCACGGTACGCTTCCCAACGTCCGGTGCCGCGAGCGATTTCTTCTGTATCAACTGCCATCTGATCACGCCAGCCCACCACCATGGCCGCCGCCGCCGCCCAACAACTCATCTCGGTGGTTTGCGCCACCAATGGTACTTCATAGTGCAGGTCGATACGTCCCTTGGCTGCCCGCGCCACGCGAAATCCATATGCACTGGAAGCACGAGAAGCACTGCGGCGCATAGCGTGCAGATGGGCTTCGACAGCAGCTACTAACCGTTGCGCCACCAATCCACGGATGGTCGTATCAGCCTGGCAACTTGTCGGCAGAGCTACGCGATAGGCACACACCGCCTGCGCATGCAAACCCACCTCGAGCACTGGCCACGCCGGTGCAGCCCCTAGTTCGGGCAATACATCGTAAAGCCGGGCGGCGAGATCGAAGCTGGCGTCGTCTGAGGCATCAGCGCCCACGGGTAACTCATCTGCAATCGCCACGTCCCCTCGCAATGGGGTCCCCTCAGTCGCTGGCTCAACACCGATCAGCAGATGAATCGCCAGGGACTCATGCGTTTCGGCGTTGAGACAGTGATGACCGTGACTGGTCAACAACTGCCGCATGTCAGCTATCAATGCAGTCGCCCAACCGTCGGTCCCCTCACGTAGCGCCGCTGTACGCCGAGTGGCGGCGCTGATACCGATGTTAGCCACGGTACGACACCATATCGGTTAGGGCAACGGCCACGTGGTCTCGCACCATGCGCGAGCCGCTGCGCATGCGCAGCACGACCTGAGCGGGATGCTCCACACTCAACAACCGCTGGCGACTGACAGCAGCCCCCGCTACCGACCACGATGGGGTGCCGGGGCCATCAGCCCACAGTCGGCCATCGGACATCCGCCGGATACGCATGGCCTGCACCGTTCCCGGTACGGGCCCAGATAAATCCGCCATCACACAGTGCCAACCATCGTCTGCGACCAGCCGCAATCGGGTCACCCCACGCAGGCTGTAACGTGACCAGAGTGGTTGACGCTGAAGGTGACAACAGGCGCTCCAGCGTTCGAGGATGGTCCACACAGGTTCGGGCGCGGGCAACTCGACCGTCGTCTGACCCAACTGCGTCGGCTTGGCCAAGGCGGCTTCCAAGGTCAACCATTCCGGCAAACCATCCGCCTGGCTCACCTGCCATTGCAGCAGAACGCCCTTCAGGGTCGAGCTCAATTGCAGTGACGACGTCGGCCGCACAACGCGCGCCACCGTGGCCTCAGGAAATGCATCTGGCTCGCTGCCGTACAGCCGATGACGGATTTCTACCGCAGAGGATGCAGGAGGCAGTGGAATCAACACCGCCAAGTGAACGCTAGCCAATAGCGACAACGGCTGCTGATGCACCACGACCCCCTGCGCATCAAGTATCACTACCTTGAAATGAGGCCCTGAAGCAGCGCGAACACTGGCAATGGTTGCCACCGCCAGTTGCGGCAGCCGGCGGAATTCTTGACGCACCGATTGCCAGGCAATGCCGCCATGGCCATCAATGAGTCCGACCAAGCGCAGCACTTCTTGCGCTGGCTTCAGCTCCGGCTTGCTCGTCTGGTCGGTCTGGTCCGTCTGGTCTGTTTGCGCCAAGTTCAGCAGCACCGCTTCCACACCGCCGAGGGTCGCCACCGCTACCAGGCGCGCGGCGGCCCCGATCAGGCTGCGTTGCCAGGACTCTCTGCCCGGCACCACTGCCAACCACAAAGCATCCTCAGCCCCAGGCGTACAAACAGCCGTCCGCTGCAAAGCCGCCAGAATGTTTTCCAGTCGACCGTCCTGCGCATCACCCAATGGCCCATAAAGAACTGCCAGATCATCATCGACAGTCGGTAACCGATAACGCTGAATGACGATCCCGACGCGTCCTGCGGCAGCCGCCAAGGCGGCATCGGCGCGCGTAGTGCTCACCACCTGATCGTCGGTCGCCTGCCCGTCATCACCGCTCGCCACCAGGGTCGGCAAAAGCAGAACCACCCGCTGCACACGCAGCTTCTGCAGCGGGCCGATCTGCCGTTGATCGATGGCCTCGGCTTGCGGCGCTTGGGCAAGCATCACCGTCAGCATCGTCCCCGGCTGGGTGAGCGCCGCCGGCACGCTGAGCACAGCCCGATCACCGACCACGCGCGTACGTGTAGCGTTGCCCCCGTCGACCCATACCCACGCCGGCTGCCCGCCCGAGGTGATGGTGACGACCAGCCGCAAATGATCGCCTGCCACCATTTGCCAAGGTTGTGTCACCTCACCGCCGCTGCGCTTCACTGCTATAATCTGCAAGAGCGGCGTCGCTAATACCCGTGGCGGAAGCGGAATCACTGGTAACAGCGGAATCAATGCCACTGGTACACTATCGCTCAGACCTGGCACCGGCGGCGTGCGCCAGCGCTCCCGCAAGCTGCTGCGCAATTTATTGGCGCCACCGACCAAAGCGCTTGAACTGAATCCCACCCAGCCACCGGCCAGACCACCGGGGATGCGCACGACAATGGCGGTGGTGGTCCACTCAAGGATCTCAGCCACTAACCGTTCATGTAAAATGCCGCGACGACCTACCACCACCACCTGCACTACAGCCGAGGCCGTGCGCGACGGGAAATTACCAAGCAGACGATAGCGATCTTCACCGCTTTCGATGCTCAACCCCTGCAAGCCATCGGCATGGGCGGCGATCCAACCGGTTTGTATGCGCGCATCCTGCTGTAGGCCTTTCTTTCCGAACACCGCCAAGACACACCGCCAACGTGTACGCTCGCTCTGATCAACCAGCAACTGCCGGGCAAAAGTGCGATAGAGCCCTGTGCGGCCCTCAGCAGTAGCGGAAAAAGTCGCTAGGAACGTAGTGAAGTGAGCATCCACCGGCGCCAAACGCAGCCAGCGCAACAGCGCTTCGGCAGGGCTGGTCGCCAAGACTAAACCCGACAAGGTGCCTAAGAGACTGCTGCCCAAACCCATTGGAACACCAGCGCGGATGCAGGCTAAACCAAGAATCACCACCGCGCCGAGGTCGACCAGGGCATCGCTGGGCCACGCGAAATTTGATTCACGTCCGGACGGATCAGTGGTGCTCGGCGCCAACTTTTTTGGCGTCAATAAAGCCTGCTGGGCGGTCTCGTGATCAATCTCGAATGGCGTCGCCACCGCCGCCAGCAGCAAGCGTAACCGCTCGGCAGCAGGCGGATCATCACCCAGAGCGGACAGCGCCAAGTCGCCCAAAGCCTGCAAGGTGCGCACCGGCAACAGCACCTGTTCAACCACCGTCGCCAGGTGCGGATTACTGCTGCTGACCATGGCGCACTGCTGGGTCAGCAGGACCAATGCCGCAGGACGGATAAGAATGAGCGCAGACATGGCGAAGGCCCTCGTTCAATGCGCTGGCGGCGCTGGAGGATGACTGATGACGGGAGCTGGAGCTGGAGCTGGAGCTGGAGCTGGAGCTGGAGCTGGAGCTGGAGCTGGAGCTGGAGCTGGAGCTGGAGCTGGAGCTGGAGCTGGCGGATGGCTGGCCGCTGGCGCCGGGGGACGATTGGCCGCCGGTGCTGGCGGCGGTGCTGGCAGGGCTGGCGGCGCCGCCAAGGTCGGTGCACTCAGATGTGAGCCTTGATCCAGCAGCGAGGTGTTGCTCCAACTCGTCGGCACCGGTGTCCGCGCCATGATCGCTTGCCGAGCCTGCTGGTCGGCCATGCGATCCAAGGGCACTTGTTCGGTGCGGAAGGTCAGATCGACGCTTGAACGCAATCCTGCGCGAGCGGCAATCTCCTCTTGGGTATGCAAGGCATCGCTGCGCACATAGCCGACGGTGGTACTGACATTGGCGCTGGCGCCCCATGGACCGACGCTGGCGCTAGCCGAGGCTCCGGCGGTGGTGCGCGTATCGAACTGACTGGCTTCCGTCTGCTCAACGGCACTGCGAGCATCGACCTGTAATTCCATCGAGGCATGCAGACGACCGTCGTCGACCACCACGCGCTGCAGGCCCATCATAACTAAAGTGGCCATGACCTGCTGGCGGTCGCGGCCCATCTTGCGCCGCGCCAAGGGCATCAGGGTGGTGGCCAACTCGCTCTCGTCGATGGTCGCCACTTCATCGGCTGTGGCATCCAGGCTGCTCATCAGAGTCGCCTGCTGATCGGTCAAGTCGCTGTTAGGTGCCAGGGCCAAGGTGCCATCACTACCGCGGATGAGGAAAGGAAAGCGCGAGGTCACCCAGGCTTGCGCCTGCGCATCGCTGATGTTGCTGGCGGCAAAGCCTTCGGCGCTGGCCGCGACATTGCTCAACAGATCCTGGATAGCGGTGATCTGTGCCAGATTCGAGCTGGTGATGGAATGGAAGACGCCGTTGATCAACGAAGTCACAAAAGTAGGGAAATCAATCGCGTCGCGCAGTGCCTGGATAGTTCCGGCGGCGGCATTGGTAGCGCGCGGATCGAAGTGTTCGCTGGCTTGTTGCGCCCGCGCCAGCGGGCGGCGTGGCGAAGGCACTGGTCCGGCATTGACTGGTCCACCATTTAACTGGCGAGTGAGGCGACGATCTTCAGTCAGCAACTCCGCCCCCACCAAAGCCACCTGTTCGAGTTGCGCCGCTAAGGCCGTCGCCAGGCGCGGCTGGCGCTGCAAAGCCGGGTTTTTCGCGATCAGGCTGGCAATCGCCTGACGTACTGCTTTATGCGCAACAACCTGCTCTGCATTCGGCGACGCATCAAGCGGTCCGCGGCCCCAATGACGCGGCAGCGCCGCCCGACCAAGCGCCGCTGACGGACAGCGATCCAGCGACACCACGCGCATGGCATCAGCCGTCTGCATCATCCCGCCTCGACCGCGAGCCAAGCCTGCGCCGCATCCACCGCTAGATCGCCAGGATGAACAATGAGCATGCCATGCGACAAGTCAGCGGCACGCTCGCCCAACCAAGACAAGATCTGATGGCCGGCCCGCGCCCGCGCCAGATGCATCGTGCTAGCCGGTACCCGGCCCAGAAGCTCATTGCCGTGCAGGCGAATGGCCGCCCACGGTCCCTGACCACCCAGGGCCGCGCTGATATCCGGGCTGGCAAGCAGATCGATAGCGGTACGAATCTGCGCAACTACATCGCGAGCGGCAAAGGCGGCGATGCCAGTGGTACGTCGGCACAGGGGGCCGGCCAAGGTCAGGGCCGCCTGAGCTACTTGGGCCCGGCAATGGCTGATATCTTCAGTAAGGGCCAGGCGCCCGAGATGATCGAGAGCGGTGACCAAGGTTGAGAAATCACGTAAGAAACCCGACTCGTCGCCGAACAAACGTTGGTACAGGCCGAGGCGTTCGTCGACGGTGAAACGATGACTGCGCTCACGCCACCACCGCAGCAAGCGCATGCCGCCGTCACCGAGATCCGCCAGCCATCGACCATCTGACACCTGTTCTGCCAGGGCTTCGACGAAACTTGGTAGACCGGCGGCTTCGAGCTCTGCCGTCCACAGCAGCACCGCGGCGATATTCAGGGCCTCGCCATCAATGGCTTCAGGAGTGAGATCGGGCAGGTCGACGACATCGAGAGCCGCGCTGCCATAACGTGCCACCGCCGCCGCCAAGTGGCGTGCCAGCTGATCGTCACAGCGAGCCAACGCCAAGCGCAACGCCGCTACTCCCGGCAAGGCGGGCGTCGAAGCGGTTGCCACGATGAACGGCCGCTGCCGTCGCAAACCTACTGAGGCTGCCGCACTCATTTGCCGCCAGGCGCCTTGCTGCTACGCGGGGTTGCGATTGCTTGCATGTTGGTGAGGTCAGAGGGTGCCGCCATTTTTTCGAGGGGGAAATAATCGCTTTTGAAATTAATCGACACCTCGCCGGTCAGCTGGGCCTTGGTTTCGAGCGACTTTTGATCGACATTGCCGCCGCTTTCATTGACATTTGCCGTCGAAATACGCGTATCATGCGTGTCGCTCTCGTCAGTGCCCCAAACGCTGCCTTCATGCTGATCTTGCTGGTGAATCTGCGTGTCCCCCTGGTGACGGTCCATGTTGCGATTGCGCGTCGAGTTATCCTTGGTTTTGACTTCGATGAAAACCTTGGCGTTGATCTTGCCATCGGTCACCACAATGCGGTTAACGCCCATCATCACCATTGACGCCAGCTGCTGTTGGCGCTGACGGGCCAGCTGCAGCTGCGCAGCGATGACGATTTTCTGCAGGCCTTCGGGGTCGGTCGGATCGGCCTCCTCGTCCATTCCGTACTTGGATTTGAAATCGGGCATTGAATCGACGCTGTCCTTTACCTTCAGATCAGCACCGCTCCCATCGCCTTTATCGATCATGTCGAAAATATTTGGGAAGCTCTTCTGCACATTCTGCTTGGCTTGCGGCATGGTGATGTGGTCCTGGGCAAACTCATCGACCGACTTGGCCACTGCTGCCAGCATGTCGCCATAGGCCTTCATCTGCTTGATCGAAGCATCGACAATGGCGTTGAAGACACCGGTGATCAGGCTGGCGACGAATTTGGGGAAATTGATCGCGTTGACCTGATCGGCCATGGCCTTGCTGCCGGCATTGGCGGCGTCGCCCGAGAAATTCTTGATCCCCTTGTCCATCTCGCCACCGTTGTTCTGTTGGTTGATGACGCGATTTTGATCGGTGATGATGTGATCCTCGGCTAAGCCCCGGGCCGCCAGGCCACGTTCGTGTGGAGCCAGCGCCTTGACCCGCGCCACGCCGCGCAAACCGGCGGCGGGATCACTGAGATAGCCGGCTATCTTTGCCAGGTTACGTTCCATCGCCTCACGCTCGTGGGCCGACAGATTGCGAAATTCAGGATTCTGCCGCAAGGCATCCGACACCTGCGTGGTGATGTCCGCCACCTGCTGCGGTGCGCGGACCGGCGCCGCCACTTGGCCATAGCGCAGTGACGCCGCGGTACGCTGCTGAATGGGTGAGGCCAGGGGTGGATACGTAAGAGCCACACTGACTGAGCGCAAAGGAGGCAGAAAAGTCATTGATGAGCTCCGGACGAGACATGGGCGACAGAGGCGGAAGGCAATGGTTGTGATTTGCTGGTGAGCAATTGTATGCCACCGGGATCGAGCATGCGCTCCAAGGGCAGGGTTTCCGACTTGAATGCTAAAAGCACATCACCACTTAATTTGGCGCTCATCTCGGCCTTGGACTCACTGCTGTCATTGACCGAGCTGCGCACCGTGGTGCGGTGGCTGGTGCTGCTGTATCCACCGGCAGCACCCCATGGCGCAGCGACACCGGCCACCGCCGCCGCCGAACTTTCGCTGGCATCACTCATCGCCGCATGCGCCTTACGCTCGGCCTGATCAGTGGCGTGGACATCGAAGACGACCTTGGCATTGATGCGACCGTTGGTGATGACAATCCGATTGATGCCCATCAGCACCATGGTCGATAGCAGTTGCTGGCGCTGTTGGGCGAGCTCCAGTTTGGCGGCATTCACCAAGGCGGCTTCACTGGCCTCATCCGCGACATCCAAACTCGGCATTTTGTAGCGGGTGGACAAACCGCTCAAATCGGCGTCGCCGTCTTTAACCCGCAAGCGTGGACCACCTCCGGTATCATCTATCTGCAGCACATTTGGATTTTGTGAAGCGAGATGGGTCCGCGCCTGGTCCTCGCTGATATTCTCATCAGCGAACTGATCGACACTTTTGGCCACCGCAGCCAACATGTCGGCATAGGCTTTCATCTGCTGGATCGAGGCGTCGACCACGGCATTGAATACCCCTTTCACCAGACCTGAAACGAACTCAGGAAAATCGACCTCGTGTACGAGATCGTTGAACATGGCATTGCCTTCGCGCATCGCCCCAGCAGTGAAGCCGTTACCGACTTGGCCAGGTTTTTCAGCTAGGCGTTTGGCGGTGTCATCGACGGCACTGGCCAAGGCCCGAGCTGTCGCACGTACCGCCGGAGCCGCGGTAACGGATGGTTTATTCCCGAGAAAAACTCCTATTTTTGCCAAGTTGGTGGTAAATGCTTCGCGCTCAGCCGGCGGCAAAGCCGTGAAGGCCGGCGAAGCGGCAAGTGCTGCGCCCACCTGACGACGAACGGCTTCGGGAGCGGGGGCGACGGCCATGGCGCTTCAACGACCGCCGCTGGTGGCGGAAACCGCAACTGACGCTGGTGCAGCCACCGCTGCCGCATTTGTCGAAGGCGTGGTGGCGATTGCCGGTGCTGCAGTGCCGGGCGAGGAACTCTGGATGGCGTTGAGTCGGAACATCTGCCCGCTATCGAGCATCTTCTCCAACGGGAAGACATCGCTTTTAAAATTCAGCTGCACTTCGCCCATCATCGAGCCGCTGGCAGCCAGACTGGCGTCGGTGTTGCTCTGGCTGGTTTCAGCGATCTTGATGATCGGTTGTTCAAGGCTCTGGTATTGACCGGTGGCGTAGCGATTGCCTTGACCATTCTGAATCAAGTTTCCTTGCGCATCGAGCACCGGTGCCTGCGACGGATTGCCATCAGCGTCGAGCGCACCACTGGCGTCGCCCGATCCCTGCGCCACCTTCATGATGCCCATGTTCTCATAGTCGGTAGCGGTGGCCGTGCGGTTGAACTTGTCCTTGGCCTGGAAATTGAATTGCACCTTGGCATTGATTTTACCGTCGGTGACGACGATGCGGTTGATGCCCATCAGCACCATGGTGGCGAGCAGTTTCTGCCGGCTGCGCGCGTAATCATCGCGGGCGGCGGGTACCAGCTTCTCTTCAATGCTGTCGTCGTCGATACCGTCGACGTCCTCATTCAAACCCAGGTCTTGACGGAAATTAGGCAAGGTAGCATTTTCAGCACCTGGGCGCGAGCTGACCTTCGCTCCACCTGAATCATCGGTAGTGATCTGGAACAGCGTGGGGTAGCGCTGCACCAGATGATCGCGGGCCTGACCCATGCTCACATTTTGATCCCGGAATTCATTCAAGGACATGGCCACCGAGCGCACCAGTTCGCCATAGGCTTTCATCTGCGTGATCGATGACTGCACCACCGCATCAAAAGTACCATGCACTAACTGGGCAACGAATGCTGGGAAATCGATTTCACGTACCATGCGTGCGGTCTGCGTCACGCCAGCGGCCACGCCTTCCGCTTTGAAGACATTTTTACCGCTGCTGCTATGGCTGGTGGTGCTTGACGGTGGCGTCTGCTGCGCCGGTGAACTCATCGCCCGAGCGCCAGGCACAGCGCGGATCCCCAGCTGATGATACGGGTCCTGACTGCCTATTGATCGTAGTTCCGCGCCACGGTTGGCCGTCGGTTGGCCCAGGGTGGTGAGTTGCTCAGCCGCCATGCTGGCGGCGATGGTGGCAGTGTGACGACGGATCGATTCCCGTTCAGCAGGTGGCAAGGTGTGCCAAGCCTGGCTGCCGGCCAACAGTCGATCAACCTGAGCCGACACCACCGCCTGTTGATTGGCGCTGAGTGGGTTGCTGGTCATGAATGGTCCCTCACCGCCAACGGCGGCCGACAAAGGCGATAGTGAAAGTTCACGCGGTCAGGGCATACGGGTCGCTGACGTCCCGGGCCTCGTCACGGCTGCGCTCGGCCGGCCGATCATAGCCCACTGGTAGGAAGTAGATGTTGAGCCGAGCCGGTTGCGCCTGCGTCACGCGTACGCCGACGGTGCTGATATTTCCCGGACCGCTGCGGTCATCCGGCGTCATCGACTGCAGCCACTGGGCAAAGTTGCGCTGCGCATCCGGACGCTGTTGCAGCAACATCTGGATGAGCCCGTGCATTTCACGGGGTGGATCCGGAAAGGCCGGCAGCAGTGTATACAGCGACATCTCGATGCCCTTAGACGTATCGCGAAGGCCGATGATCGCCGCCCCCTTAGGCAAGGTGAAGCGGCCACCGAGCACCAGGCCCAACGACTGCAGCAGGCTCGGCAATTGATGGCCAACGCCGAGGCTGTTCATTACCGGCTCTAGGTCGAGCAGGCGCAAATCAGCATTGTGAAAGAGATAGACGCGTTGGGCGCCTGAATTCCGCCCACACGCGATCGACAAGCCTAAGGGACGCAGGTCAGGTAAAGCCGCCATCGCTACCCGCGTAGCATGCAGCAGATTCGGCGGCAGGGCCTCGAGATCATCGTTGGTCAGCTCGTAATAGACCTTGGTTTCGCGCATGCCGCCATCATCGAACGAAGCGCCGAACCACGCGCCGAAACGATGCTTGCCACTCAATTGGCCGCGCCTGAAATGTTCGCTGCGTTGATCAAACCAATGCAACGCCTGATCGCCATAGGTCCCTTTCACCAGGCTGCGCATCGCCCGGCTGGTTTCTTGCTGGCGGGTCAACGGCGAAATGTCGGAACCGAAAGGTTCGAGATCGAGCCGAAGCGAATGGCCTGAATATTCCGAGAAGGAATGCTCCAAGGGCATGTGCCCAGGGGTGAAGAGATTTTGCCGGTAGCGCGGATCCCCAAGCGGCAGCCGGAAGCTGTCGTCGAGCAGGCGTCCGAGCACCGTCGATGGATTGGCGGTGCCCAAACGCCGGGCTGCTATGCCGAGACGCTGTTTGACCACATCGGCGGCACGAATGGTGCGCATGTTTGATCCTTGTGGTTGGGGTTTATCAAGCGGTGAGAGCGGGCTGATTGAGTGCCGGATTACCGGCGATCGCATTCATCGAATTGAACGCGTCATTCATCGAACCACCGCTGGTGAAGCCGAGATTCGGAATGGTCGGTTGTGCCTGCGAGATCACCGGCTCGGCATACTGGGTCACCGTGGTGTCGACTACGCCGTTCACCGCCAGCCAGCGCTCGACGTCATTGACCAGGTTTGGCTGACGGAACTCATCACCCGCCGATGGGGTGATGGCGCTTGAGAGCATGGCGCTGTGATCCGCCAGCCATTTGATGATGCGGCCACCTGATTGCGCCAGGGTCCGATTGCGCACGCCATTGACCGATCCACCCAGATGCATGGTACTGATGCGATCAACCAGCTGCCACACATCACGGGTGCCATACGCCGAGACCATTTCCGGATCTGAAAGCATGGCGTGCACATCACGCACCAACTGTTGCAACTCGACAGCTGCGAAATGTGCCACGGCGTAGCCGTGCAGGGACAGGTTCACCGCTAAATCACGTGCGCTCTTGAACAGCTGCTGGTCGGTGACGGCAGTGCGTTGGTATGGTGTCTGGCGGTTGTAGAGGCTGGTTGCCGACAGGAAGCGCAACCACAAGTCCTGGAATTCACGGTTGGGAATGTGCTCATCGACCGAGCCTTGCGCCAGACCGAAGGTGCGTGCGTACAAGCTGCGCCGTTCAAACTCGGTGAAACGGCTCGGTGCCTCACGGTGATAGGCATAAATGCGCCCACCGGCCGGACCGCGCGTGATCGGCACCAGGCCATTGATGAACTGCTCGGTGATCTTATCGGCAACTGCAAAGAATTTGAGGTCTTCCAGCTGGGCGGCGTAATAAATTCCTGCCAACGCCTGGACATTGGAGCTGATCACGTCAGCGGTGCTGCCCTGATCGAGATCGAGATCGATGATGTCGATGTCGCGTGCACCAGGATCGGCATTGATCCCTCCGCCTAGTGAGATGCTCAGCGCATCGTTGATCAGGTGGTTGATCTGCGGGTCATCGGCGTTGACGTTGCGCCGCACCAGCTGACGGGTCACTTCCGCGACTTGCCGTGGATAGATGGTAGTGGTGTCGGGCTGACCAGCCTCAAGGCTGGTGCTAGTACCGATCTCGCGCAGGCACAGGAAAACCTTGGTGAAAAGAGCGGTGGCATCCTGAAATTCTTTGACCGCATCAACTACCGCATCGACAAAACGCCGCACCAGGACCACTCGCTGTTTGTGCTGATGTGCATCCAGGGTGGCCTCATCCAAGAGCAGAAAATTCCGCACAATGACTTGGTTGCTACCAGCATCACTGCTCGCTGGCGGGGGCGCCGACAAGGTGATGTTGCGTTTGCTCGCATCGGCCGAACGGATGATTGCCCAAGCCGGCTGCGTGCCGAGTGATGGATCATTGATATTGTTGGCCAGCAGGAGTCCCAACACCGAGATGAAGAACACCCGTTGATCACGATTGGGATCGCTGGCCGGGATCTTCATCATCGCATCTTTGAGGAAGTCGTCCTTGATGCTCCACGCCAGCTTGAAACTCTGGCTCAGGACATAATCAGTCGCCTGCGCCAAACGCAGACGCTGGAAATTACTGTTGTAGACGACCGCCAACTCGTCGGGACTGACGCTATTCTTGAGCGGTGGTTTCTTATAGAGGTCGGGGTAGATCTCGCAGGTGGTCATGAAAAGGTACTCCTGGGCAAGGTGGCAGTGGCAGTGGTGGTAATAATGGATGGCGCGAGCGAAGGTGATGTGATGGCAGGTGGCGCCCGGCGCCGGAATTCACCGCGGCGGCGCAGTGGCCCGGTGAAAGCGGATTCAGCGCGTAAGAACGGGCTCATGCGGCTCCTCCTGCGTCATCGACGAATCGCTGAATGCATTTGTTGCAAGTGGGTCGGAAAGCAGATCGTCAACCGCCGCCAAGGCGGCAGGCACATCCAAGATGCCGCTGCCACAACCGACCGTGGTATTCGAAAAAGACCGTGCGCTTTGGCACAAAGCCAGCCGCGCAGCGCTCACCGGCAGCCAGCAGCTTTGGCGCGCCGCCCGCGCCATCAGTAACGCGCAGGCGGCGGTCACCAGCGGCGCTGCAAACGACGTACCACTCATGGTGCAATAGCCATTGAGGCCGACCACCGGGATGGCGGTGCCCGGGGCACACAGTGCGACATGTGCGCCGCGGGTGGTGAAGGACGCCGGTTGGTCATGTGCGTCAACCGCACCAACGGCGATGACACCCGGCAGACAGGCCGGGAAATAACGTTCGCTTATACCGCTGTTGCCGGCGGCGGCGATGAGCAGGCAATTACGGGCCAAAGCGTAACGCACCAGCTCGGCATGCGGTACCGGCTCGCCGGGCAGCAATGCCGAAGCCGGGGTGCCGAATGATAGGTTGAGCACGCGTGCACCGAGATCGATGGCCGACTTGAAACCGGCGTCGATATCTGCCAACGAACCGATCGCCTCACTGATCACATCTGGTGGGGCATTGATTTCCCGCGCCGCGGCCAAGACGCGGATGGGCAGGATCTGCGCCAGCCCGGCCAAACCCGGCGGCACCCGCAAGCCCCGGGCTCCGATCAGTCCGGCACAAGCCGTGCCATGCCCCTGTTCGTCATCCGGAATGCGGTCACGGTCGCGCATGTCACCGATCAGCGTCAGACCGTCGGGCGCGCCTTCCAGAACCTCGACGAGGTCCAGACCGGCGCGCAGACGGCCGGAAAATTCAGGATGGTCGAGCCGCACGCCACTATCGACGACGCCGATGATCAGCGTCGGGTCGCCGGGTTCGAGAGCACGCGCACGTGCATGGCCGATGCGCATGAACGGATCGCTCTGCACCCCGCCCAGACGTGGCTGGTTGGCCATCACGCGCATCCGGCACAGCCGGTTGGGAGCCACTGATTCCACAGTTTCGCAAGCGCGCAGATCTTCAATCAGGTGTGGTAGAGATACCGACGAACTGACTTCGACGCGCAGCAGGCGCGGCAGGCCAAGCTGCTGTTCGAGGCGGTTCCAGCCTTGGTGGCGGTAGCCGGGTAGACCCACGGCATTGGCGGCCTGGTGTACTCGGCTGACTCGTTGCCCCAGGCTATGCCGACGGATCACGGCATCAGCAGGGCCACCGTCGAGATGGGCGGTCTGGATGCGGTGGCCGTCCTGCACATCACGATGGCTGGGGGTGTGTGCGAGGGCCACGCCGGGGCGCAATCGTACCAGCAATTGGCCGGGGATCATGGCGCCATTCATGGGCTCACCTGTGACGCCGCGCGTGTCGCCGGCGGTACGGCTTGAGGATCTTCTACCGGCAAAGGTGCGGAAGCGCCGGCGGGAGAGGCTGGCAAGCGCATGAAGCCACTGGCTCGGCCAGCGGCGCAATACACTTCCACTGGACCATCACGGTGGTGAGCCATGGGGCGCACCACCAGGCGGTGCGGACGCGATTCGACGACTTCCATGGCTTCGCCGTTAAGGCGTACTTCCGGGTGGTTGCCATCACTGAGATTGGCGCCATAGAGGCGCACCAGGGGCGTGCCATCGTGATCATTGACGATCTCGCTGCGGCTGAGCATCGGTTGCGCTGAGGCTTGCAGCAGGGCGGTCAGACGATCGATAGGGATGCCCGACACCGCTTGCACCGCACGCGGGTCGGTTTCCTGCGACAGACGGCGGAACTGGCCGACGGTGCGGATACCCATCCATTCCAACTGCTTGGTGTCGGCCTCGGTCAGCTTGGCCTGCAGGCGCAGATCATCGAGACCACGCGGATCTTCTTCGAGTTCGCTAGTGTTCTCCTCGACCATCGGCTTGGTGATGGTGGTGAAGGTCAGATTGATGCGGCTGGCGCCCTGCTCGTTGGGCCCGGCATGACGCCAGGTGACGCGACCACGCGGATCGTGTTCGACGAAGACCTGCAGATCGAGCGAAATATCTTTCAGCGCCCACGTAAGCCGGCGGCCGGCGCGGACTTTCAAAGCCAGCGAATCCTGGGCCCGGTCCAGCTGCGAGCCGAGCGACTGCAGGAAATCTTCAATCGGCACCGAGGGCGTGGTCACCGGGCGTTGGCCATTCATAATGACGCCTCCGGCTGGTCGCTACGCACGAAGACCGCATGCAGACGGCTGGTGATGGGAGTGAAGCCGGTAATCAAGCGGCAACGGGGCATACTTGCGCAGAGATCGCCACCGTGACCAGAGCGGGTTTCGATCGGCACTTCCAGCTCGGCATTGGTCACGCTGACGCGTAACGATGCGTGTTCGGCGCTGGCCGTCACGGCTTCGGCAAGGCCGACCAGGAAGTGCTCGAGTGATTGCATCAGCCATTTCCAATGGCGGGCGGCGTGGTTGGTGCTGGCGTAGCGGCGGCAGCGGCCGGCGTATCGCCGCGCCAACGGGCATGTTGGGAAATCAGCTGAATAGCCTGGCCATCGGCGAACTGATTGAGGTTGAAGGTCTCGGTTGCGAAGCGGATGCGTACCTCGCCCATCAAGTCGGCGCGGATGTTGGCATCAGCCTGGGCATTGGCCTTGGTGGTCGAGACCATGGTCACGGCTTGCGCGCTCATGTCGGTCTGTCGCTGGGCGATGTTGCCTTGCTGACTGCGGTTTTCAGCGGCTACTTCGGCCGCCGAGCGATCCTGGGCAGTGGCGTGGAACTGCAGCTTGGCAGCGATCTGGCCATCTTTCACCACCACGCGGTTCAAGCCCATCAAGACCATTGAGGCGAGGTTTTGCAGCCGCTCTTCGCCCAGCTTGGCGCGTCCCGCGGCCAACAGTGGTCCTTCGCTCAGCTCGTTGTTCAGCTCTGCGCCGGTCAACTGATACTGATCCAACCATTCTGGCGATTGGCCAACGCTTTTCGCCAGCACGCACAAGGTCGGGCTGCCCCCCTTACCCGGCTGCGGTACGGCGACATAGAGGTCCACCGCATGGCGGTTGGACAACCACAGGCGCGCCTGCGCGTCACTGACGTTATCACGGGTGAACGACTCAGCCGAGCGTGAGATATTTGCTACCAGGTCTGCGTATTCACGCATCTGCTGGGCCGTGGCATCGACGATCGCCTGGAAGGTACCACGTACCAGGCCGGCGACGAAGTCGGTGAAGGCAATCGCTTCGAGCGCATTGGCAGCACGCTGGCCGATGACTTCGGTGGCATCCGGACGCCTGGGGGCAGCTACCGGAGTCGCGCCTGAAGTTCCTGAAGTTCCTGAAGTTCCTGAAGTTGCTGGAGCCGCTGGAGCCGCTGGAGCCGGAGTGCCGCTACTGGTGGCATCGCTTTGTCTGCCAAGTTCGGCCTGCAGATCGAGTGGCGTCCCCAGGCCCCGAGCGGTAGCCGGGGCAATCAGTGCCGCATACGGATCCCGCGCGCTGTGGGCGGTGGCAAGCGGCGCTGCAGCGGCATGTCCGCCCAATACCGAGGCAATGCTATGCAGCTGCCGACGAAAACCGGCGCGCTCGCTGGGCGCCAGCCGTTCGGCACTGCGTTCGAGTTGCGACAGGGCGGCTAAAGCCAGATTTGGCGCGTCGACCATGTCTCAGGCCCAGGTATAGAGCGTATCGGTGACCACGGTGCTGACATGCAGCTGGTCCAGACGTCGCGCCCGGGCTTGCTTCCATACCTGGGTACGTCGTGCCTGATCGCGGGCCGTGATCAGCTCCTGGCGCTGGGGGGCGGCGGCCAGGGCGGTTTGCGCACGGGCCAAAGCAGTCGCCGCCGCTTGGGCTTCATCGGCAGCGGCGCTGACCATGAGCGACAGCATCTCATCGCGGGTGTGGATGGTGAACGGCGAGGCCGAGCCCAAGCCGCGCAAGGCAGCGGTTAAGGCCGCGTGTGACTTGGCGCCAAACCGCCCATCAGCGGTCAGGCCCGGAACACTGCGCTGGAAGGCGCGCAGGTCCGCATGACCGAGCGCCGTCAAGGCACGAGGCAGATCGGTGCGTTCAGAACGGATCGGGCCGGCCACGGCCATGATCCATGCTGGACCGCGCCCGGCACCCTGTTGCACGCTGCGGTCATAGAGCATGGCCAGGGCGCGTTCACTGTCGAAGGTGATCCACGCCGCGAAATTCAGCAACGGATCTAGATAGCGCTCGATTGCCACTTGGTTTTGCGCCGCCTGGCAAGCGGGAACCGCGCCGGCGGCACGAAAACGCGCGACCCACGGTGCTTCCCACAGGTTCGCGCCGGCAACCGGTTTCATACGCTCCTCGCTGCTGGCAGCGCCGGTTGTAGTCAGCAAGGCTTGGCTGTCAGCACCGAACACGGTTGCGAACTGCGCCGGGTCGCGCTGTTCAGCGGCAGTGAGAACCTCACCCAGAGCGCCGCTGCTTTGTGTGAACTGGATCAGACCCCAGGACAATCCCGCGCCATCGGTATTGGCATTGATCGCGCCATAAGCTTGGGCCCGGCGCTGTGGTTGATCCAGATCACCCGTTTGCAGGCCGGATTCAAATTCAGCTACCAATTGCACGATGTGAAATTTCTCGGCCAGATCGAGAGCCGTCGCGGCCAACGTCCGACCGGAGGCCTGAGCCCGCCCGACGAATCCAAGTACCAACGACGGATCCTCATCGTGCGTCGAGAAGCCATCATCTTCATCGCTGAATGAAGGATCATGATCCGCCAGCACTCCGACTGCATCATCAACCACTTCCGTATGCACCAGCTCTTCACTGGTGCCATAGCGTGTGCCGCGCCGGCCATAGCCTGCAGACGCACGAGCCGGAGGTGAAGGAGCGGGAGAGGTACGCGTTACTGGCGATGGTGGAGCCCGTCGTGGACTGTGCTGCCGGCCATATGGCTCTTGACCATCAGCGCTATCCATGGCCACCGGATAATGATCACTGGTAGCCAATTCATCAGGATGCTCACAACCTGAAGGCTCATCAGCCAACAACAGATCCGGCGCTGAAACAGGCGCGCTGGTGATGCTCGGCGCGAGCTTTGGTGAGGATGAGGATGAAGGCGAAGGCGAAGGTAAAACCGCCACTGCCGCTCCGTCCCCTGACGCTCCACGCCAACCATGCGCTGGTAGCGTACGCTCAACGAGGTCACCACCCCACACCAAGTCATGGGTCTTGCGACCATAGCGATTGTCCCCCACGGAGACGCCTTCGAGACGCCGACGATCGAGCGAGCGACCGGTGAAATCAGGAGCGATGCGAATATAGGGAATCTGATCGGGTTGATTGGCCTGGATGGTGAACTGCGGGCGCTCGCCGTTGATACCGCCATAGGTTCCCAGGGCGTAATACAGGCGCGGTGCACCGGCGAAATGACGGAGTTGTTCGGGTGGCAGCAGATACGTCGCCCGGCCAGCTGGCGCGCGCATCAAGCCACCGAAGCGGCTGGTCCAGAAATTCTTCGCCGTGCGTTGCGGTTGATTGGTCGGATGGAACAGCGCTGGGTCGGTGGCACAGGCCAATTCGAAACACCGCTCGGGCGGTACTTCCACCACGAACGAGGCAACCGGAAAGCGCTCTGACACTAAGGCGCGGCAGGGAGTGACGGCTGGCATAGGAATCCTCACGTTCCTCTCCAGTGCGCTCTGTGCCAATCGAAACGATCTTCTTGTCAATGCCTCATTCTTATAAATTCATCGGTATTTTCAGCGCATTTGTCGCCTGTAATTATTATCTTACCAACCGCTGCAACGACCACCGCGCCCAATCGATCATAGCCGGACTGCCTGACTGGGCAGTGGCTGCTGAGCCATGCACCAGCTCAGCCCCACGGCGTTGCGGTGCTCGTCTCGCCCGCCAATTTTTTGAAGATGGTGCGCACATGAATACCCAGACGTGAAGCGGCGCGCGTGCGGTTGTTTTCTTCAGCGCGTAAAGCTCCGATGATAAGCTGACGTTCACAATGTTCGATGGCTTGGCCGAGAGTCATGCCTGATTCGATCAGTCCCCACAATTCATTCGATAAACCTACCGCCGCCGACAAGGGCAGCACCTGGCCTTCAGCCAGGCCGAGATCCACCGCCTCAATCCATAGCCCTTCACCAAGCACCGCCGCATTCAAGACGCGATGCTTCAATTCACGGATATTGCCTGGCCAGGTATGCTTGAGCATGGCTTGCCGAGCGCCAGGGCTGAATCCCTGGTCATGGTCGGTCTCTTCAAGGAAATGATCAGCGAGCAACAGGATGTCGCCTCCGCGTATGGCTAAAGCCGGCACGTTAAGCCGAATCACGTCGAGCCGATACAGCAGATCGCGTCGAAAAGAACCACTGTCGACACCGTGGTGCAGATCCTGGTTAGCCGCTGCAATCACCCAGCTATTAGAGTTCATTACCCGATCGGACCCCACCGGTCGGAACTCGCCGTTTTCCAGAAAACGCAACAATGCTGACTGGGCACTCAGGGCCAATGAATTGATCTCATCCAAGAACAAAGTGCCTCCAGCCGCACTCGGCACCAATCCCACACGGATCTCATTGGCGCCAGTGAAGGCACCACGGCTGTGGCCGAACAATTCGGATTCGACCAATGAATCAGGCAAGGCGCCGCAATTCACGGCTATAAATGGTGAATTTCTCCGCGCTGAACGTGCATGCAGTTCGCGTGCCACCAGCTCTTTGCCACTGCCGGTGGGGCCCACGATCAAGGTTGTTCGTCCGGCTGCCGCGACCTTCGGCATACGGCGACGCAGATCGACAATTGCCGGGGAAACTCCTAAAATACAGGAATTCTCAGCACATACATTGCCCAGCGCAGGCGTCGCGTCGGTGATCATGAGATACCTTTAAGCGGTGCAGAGAGAGGAACGGCTTACCGTTAGCGGGTGGATAGTAGGATACAATCAGAGATCTGTTTCCACTCCTCATTTTGCTACAACGCCATGCCCATTTGGGCACGGCGTTGTCAATCAAACCCGACCTGACTTATAATATTTATGCAACTGAAACCCGCTCTTACTCAGCGTAGATGAATCAACCCACGCGCGAATAGCCACGTTCTTGGCGACCGAGAGTTAAAGCGTCCTGGGCATGCAAGATCACCTGCTCGGCGCCCCACAAACGTTGTAGCTCACTCACCAGTTTAAACGTTGGCCGAACTTTCCACTTATCTCCAAGAGCCAGCGTCAAAGCGACCCCATCAGGCACGTGCACCAGAATGGTCACCGGACAATCGCCGTCGTTTTCCTTGAACAGATTTTCCATCTGCGCGATCACTGTCGGCCCGGGCATGCAGGTCACCGACAAGGCGATGGTGATGTCACGCGTCAGGCGTTCATGCACCATGCTCATGGGGATCATCGCCGCCACTTGCAGACTGGGCATGCGCACCACCTGCTCCTCTTGCTGGATTACACCGCCATCGTCATCGCCATCGACTCCCAACGGTTCACTGGTCTCTTCTTCGCCACCTTCGCCGGGCGGGCGACTGGCGCGCCGTTGCTCACGGAACTCGACGCTACCGATGAACAAGGCGACGAGGTCATCCTCGCATTCGTTGCCGAATTTTTCGAATGGGCCCGCCTCGAACTGACCTTTGCGGTTGGGCCGACCAGGAAATAACACCGCTTCGAAGCGGCCGCTCGCATCTTCAAGCTGCAAGATGGCCATGAAGCGCCCGGTCTTGGTTTTCACCACACGTTTGCCAACCACCACGGCAGCGATCGCCACTTGATCGCCTTTGGCCATTGACGGCAACTCACCAGCCGTGGTGGTGGCATAACGCTGACTCAGCTCAGCGTGGACCGCCACCGGATGCATGCTCATCCAATAACCGGTGAGTTCTTTTTCATAGCGCAAACGTTCGGTCATATCCCAATCATCGACGTTCGGATAGCCTTGCGTCGCGGCCATGAATGAGGCGTCTTGTTCGAAGGTGGCAAACAGCGTTTCCTGTTTCTGGGCTTTGGTTTTGGCAACGCGCTGACCGCGATCGAAAGCCTTGTCCATCGACTCATGCAGGGCCCGTCGATTCGGATGCAAAGCGTCGAAGGCGCCGACTTTAATCGAGGCCTCGACAACGCGCTTGTTGATAGTCCGCGAATCGGTGCGCTCGCATACATCATACAACGAGGTGAAGGGACCACCGCTGTTGCGGATCTGCTGTAAATGAGCCGCGGCCCCCTCACCGATGCCTTTGACGCCGCCGAAGCCGAAACGGATCGCCAGTTGTTCAGCAGGTTC
>JAYVTR010000105.1:0-9018 GCA_043788625.1 Planctomycetota bacterium
CGGTGGGCGGTCGTGGCAATCTCAGTGGCGCGGTCATATCCCAGATGTGGCACCAAGGCGGTTGCCAGCATCAGCGACTGACGCATCAGCTCGGCGATGCGCTCACAGTCAGGGACAATGCCGCGCAGGCAGTGAACGTCGAAACTGTGCATGGCGTCGCTGAGTAAGCGCGCGCTTTGCAAGAAGGTATGGGCAATCAATGGTTTGTAGGCGTTCAATTCAAAGTTGCCTGATGCACCGCACAGCCCAAGCGTCACGTCATTCCCGAACACCTGGCAGCAGACCATGGTCACGGCTTCGCACTGCGTCGGGTTGACCTTACCGGGCATGATCGAGCTGCCGGGCTCATTCGCCGGCAAGAGCAATTCTCCCAATCCTGAACGCGGGCCCGAAGCCAACCAGCGCACGTCGTTAGCAATCTTCATCAATGCCGTAGCCAAAGTACGCAAGGCGCCATGCGCCGACACGAGTGCATCGTGCGCAGCGATGGCAGCAAAGGAATTGGACGCGCGCACCACGGGCAGCGAAAAATAACTGGCCAGGTCCTCAGCGACGCGAGCGCCGAATTCTGGATGCGTGTTCAAGCCGGTGCCCACCGCCGTGCCGCCGATGGCCAAGTCATAGAGCGGAGGCAGCACCGCCATGAGTGCTGCCTCGCTATGCCTGAGCTGGGCCGCATATCCGGAAAACTCATCCCCCAGAGTCAACGGCGTGGCATCTTGCAGATGCGTCCGCCCAAGCTTGAGGATATCAGCGAAGGCCAAGGCGTGATGGGCCAAGGTCGAGCGCATGGTGCGCAGAGCCGGCTGCAGGCGGCGCGTCAACAACAGTGCCGCCGCCAAATGCATAGCGGTGGGAAAGACATCATTCGATGATTGACCGCGGTTGACATCATCATTGGCATGTACCAGGCGTTCACGCCCGCGCTTGCCGCCGAGCAGTTCCGAGGCGCGGTTGGCCAACACTTCGTTGAGGTTCATGTTGGTTTGCGTTCCCGAGCCGGTCTGCCAGACCACTAACGGGAATTCCTCGGGATGCAGCCCCTCCATCACCTCCTCAGCAGCAAGGGCAATGGCCCGCGCGGTGGCCGCATCCAATAATCCAAGCACTTGATTCACGCGTGCACAACTGCGCTTCACCGCCGCCAAGGCAATGATCAGTTCATGTGGGATGCGCTCGTCGGAGATGCGAAAATGCACCAACGACCGCTGCGTTTGCGCGCCCCATAGGCGGCCATCCGGCACCGCGATCTCACCAAATGAATCCTGTTCGATGCGCGTCAGCATGGCATGCTCCTGAATCAACCCGCTAACAACTGACGCAGCGCATAGGGCAGGATGCCACCGTGGCGATAATACTCGCACTCGATGGAGGTATCCAGGCGCGCCAACAAGACGACTCTTTGCACTGCTCCATCGGCGGCGCGGATGACCAAGGTGACTTCTTGCTGCGGCCGGATGCCATCTTCGAATCCTTCGAGGTCAAACGTCACGTCGCCGGTGATGGGGATCGCCTCACTGCGCTGGCCGTCTTGGAATTGCAGCGGCAACACTCCCATACCGATGAGGTTGGAGCGATGGATGCGTTCGAAGCTGCGCGCCACAACTGCCTTAACGCCGAGCAGGCATGGTCCCTTTGCTGCCCAGTCGCGACTGGATCCCGTGCCGTAGCCTTCGCCGGCAAACACCAGCAATGGTACACCGGCGGCAACATAGCGCATGGCGGCATCATAAATAGAAAGCCGCTCGCCGCTGGGCTGGTGCAGGGTCAGGCCGCCGCTGATGACCAAGCCTTCTGCCGATGGTGGCAGCAGCAGGTTGCGGATGCGGGGATTGGCGAAGGTGCCACGCATCATCACTTCATGATTACCGCGACGCGATCCATAGCTGTTGAAGTCGCTGGCAGCGACGCCCAGCTCACGCAGATAACGGCCCGCCGGTGAAACCACATCGATGGCCCCCGCGGGACTGATGTGATCGGTACTTATGGAGTCGCCGAATACCGCTAGGGAACGCGCGGCGCGCAATGGCGCGAGCGGAGGTACATTTTGGGAGAAATCGCGAAAGTATGGCGGCTCGACGATATAAGTTGATGGCTCCCAATTATAGGCTGTGCCACTTGGTTCGGGGATGGCGCTCCACAGCGGATTGGCGGAGGCGAGATCAGCATAGCGACTGCGATAAAGCAATGGATCGCGGGCAAATGGCAGCAGTGCGTCAATCTCGTCGGTGGTGGGCCAGATGTCATGCAGGTACACCGGACTGCCATCCCGATCATGGCCCAGCGGCTCATGGAGGAGGTCGATGCCCAACCGACCGGCGATGGCATAAGCCACCACCAAGGGCGGACTCATGAGAAAGTTGGCGCGGATGCTGGGATGGATGCGGGCTTCGAAATTGCGATTGCCCGACAACACCGCGGCGCAGATCAGATCGTGATGAGTGATGGCGTCTTCGAGAGCTGGTTCCAAGGGACCAGAATTGCCGATGCAGGTGGCGCAGCCATAGGCCGACACCCAGAAGCCGAGCTGCTCTAGAAAAGGTAGCAAGCCGGTCGCTTCCAAATACGCAGTGACTGCCCGCGAGCCCGGTGCTAGCGAGGTCTTGACCTGCGCTCCCACGGTCAGACCTCGATCAACGGCTTTTTTTGCCAGCAAGCCAGCGGCCAGCATCACGCTCGGATTCGAGGTATTGGTGCACGAGGTGATGGAGGCAATGACGATATCGCCGTTGCCCACATTAAGCGTTGGGCCGGATGGTGGATCTTGCGAGGGTGACGCCTGCAACTGAGACGAAAGCGATGGTGCCACCTGCAGTGCGTCGACCATCTCCACCTCGTGGCGCCGCACCGGCGGCACCTCACCAGAGGGAGTGATCAGTGTACGCTTCGGCGGCTGACTGGGCGCATCAATCGCTAGCTCAGCTGCGGCTAGCAGCGGATAACGTTTCGCCAATTCCGTAAACGGTTTGTGGTATCCATGCTCGGCAACCGGCGCGCTGAACAGGTCGATGAAACGCTTTTTCACTTCACCCAGTGGGACCCGCTCTTGGGGTCGCCGGGGCCCAGAGACACAGGCAACCGCTTTGCCCAGATCGAGCTCGATCACCGTCGTATAGTCAATCTCTCCGGGTAGCGGTGTACCGAACATGCCCTGCGCCAAGAGGTAGGCCTGCAGGGCGATGATGTCTTCAGGCCGGCGGTCGGTCGCGGTGAAATAGGTGATGGTGTGCTCATCAACCGCAAAGTAGCCCAGTGTGGCTCCGTATTCAGGAGCCATGTTGGCCAGCGTTGCCCGATCTGGTACTGATAACGAAGCCGCACCGTGGCCAAAAAATTCCACAAATTTTCCTACCACGCCGGTTTGACGCAGAGCCTCGGTCACATACAGCACCAGGTCTGTGGTGGTGGAGCCGGCTGGCAAGGTTCCATGCAGATGCACGCCGACCACATCCGGCATCAGCAGGTACAACGGTTGACCAAGCATGGCAGCCTCGGCCTCGATACCGCCGACGCCCCAACCCACCACCCCCAAGCCGTTGATCATCGTCGTATGCGAATCAGCGCCGATCAGAGAATCAGGGAAATAGATTCCGTCACGTTGCCAGATCGGGGGCGACAGATATTCGAGATTGACCTGGTGCACAATACCGATGTCAGGTGGCACCACCGTCAGCTGAGAAAATGTCCGCATGCCCCATTTGATGAAGCGATAACGTTCGGCGTTGCGCTGGAATTCCTGGTGCATGTTACGGGTCAAGGCGGTGGCCGACTTCACGTGGTCAAGCTGCACCGAATGATCAATCACCAAATGCACAGGCACCGAGGGCTCGATCAGCTGTGGATCACCGCCCGCTCGCTGCACCGCACTGCGCATTGCTGCTAGATCGCACAACAAGGGAATACCGGTGAAATCCTGCACCAGGATGCGCGCCACAGAAAAAGGTATTTCACTGGTACGCGGGGCTGTTGCCTGCCACGCCGCTAGCTGTCGCGCGTGGTCAGCAGTAATCTTGTGACCATCGCACGTGCGGATGATCGATTCCAGCATCACGCGTAGCGAAAGTGGCAGACGTGAGATAGCCCCCCATCCGGCGCGCTCAAGTGCCGGCAGCGAATGTAACTGACCGCTACGCCCGGGGCTTATGGAAAACGTCTCTAGAGTCGTTGGCAGGGTCGTTGGTAGAGTCGTTGGTAGAGTCGTTGGCAGGGTCATTGCCGGGGCCATCACAGGAAAGGATACTGGTAAGGCCAAGCGGGCGAATTGGCATTGCCGATGAATTGCACGCGCGTCGAATCGATCTGACTCACCAGCACTGCCGATCCGAGCTGAAACGCGTGAAATGTACGCAGCATTTTCGCTACTGCGTCAGGGGCGATGATGGGCTTTTGTTGGTAATCACTGCGGATCAGATCAAGAAAGACCAAATCACTGGCGATAAGGATGTTGACGTCACCTTCGCATTCGGGCTGGAAGCGATCGAGCTCACCGGTGATTGCCACCAGGCGGCAAATCACCAGCTCAGGCCGGTGATCGAGCATGGTCAACAGCGCCAGAGCATCGTAATAGGATTGATCAAATGAACCGTTTTGTTTCACCAAAGCAGCGACCAGACCGCGGTACCGCTGCAGAGTGTGGTCTAGTTCCAGATCGACTAAAGGTAACAGATTCGCCGCCGTCTGCAGATGGCGTCCCGCCAAAACGCCATCCGTCATCAGGTCTTGATACGCATACTCGACCCGCCCAACCAGGAGGTCGGCTGAGCCGTAACACTGCGCGAGGGCCACACAGGCCGGCACATCATTGGGACCGGTCTGCCACCAATGAAAGCCCTTCATCTGCCCATAGATCGCTTTGATCCGTTCGACGTCGGCGATGGTCGCCGAGCGGTGACCTGGGGTCATCATCAGCATCAATACCGCCACCACGGAACAGAACTGCTCATGACGTAAACCCACGACATCCATCAAAGATATCACGTGGGCATGTTCGCTGACGAAGTCGGCTACGGGGATGCGCTGCTGGATCAGCATGGCAGCCACCACGAAACGCGCCGGTGAAGCCAGAGCGTGATACCAGGGTGCGTGGTGCAGCAATTGTTCGGCTATCTCACGAATGCGCCGCACCAATGTGGGCGGTGACTCTGGACACATCACCGCCACCTGGGCAGCGAAGCGTAACCACAGGGTATCATCCCAAGTATCCTCATCGCGATTGAGGAGTCCGATAAGATGACGATAGAGATCCAATGGCACTACTGATGGCACTGCTGATGGCACTGCTGATGGTACTACCGATGGTACTACCGATGGCACTTCTGATGAAAGCTGACTAGCATGCATGGCAATCTCCTTAGCCATCTGGGAACAGCTTAAGACGTGCCAACGAGTGATTCATCAACATCGCTGATAATGCTGTTACTGGCTACCTATTTGAATTTCATGCTTAAGGGACATGCATCCTGACAGGAAGAGTCGGTGTGAGACTGCGAACTGCAGTGACAGGTTATGTTCAATTGACGGGATGCTTAATTCGTAGCCGACTCATCTTCCGGCATTTCGACGTAGCATCGCGAGCTGATCGTAATGAGAGAGCAACCCCAAGTGCGCTGTCCGGAGTGCCGAAGACGTTGGCACAGGCAATGCTCTCACTTCTCTTGCCGCATCTGTCAGGGCCACCTGGGCGCTGCCAAAGAACTCCCGTTTTTGCCGAGGGCCTATCATGTATCTGCTCGTTCCAAACTTGCCCTACCCCCTACCAGTTGACTGTGAGCAGATAGGCACCTCGCTGCATGAAGCGACGATTGATGTTCGCATCCCACCTAACGATCCGCGTGCCATGGCCCTCATCCCAGGCATGCAGGTGACCCTGGCCAGTGATGACGGCGATGAACATCTCATCGCTCTCGGCCGCGGTTGGACAACGCAAAGCAAAGGTTCCATCATGCGCATTCCCTATTCCCAGGTTCATGAGCCAGTGGCCGGGTAAGGAGAAGTGAAGCGTGATGGGTAAAGACAGCGAAAAATAAGCGATGTTCTTGTCAGCCTGTTGAGTCAGCCATGTTGACCTTCCACGGTATCTATTCTTCCAACTCCAGAGCCCGCTCATGTCCTTCACCGTCACCGCTGTCGTGCACGAAAATATCCAGGCGCAAGAGCTCATCGATCTTCTCAAGAACGCTGGCATTCCACGTGAGCAAATCGATCTGACAACCGATGATGCGCATGAAAGTCTACGACCAGATCGGGTCAGTACGTGGAGCTTTGGGGGACTATTAGTGGGCATGAGCGTGGGCGGATTGCTCGGCTGGTTATTTTTGCCCAGCGGCATCCCCTCGATCATCGGCAGCCTGTGGTGTGCAGTGGCTGGGGCGATCATTGGCGGCCGGGCCTTGGGCTATGCCGCCACCGACCGCACCCCTCCCAAACGAGTGCGACCGCCGCGAGTTGTCTTATCGGTGCATGCCGAAAACCGTCTCGATGTCAAAGTCATCACCGAAGCGCTGACCTCGGGCCACGCCGAACGCGTCGCTTGGACCGAAGATAAACCGAACGACACGGCCACTGACCACGATTAATGGTCGATAACCTGCAATGGGTTCCAACTGCTTACATCGACCTGCCGTACTGCTTCAAGATGGCCGTCATGAAAGCCCATGTTGGCATGGAGGCGGTGAGGGAAATACGTGCCCCACGAATTATTCCTTTGATTTGAGCCATCATTCTGCCAGGTGCCATCAAAGACTACCGGACAGCGTTGGAGGCGGGCACTGGCCAAGATATTCTTCATCACGGTTTCAGCCGAGACCTCTGCGAATGGTCCCGGGTCGGGATACCAAGCGGCGGCCGGATCTTTTGCATAACGACACCAGTCTTGGGAATTGATTGCCGAATTGCACACGTATCCACCTGGCGCACAGCCACGCACCACCCAACTGGTTTGCTGATCGACGACATTCCAATTCGGATAGGCCTTGGCGCTCACCGGGCAATTCAGCAAGCGATAATTACCGAGGAACTCATCGATCAGATTGTGCCAGCGGACATTCCACGTCGACGGCGCCGTCCACCAATTGTTGAGGGCCCATGTCATCCCAACGACTGGATAATAACCCTCATTATCAGTCCGGTAGGCTATGATCGCAGCCATGACCTGTTTCATCTGCCCCCGGCAGACGCTCTGCTGAGCTTGTTGACGCACCTGGGCGATGAGCGGCATAAACATTGCCGCCAAGATGGCGATGATGGAGATGACCACTAATAATTCGATCAACGTGAATGCGGGCCTCAGTAAAGAGAGTCGTGGCATAAGCCCCTCCTAGCAGTGAATAGGTCAGCTTCACCGATCGCCACCTGGCTGCCGCCATCGGTGAAGCAATCCATTACGGCACCAGCTGGAGATGGCCCCAGTATGAACGGTCGCCGCTGTTACGTGCGCCGCCATTCCACATCAGCTGACGGGTGCGGTCACCGCCCTGCGGCGCGTCATCAATCGCCAGATCGAAAATCAGCTGCGTGCCTTCGCCGGGCTTGATGTCGAGGGCACTCCACGGGATTGCCGCTTCCATGGTATAACCGCTGCCGTCGACCGAGGGCACGTTGATTAACTTGATCGCGGTCTGCTTGGCTGCGGCGATGATATGCGTGCTGTCGGGGGTGATCTGGGTGCTCCCGGCCAACAGCACCTGATGGTCGCTGAACAGCAAGGTTCCCGCCTGATCGAGCTTCTCACTGCCGATGAATAATTCGACGCCATCACCGGACCAAATTTTATCGCCATGTTTGGTATTATTCAGCGGCGTGGGATCAGTGATATTCACCAGCAGATACAAATTCTGAGCATCCCAGGCCACCTTGAACGCGCCTTCAAGACCCTTGCCATCCTTACCGCTAACGATGCGTTCGCTGCCGATACGTTCAGGTGGGCGACCCGGCCAGCCATCCGCCAAACCGTCGATGACCATCGTCCCTGGCGCGACCCGCCCGGCCTGGGTGGACTTCTGAGTCTTGCCGGCGCCGCCATTGAAACGGGCGTCGTCGATTTCGAAGGGCGTTTTGCCGTTCAGCCACACATCATAAATCACGTGGTGGGTCTCAGACATCTGCCGCAGCATGTCGTCGTAAGGCCGATCGCAGGCATTGAACAGCCCGGTATTGGAGCGTTCGCCATCGAGCTTCGAAAACCACCGCCCGGTCACCGCCTGGTCGATCAGTGTGAACCATTCAATGCCGACTACATAACCCAGATGCGCGGCTTGCTCAACATAGTTACGATAGGCTTCGCCCCGCGCCTTCTGCGATTTCATATCCAAGCCGCCCGCTGAAGGATTACTCTCAGCGCCACTGGTGTAATAGAATTCGCTCCACATCTGCGGTTTACCGCCGGTCCATTTATAAAGCCGCTCCATAAAACCCTTGTCGACGCCCAGGGTGTAATAATTGATACTGATCACATCCATGTACTTGCCGGCGGCGCGGCACAGCGCTTCATTGTTGGCGGTACCCGGCTGCCAACGGTTGGACACCGTCAGGTGTTTGCTGTCGTACTTGTGAAAGGTCTCAGTGATGAATTTGAAGTAGGTATCGAGAAACACTTCGGTGTAGGCCTGCATGTCGGCAAAGGCAGCTTTGGTGGTGACCGGCAACCCCTTGTCGGCGAGGGCGGCGAAGTCTGCGATCTGCACATTCCAAGCTGAATTAAACTCACCGATGGTGGGGTATTTTGCTTGCAGCATTTCCACCAGCTTGCGCTTGGCGGCGTACTTGCCGCTCAGCTGCGGCACCGCGCGTGGAATGTCCTCAAAGCCCTGCTCATTGGCGAAGAAGAAACCGATGATCAAGGGATCATTGGCCTTCTTCGGCAGATTGTTCGCCCAGTTCTCGTCGGTCTTGCGCTTCGATTCATCATCGAACGGATCGGCGACCCCAATGGCCCTCGGTTAACTTTTCCGCTTCACGGCCGGTGCTTTGCTGACGCGTGTATGTGACCTTCCTGGTCGTTTTCTTCGAGCGGTTTGACTC
>JAYVTR010000106.1:0-28172 GCA_043788625.1 Planctomycetota bacterium
CCGGCCGCCTGCAGACCATTGCCAATCTTGACTTCATCACCAGCGGTACCGATGCGGCTTTCACGCAGCTGCAACGGCTACGGCAGATGCTCGTCAGCAAGGTCAACAATCTCAATTACGAGATTCGCGCAGCTCAGATGGAACGCCATCAGTTAGAGGTGGGCAAGAAGGCCACGGTTCCTTCGGCCACGTTGCAGGCGCAGTATGCGGCGCTGGATGTCCGTGATGCGCAGCTGAAAGCGCGCAAAACCAAATTGAATGAGCTGCGGCGGCAAGTGCATGAACAGCAGATAAGCGATCCGGACGGCTTTGCCGAACTCACCGCTGAGCTCCGTCAGCAGCTCATCAAGGAACGTGAAAATAGCGTGCGTCTGATCGCCGAAGCGAACGCCTCAGGGATGTTGTTCCAGACCTTGGCGAATACGGCGGTGATCGCGCATTTTCATTTTGATTTTTCGAGCGCGGTCCAACCGTGGCTGGTCAATCCGTACATCGCTCGCTCGATGGCTTTTGAGGACGAACCGAGTGCCGGTTTGTTTGCCAAACAGGGCAATGCATGTCGGATCGCCTTCGATGGCGTGCCCACTGATGCCGTTTGTGCCGATCTGTTCAGCCCCGATGGCGCGGTATCATATAAACTGTTCAACCTGTGCACCCCGTTTCCGGTGAGCCGTCCTATCGCCCCGGCCTTGGCTTTGGGCATCTTCGGAGCCCAGGTGCAGACTCTCGGCGATGCTTTGGATCACGACGAATTGCCACTGCACGAAACCTGGGATCTAGCACCGCTTGCGGCTCAGTCAGCAGCATGGGTTGGATTTCTTTCGGCGCACGAATTCCCGGTGAAGACCGGCATGCGCCCGAATTATTTTTACGATGATAAACTGGTCGCCGTGCGCGATGGAAGCGCGTGGCATGGGTTGAGTCTGGTCAACTACACCAAGGGCTCGGAAGAAGTCGAAGGCATCGCGTCTGCCGCTGCTGTCTATATCCAAGAACGAGGGCAATTGCATGAGGCGCCGTCCCCCGAGGCCCTGGTGGGACACTGCGCGAGCATCATCAGTTTTGCCGACGCCAGCGGATATTTGTTCTGTCCCATGGTCATCGACAATGGAACCGGCGGTAGCGTCAATGCTTTCGGTTTCAGCGACACCGGCGTCATCAATCGCGCCACCGTGCGCGATACCAGTAGGGATTTCCAGGCACGCTTATTTTACGCACATGGAGGTGGCTTCTTCAATACTTTCTTGCCGGAAACTTATCTCGCGCCAATCCAACTGAAGGTGCTGGACGCGCGGCTCGACTCAGAGGCCAAGCATCAACTGGTCGAGGTTTCCTATACCGGTCAATCGTTTTTTATTAATCATGATCGGCCTTTGAAGCTGCTCGGTCAGGGCTTGCTGCTCCTTAATCGCGATGCGACGGCAAAAGACCCCCGCGACCGCGAAGGCCGTGGCTTGCTTGGTAACCCCGGGCAGCTGGTGAGTACCGATGCGGTGGCGTTGAGTGCCGAGGATTACGCGAATCTCAATCACCAACGACTGGAAGTACTGCGCTCGCGCAATCTGATCAACAAGCCGGTCGAACGGCTGCAGGCCGATGCCGACGAGCATTTGCTGGCCGCGCAGGATGAGCGTGCGCTTGCCGATCAAGCAGGTGCCATGGCGCATGCGACGGCGGCGGCGATCCTCGGCAACCGCGCCTATCGTCCTCTGCGTGACATCGCCAACGATCTGCTACGGGCGGTAGTCATCTTGCTCATACTATCGATTCCCTTCGCTTTCGCCGCTGAGCGCCTGGCCATCGGTGCGGTCAGTATCTATCGCCAGATTACTGGTTTTCTTGGGATCTTCTTGGCCACTTTCGTGGTGCTGTACTTCACTCATCCGGCGTTTGCCTTGGCCTCGGCGCCCATCGTCATCTTCCTCGCCTTCGTCATTATTCTGCTGAGCGCTTTCGTAATCGCCGTAGTCATGGGTAAGTTCAAACAGGAACTCAAGGCGATGCAGGGCCTGGCGTCCAAAGCGCATGGTGCCGCGTCGGCTGGCAGCACCACTTTCGCCGCCATCATCATCGGTATTTCAGGGATGCGTAATCGCCCTTTGAAGACATTTTTGACTGTCACCACCGTCGCACTCTTAACCTTCACGATCCTCGTCTTCGCGTCCTTCGAGTCGACCTTGGGAGTTCAGGAAACCTATCTTGGGAAAAACCGCGGACCGGATCGGATAGAAATCCATACGCCATCGTTCCAGGCCTTGCCTAAACGTTTACAGGCTACTCTTGAGAAATTATACGCTGATACATTCACCACCTATCGGCGAGAGGCTGCTTTCCATGACCCGGCGAGCCAGGGTCTCGGCAAGGCGGTCGATCAAGTGCTGTGGAATCCTGCCAATCAGATCGAGCTGAAATTGGATGCGGTGCTTTCAATCGAGGCTGATGAGGCGCGGCGTCTGGGGCCGTTGTTCTCGGCATTAGGTGACGCCGTGCGCCCGCTGTACCTGTCGACCTCGGCAGCCCGGCACTTACATGCGGCCGTCGGTTCGACCTTGTCATTGCGCGGTCGGCAATTCACCATCGTCGGAATTTTCAGTGAAAGTGACCTGCAGAGATTTGAGAATATCGATGGCACGCGCATCGTTCCGCCGAACTTCGATTCGACATTCCAGTCACTGAATGTGGTCGATGACGTGGCGCGCAAGAATCTGCTCAGCAGCATTGATCCGGGAATGTTCATCTTCTGTCAACCGGGGCAGGTGGCGGTGACGACGCCAGCGGCTTTGGCTGATCTGGGTGCGGTAGGTAATTTTTTGGCCCTGTATCCCAAGCCCGGCACCGATGTGGCCGCCGCCGCTCGCGAAATCGCACCCTTGCTGAACGCGCCGATCTTCGTCACCGATAGCGAGGGGGCGCGGCGCTATTTCTTTACCAGCGTAGTGAGTGGTTCCGGCTACACGGAATTGATCGTGCCGCTTTTATTAGGCGGACTTATCATCTTCAGTTCCTTGTTGGGCTCGATCGTCGATCGGCAGAAGGAGATCTTCACATTCTCCGCCCTGGGTCTGGCGCCGCGCGATGTCGGCACTTTGTTTTTCGCTGAATCGGCGGTGATCGCCGTGCTCGGCGGCATGGGTGGCTATCTCATCAGCCAGGTCCTGGTCACCTTGCTGGCGGTGTTGGCTGATCATGGGTTGGTATCGGTGCCAAACGTGAATTTCTCATCATCGTCCTCCTTGGTCACTATTCTGATCGTCATGGTCATGGTCATGCTCTCGACCATCTATCCGGCCTTGATGGCCAGCCGTAGCGCTAATCCCGGTGTCAATCGTTCGTGGAAGATGCCCAAGCCGGTCGGCGATGTCCTGACTTTCACCTTTCCGTTTACCGTGCCCGAAAAAAGTTTTGCCGGTATCCTCGGCTTCATCCGTGAACATTTCGAGAGTCACGGAGATGCCAGTCTGGATGTGTTTTCGGCGCGTCGCATCGAGATTGCCAGGGTGCCAGGTGATGCCAAACGCCTCGGTATTCTCGCCAACATTTCACTGGCGCCCTTCGATCTGGGCGTGCTGCAACGCATCTCGATGCATACCAGACCGTCAGACATCCCCGGTATCGACGAGGTGGTAGTCGAGTTGACGCGCCTCAATGGCGCGCCGGGGACGTGGTTGAAGACCAACCGCGCCTTCATCAAGGACCTGCGTAACCAGTTCCTGCTGTGGCGCTCTTTGCCGCCTGAAACGGTTGAGCACTATCAGCAGATCACCGCGGCATCGTTGGCCACGGTGAAGCCGGTCCATCATCCTTTGACCACCACCCAGGAGCTCGCCCATGGCTGATATGCCACCGCCGGCGCCCGGCGTGAAGATCGATAGGGAACTCGAGCAATACCGCTCCCTGATGACGGTTCCTGAAACCTTCGAGGAAGGTTTCTCGTTGTCGTCGTTCATTGGCGTGATGTTCATCGCCTTGATCATGGTCCCCGGGGCCATCTACATGGGCCTGCTGGCAGGTGCTGGCATCGGTCCGGCCGCCCAGTGGGTGACGGTCATTCTCTTCATTGAGATCGCCAAACGTGCCAATGCGAAACTGAACCGTGCGCAGCTGTTCGTGCTGTTCTATATGGCTGGCTCGGTGGTGTCGTCGGCCGAAGGCGGCGGCTTGCTGTGGACGCAATTCCTGGTGCGCAGTGACGCGGCCATGTCGTTCGGCCTGGCGGGAACTTTTCCGTCATGGGTGGCGCCGACTGATCCGACAGCTTATGAATCGCGTAGTTTTTTTCAGCTCGCCTGGTTGCCGGCGATCGGGTTGATCTTGTTCAAGATGTTCTTCAGCAAGATCGATGGCGCGATCATTTCCTATGGGCTGTTCCGCATTGCTTCCGACGTCGAGAAATTGCCGTTCCCGCTCGCGCCGGTAGGCGCACAAGGAATGATGGCCCTGGCCGATGATCTTGAAGGCAAAGACAAGACTAATGGCGGCTGGCGTTGGCGGGTATTTTCCATCGGTGGTGCCATCGGTTTGCTGTTCGGGCTGGTCTACATGGGCCTGCCGACCTTGTCCGGAGCTATGCTTGGCAAGACCATGCAGATTTTGCCAATCCCGTTTGTCGATTGGTCGACCTACACCCAGGATTTCCTGCCAACGGTGGCTACCGGTCTGAGCTTTGATTTAGGACAGGTCATTCTCGGCATGGTGATGCCGTTCTGGGCGATGATCGGATCATTCTTAGGCCTGTTGGTAACGGTGGTGGTCAATCCGATCATGTTCCATGCTGGAGTCTTGAAGAGTTGGACGCCAGGCGACTCGACGGTTGAGATCATGTTCAAGAACAACATCGATCTTTATTTCAGTCTTGGCATTGGCTTGTCACTGGCGATCGCGGTGATCGGCATCTCCTCGATCTTCACTTTGTTGAAACGTAATCGCCAGGCGGCCACCGCCTTCACACTGCCGGTCGGTCGCGGTGATATTCCCAATCATTGGATCGTCGGCGTGTACTTGGTGTCGACAGTCATCTATATCCTCGTGTCATGGTGGCTGGTCGATTTCCACAGCGGGGTGTTGATCCTGCTGCTATTTTTCGGTTTCATCTACACGCCGATCATCAGCTACGTGACGGCGCGCCTGGAAGGCATTGCCGGCCAAGTGGTGGAAATCCCCTTTATCAAGGAAATGAGTTTCATCCTCTCTGGCTACCAGGGGGTGGGCATTTGGTTCATTCCCGTGCCGCAGGCCAACTATGGAGCGGGAACGGTATTTTATCGCCAGGCCGAATTGACCGGCACGAAATTCACCAGTCTGTGGAAGGCCGATGCTTTCCTCTTTCCCGTCACCATCATCGCCACCATCGGTTTCTCATCGTTCATCTGGGGCATGAACGAAGTGCCGTCGTCGGTGTATCCATTTACTCAACAGATGTGGGAATTGAATGCCAAGAATACCTGCCTGCTGTTCTCTTCGACCAGTGGCGAGTACAGCCAGTTCAGCGAAGCTCTTTCCGGTGGGAAAATCGGTATTGGCTTCGCTCTCGGTCTGGTGATGTTCGGCGGACTATCGTTCATCAATGCGCCGATCACCCTCATCTACGGCTTATTGCGTGGCATCGGCCAGACCATGCCGCACGTGATCATCCCGCAGATGCTCGGGGCGATGCTCGGCCGCTATTATTTCGAGAAGCGGCTCGGTTTGAAATGGCGCGAATACGTGCCGGTGCTGGCAGCGGGCTTCGCCGCTGGTGTCGGCTTGATTTCGATGTTCTGCATCGGCCTGGTGTTCTTGACCAAATCTACCAACTCTCTGCCTTATTGATCCCTATGACCGATGTAATGGTTCAAGTGCGTGGCGTCGACAAGATCTACCACAGTGGGGCAGAGAAGGTCTACGCTTTGCGTGGTATCGATCTCGATATCCACAAGGGTGAATATCTCGCCATCATGGGGCCGTCGGGATCCGGCAAGTCGACCTTATTCAATATGATTGGCGCCTTGGATAAGCCGACTAATGGGGAGATCACAGTCGGCGGCGTGTCGCTGCCCAAATTATCAAGTCGCCAGTTGGCGTACTTCCGCGGCAAGCACATCGGCTATGTGTTCCAGGCCTACAACCTCATCCCGGCATTGACGGCAGTCGAGAATGTCATGCTTCCGATTACGTTCAGTGGCGTCGATGATGCCACGGCCCGGACACGGGCGATCGAGGTTCTCGAATTCGTCGAGCTGGGTCACCGCTTGGACCATACGCCTGGTCAACTGTCGGGCGGTCAGCAGCAACGTGTGGCCATCGCCAGGGCGTTAGCCAACAAGCCGGCCATTCTGCTCGCCGACGAGCCAACTGCCAACCTCGACCAAATCACCGGCGCCAAGATCATCGATATCTTCAAAGAGCTGTCAGTGAAATTCGGGGTGACCATCATTTCTGCAACCCATGACCATCGCATGCTGGCGATTTCCGATCGCATCGTATGGATCAAGCAGGGGCAGGTCGATAAAATCAAAAAAGCCTCGGAAATGCATATCGATCTGGGCTCGATCGGTAGTCATTGAGGTACCTGAGGGGCTGCGGTGCCTGCTCCTTGGCGAAGGGGCAGGGGGGGCTAGGTTGCCGCCATGAAAACAATCTTGGCCATGGTGCTGTGCTCAGCGATGGCGTGCGCAGTTGAATTACCAGGGGGCTCAACGGCTCAGCTGCAGGGGACCGATGGAACCGGTTTTGTCTTACTGAGCAGTGGTTCGGGAAAACAAGAATACTTGGTCGCAGTCCAGGCACTGGTTGGAATCCTGCCAAAAAGCAACGGTCGTGGGTGTGTTCTGTTTATTGTGACCGATACCGGTACCCAGCAGACCGAGGTAGTCACCAACCGCGACGAGATTCTGGCTGCCGTGAAATTATCTCGCGCGACCCTGTCTACTAAGTAGATCGTTTCATGTGTGGTGATCGCCACGCTTGACGCACCCCCCGACCTTAACACCGTGCGTGTCCAAACGGACACCGGAAAATCGAGACATGGCTAAGCAAAAGGTCGAATACACCGAAGACGCGATCAAAACGCTGGATCCGCTGCAGCATATCCGTTTGCGCACCGGCATGTATATCGGTCGCTTGGGCGACGGCAGCAATCCGGCTGATGGCGTTTATGTGCTATTGAAAGAAGTCGTCGATAATGCCATCGACGAATTCATCATGGGGGTTGGCAAGCGCGTCGAAATCTCGCGAGATAACAATACCATGACCATCCGCGACTACGGCCGCGGTATACCGCTGGGCAAGGTCGTTGATTGCGTGTCGAAGATCAATACCGGCGGCAAGTACAACGACGATGTCTTTCAATTTTCGGTTGGTCTCAACGGTGTCGGTACCAAGGCCGTCAATGCCTTGGCCAGCTCATTCGAAGTGATCAGTTATCGCGAGGGCCAGTTCAAGCGCGCGACGTTCAGCCAGGGTAAAATACTGCGCGAAGAAGACGGCAAAGACAAGTCGGCGCCCACCGGCACCTATGTGCGCTTCACCCCCGATCCGGAAATCTTCAAGAGCTATACCTGGCGTGATGAGTACATCGCCAAGCGTTTGCAGTATTAC
Organism: Planctomycetota bacterium; assembly: GCA_043788625.1. Classification (GTDB taxonomy): domain Bacteria; phylum Planctomycetota; class UBA11346; order UBA11346; family UBA11346; genus CAIUVD01. The sequence continues at coordinate 7,576 of JAYVTR010000106.1, forward strand.
TGCTACCTCAACAGCGGTCTGACCATCGCCTATACCAGCAGTGGCACGACCCAAGAATTCAACGCCAAGAATGGACTGGGCGATCTGCTAGCGCACGAAGTCGGTGAAGAGCCGGTGCAGTACGAAGTCTTCCACCATAAGGAAAAAGACGGCAAGCTCGAATTCGCTTTCACCCATGTGCATACCTATGGCGAGAATTATTTCAGTTTCGTCAATGGCCAGTACACCAATGACGGCGGCACCCATCAGAGCGCCTTCCGCGAAGGCGTCTTAAAAGGCATCAATGAATTCGCCAAAAAGAGTTTTGCCGGCGAAGATATCCGCGAGGGTTTTTTAGGCGCGGTGGCCATCAAATTGCAGGATCCGCTGTTCGAATCGCAGACCAAGAACAAGCTTGGCAGCGATGTGCGTGTATGGGTGGTGCCACTGGTTAAAGAGGCCATCGAGCGTTGGCTGCACACCAACCCCGAGATCGCCAAGAAGCTGATGGAGAAGATCCAAAGCAATGAGCGCATCCGTACCGAGCTGTCGAAGATCAAGAAGGAAGCCCGTGAGCGCGCCAAATCAGTGGCGCTGCGCATCCCCAAGCTCACCGACTGCAAAGTGCATTTTTGCGACGCCAAGGAGCATCGCCGCGGCGAATCGAGCGTCTTCATCACCGAAGGCGATTCGGCCGGCGGTTCGCTGACCCAGTGCCGCGATGTCGACACCCAGGCGATCTTCAAGATCAAGGGCAAGCCGATGAATTGCCACGGCCTGGACAAGGCCACCGTCTACAAGAACGAGGAATTGTACAACATCATGTCGCTGCTCGGCATCGAGAACGGCATGGACGGATTGCGCTACAACAAGGTGATCATCGCCACCGACGCCGACGTCGACGGCATGCACATCCGCAACCTGCTGCTGACTTATTTCTTGCGCTATTTCGAGGAATTGGTCATCCGTGGGCACATCTACATTCTCGAGACGCCGCTGTTTCGCGTGCGCAACAAGCAGACCACCAAGTACTGCTACAGCGAACGCGAACGCGATGACGCCTTGGCTACGTTGAAAGCACCGGAAGTGACGCGCTTCAAGGGTCTCGGTGAAATCAGCCCTAAGGAATTCGGTCAATTCATCGGCAAGGATGTGCGTCTGTTGCAGGTCAATGTCGAATCGATGAGCGAAGTCGCCAAGGCGCTGGATTTCTATATGGGCAAGAACACGCCGGCGCGTAAGGAATTCATCGTATCCAACCTGATCTCCAATCTGGGATAGCTGTTGCCCGCTGACCCTGTGTAAGTCGTAAAATCTTTACCCGAAGTACGTGCCATGCCTTCATTAGAACCGTTGATGCGTCAAAATTTCCTGGAGTACGCCAGCTACGTGGTCGTCGATCGCGCGATCCCCGACGTGCGTGACGGCTGCAAACCGGTGCAACGGCGCATCCTGCATACCATGTTCACGATGGACGACGGCAAGTTCATCAAGGTCGCCAACGTCATCGGTGAAACGATGAAGCTGCATCCGCATGGCGACATGTCGATCGGCGACGCTTTGGTCGTGCTGGCCAACAAGGGCATCACCCGTGCCAACGAAAGCATCAGCTACTTCATCGAGCGCCAGGGAAACTTCGGCAACCTGCTGACCGGCGACAACGCCGCCGCGCCGCGCTACATCGAATGCCGGCTGACGGCCTTGGCCAAAGACACGCTGTTCAACCCGGCGCTGACCAGTTACACGCCGAGCTACGATGGTCGCAAGGATGAGCCCGAGGCCTTGCCGGCCAAGCTGCCGGTGGTGTTGATGCTCGGCACCGAAGGTATCGCCGTGGGTATGGCGACGACCATCCTGCCGCACAATTTTCCGGAATTGCTGCGCGCCCAGATTGCCATCTTGAAGGGCGAGAAGTTCAAGTGCCTGCCGGATTTCCCGCAGGGCGGCTTGATGGATGCCAGCGAATACGATGACGGCCGCGGCAAGGTGCGGGTGCGTGCCAAGCTCGAAGCTGACGGTGACAAGAAGATCGTCATCCGCGAGCTGCCATTTGGCGTCACCACCGATTCGATCATGGAATCGATCGAAGCCGCGGTGCAAAAAGGCAAGGTCAAGCTCTCCGAGATCAGCGACCGCACCGGCTCCGAAGTTGAGATCGAGTTGGAGTTGCCACGTGGCACCAACGCTGCCGAAGTCATTCCGCAGCTTTACGCTTATACCGAATGCCAGGTGACGATCTCGTCAAACCTGACGGTGATCCGCGATAAGCGGCCGATCGAAACCACCGTGTCGCAGATCCTCCAGGATTTGACGTTGCGTCTGCAGGGCATCATCAAGGCCGAGCTTGAGCACGAGATCGAGCAGTTGACGGGCAAGCAGCACCATCTGACCTTGGAGCAGATCTTCATCGAGCAGCGGGTCTATAAGCGCATTGAAGAAGCCACCACCGAAGACGGGGTCATCAAGGCGGTTTATGATGGCATGAAACCGTTCACGGCGCGCTTTGTGCGAGCGATGAACGATGAAGACGTAACGCGCTTGCTCGATATCCGCATCAAGCGCATCAGCGCTTTCGATATCGCCAAAAATCGCAAGGACATCGCCGAGGTCATCGCGGCTATTTTGGCGGCGAAAAAGAAACTGGCGAACCTGGTCGGTACAACCATTGGCTGGATCGAATCGATCCTCGCCAAATATGAGAAAATGTACGCCCGCCGCACCAAGTCGACGCACTTCGAGGACATCGATAAGAAGTCGGTGGCCACCGCCAATCTCACCTTGCGTTACGATGGCACTTCGGGCTTCTTCGGTTCCGCCGTCAAAGGCGGCGACCGTGAACTCAAGGTCACCGAATACAGCAAGATCCTGGCGATCTTCCAGGACGGCACTTATCAGGTAATGTCACCGCCGGAAAAGACCGTGCTCGAAGGCAAGCTGCTGCACCTCGACGTGCTCGACGAGGAGAAGGGTTTCACCTTCGTCATGGCCTACCGCGACAAGGAAAAGATCCCTTGGGGCAAGCGCGTCACGATCAAGTCCTTCATCAAGGGCAAGCTCTACGAGCTGATCAAGGATGGCGGGAAAATTGATTATTTCTCGACCGAACTGACCGGCACCCTGACGTGCCAGTTCGTACCGGCTGAACGCCAACGCGTCACCGAGGCCTCGGTGACCATCAAGTCGATTGAAGAAGTCACCACGAATGGCGCGCGTGGACAGAAGCTGGCTGATAAGCCGACCGCCAAGATCATACTGAAGAAGGGCTGAGTTGCATGTCCGACGCCATCCGGAGACGGCGTCGGAAAACGTCTTTAGCGCGGCTGCTGGCGCAGAAAGCCGGTCGGCAGTGACAGGCAGTCGGCATGTTCGCTGGTATCGCGGAAGATGTGCGCCTTGGACGTGTCGAGGAACACGTCGAGCGACTCGCCGCGCGTCAGGGTGACGCTGGCAGGGGCCTTCATGATCAGTGCGTCCTTCGAGCCGGGGGCCTGCAGGTAGACATACTGATGGTCGCCCATGTGTTCGACGACATCGACCTTCATGGTCAATGATGGCGAGCCGGCTGGTGCCGTGGCGCGCGTGTGCAAATGCTCAGGGCGGATGCCCAGGACGCAGGTAGCCGCGGCTTCCCCGAGGCGGCCGGGGTGATTCAGCAGCAGGGCCAGCTGCGGGGCGTCACTGATGCAGAAATGCCAGCTGCCACCGGCATTGGTCAGTCCGCCGGTGAGAAAGTTCATCGGCGGCGTGCCCATGAAGCCGGCTACGAAGCGATTGTACGGATGGTCGTAGATCTCTTTCGGGCTGGCGACTTGCTGGATTTCACCAACCGACATGACGGTGATGCGATCACCCAGGGTCATGGCTTCGATCTGGTCATGGGTGACGTACACCGCCGTCGTCTGCAGGCGGGCCTGCAGGCTGCGCAGCTCATAGCGCATCTCGCCACGCAGCTTGGCATCGAGGTTCGACAGCGGCTCGTCAAACAAGAACGCCTTAGGCTGACGCACGATGGCACGTCCTAAAGCAACGCGCTGACGCTGGCCACCAGACAGCTGTTTGGGCAGTTTCTCCAACTGGCTGCCGAGCGACAGCATGGCAGCAGTTTCCATGATTTTTTCATGGATCACGCGTTCGGCGGTTTTGCGCAGGCGGAGGGCGAAGGCCATGTTCTCATAGACGCTCAGATGCGGATAGAGCGCATAGCTTTGAAAGACCATGGCGATGTCGCGGTCTTTGGGCGCAACTTCGTTCACCCGCCGATCGTTGATGCGGATCTCGCCCGAGGTGATTTCTTCGAGGCCTGCGATCATGCGCAAGGTAGTGGTTTTGCCGCAGCCCGAAGGTCCGACCAGCACCATGAATTCCTTGTCGGCGATATCGAGATCGATGCCTTTGACCGCCTGGTAATTGTTGTCGTAGGTCTTGATGAGTTTGGCGATGGAGATGGATGCCATGGGAAAAAATCAGCCCTTCACGGCGCCGGCGGTTAAGCCACGGACGAAGAAACGAGTGGTAAAGAGAAAGAGGATGACCAGTGGAATCGATGCGATGGAGAAGCCGGCCATCAGTTCGCCCCACATCTTGACGTATTCGCCATCTAAACGCATGAGGCCGACGGGAATGGTCAACAGCTCATCGTCGCGCAACAGCACCATCGGCAGGATGAGGTTGTTCCACGCACCAAGGAAGTTCATGATCGAGAGGGTGCCGATGATCGGACCAGACAGCGGCAGCATGATCGACCACATCTGACGAATATGGCCAGCGCCGTCGATTTCCGCCGACTCGAAGAGTTCCTTGGGGATGTCTTCAATAAACTGGCGGAGGATGAAAATGCAGCTGACCTGGCCACCCACGCCACCGAGAAGGATCAGCGACCAGAGGCTGTTCACCAGGTTCATGTTGCTCATGAGCTTGAAGGTGGTCACCAAAGCCGCCGCACCGCTGGGCAGGAACATGGTGGCGACAAATAGGTAATAGACCGCTTCCCGACCGCGAAAGCGATAGCGGGCGATGACATAGCTGGCGGGAATAGCCAGGATCAAGCACATCAGCACCGAGCCCACCGAGGTGACGATCGAATTGCCAATGTAGTGACCGACGGTGGCCCAGCCCTTGACCCAATTTTCCCAATGCCACTGCGTGGGCGCATCGGGGATCCATGGATTGGTGACGTACTGGGTGTTGTCCTTCATGCTGATCACCAGCATCAGGACAAAGGGCACGAAACTGAAGAACAGCACCCCCCACAGCAGCAGGTGCTTGGAAATTTCTTTGACGCGACGGAGATTGGCGGGAGTCATGGTTAGGCCTTACTTCTCGACCGTGATGTGGCGCTGATAGACGACGGTGATGTAGAGGATCACCGCGAACAAGACCATGCCCAAGGCGCAGGCGTAACCCATCTGGCCATCGATGAAGGCGGTTTTGTACATGTACAGTCCAGGAACCATGGCGGCATTGCCGGGGCCGCCGTCGGGCCCTAGCAGAATCAAGAAAAAGCCGTAATCGGTCAGTGTGCCGATGGTCAAGAAGATCAGATTGATACGCACCTGGGTCATGATCAGTGGCACTTCGATCTTGAAGATCTTGCCCCAGAAGCCGATGCCATCGAGCTCGGCGGCTTCATAGACTTCCTTAGAAATGTTTTGCAGGCCGGCGAGGTAGATCAGCACGCCAATGGTACCGATCCATGGGAAGCCCCAGAGGATGGCTGCAGGAATGACCAGCTTGGAATTGCCCAGCCAGGCGGGGTGCCCGTATTCGAAGGCATTGGTCGGCTTCGGCCACAGTTGAGTGAACAACACCAGGCACAGTGCGAACAGCACCAACGACCAGGCGATGGCGCGCAGGCGACGTGGAGCGGTGAATTCATCCTTGGCGGTGAGCCAACGCACCAGCAGCGTGATGAGGACGATGACACCGGCCGCACGTAGCAGGATGGAAAATAGAGCAGGTCCCCAGCACACCACCGCGGCACCGATGGCCAGCGGTAGGAGCAGCCAGAATTTTGCCGCCCGCTGCCAGCCACGCGTAGCAAAGAGCAATAAGCCGGCAGCCAGGACCAGTCCCCACGGTCCACCGAAGCCGATGGAGACGATCTTGAACGGGGCGGTGATCAGCCATTGCCACAGCGACTGGTTGTCACTGCCCAACAAGCTGCCGCTGACAAAGGTGGCGGTGGCCGGCATTGAGGTGTCGAGCCAATGGAGGACCGGCATCAGCCCGGTGGCATTCAGGAAGACGTTGAAGATGCCGACGTTGGCGTCGAAAAAGCTTTTCCACAACAGCAGCGTCACCAGGGCCGGAATCACCATCGGAATGACGAACAGGACCCGATAGACGTATTGCCAACGATCTGACTTCAGACGGTGCAGAACGATGGCGGCGAAGATCGATGGCCACATCTTGACCAGGTTGGCCACCAGGAGGATGAGGATCAGCGCGAACGACCACCAGAATTTGGGATCGGCGGTGAAGATTTCGATGAAGTTGCCCCACTGGCGCCATTCGAGCACCGTCGAGCCGTTCCATTTATACAGCGAATACCGAATGGTTTCGAGATTCGGGTAATAGCTGAGGACGAGCAGGCCGATCAGCGATGGCAGCAAGAACAGCCAACGCACCGCCGACTGGCGCGCCTTTTCCAGGCGAAGGGGGCTTTGTTGCTGGCTCATGGCGCGCTTTCAGGGAATTTCTTGCCGATCGAGCCGGCCGTCTCGTCGAACAACAAGCGGATATAGGCGCCGTTCAGTTTGGCCGCCTGGCTGGTGACCAGGGCACGATAAGCATTGGTGCCGGCGCCCTGGCCCGGTCCGAGCAACGGCAATGCCGCCTGTACGGCGATGGTGCGCTCGAATGAGCGGACGTTGGTCCGCGCATCATCGATGGCGCGGGTCCAAAACCGTTGTTCACCATAGAGCGGATCATTCCAAACCTCGTCCATCTTCTGGGCGAGGGTGGCCGAGGTGGCTTCATTGACCAGGAGCGACGATATTTGGCCGCGATAGGTGCTCGCCACCTGACCGCCTTCGGTATCACCGTTGGCGGGCGACCAGCCGGCGGCGCCATGCAGGCCGGTGAGCGTCGGCTGGAAGGCCTGCATGCGTTCGCTGGCATGCGTACCGATAATGCACGGCACCCAGTCAGCTTCATGGTTGAAGCGTTCGTTTTCAGCAAAACCGGTGACGTATTGCATGAAATCCACCGCATCGCCGACCGCCAGTGAACGTTTGTTGATGCCAAAGCAACCCGCGGCGCGGCTGGCCGCCTCACTGGTGGGTTGGCGTGGTGGGTCACCCCAGGGCTCTCCAGGCGCCGGCAAGGGCAGGGGGGCAATGGTCACCGGGAACTTCGCCAGGGTATATACGGTGGCTGCGTCCCACGAACCGGTGAACAGGGCGCCGGCGTGGCCTTGCACGAACATGAACATCGCCGCATCACGATCCATGGCGGTGAAGCCATTCGCGAACTGCTTGGACACCGCTTGCATGGCGTCTGCAAATGCGATCTGCGACGGATCGGTGAAGCCGATGCGCTTGCTCGCCAAACCGGCATAACCTTCTAAGGCGGTGACCTGACCATTGAAGTCGGTATCGAGTGTTGTTTGCCAGCCGGCCGAAAACGGGGTCACATAGGTGCCCCAGAAATTAGCCGAATACTGGCTGCCAGCGATGGGCACAAGGTCACGCCCGGTGCGCTTGCCGAGTTCGCGCAATTTATTGCAGGCATCGAGCAGCTGGCCGAGCGTCGTCGGCACGTGATCGCTGCCGGTGGCCTCTTTCAACAGGTCGAGATTGAAGCTGAGTCGACCACCGGCGTGGAAACAGGTCGGTACGCCGTATTGTGCCTGGAGGTTGGTATCCCAGCCGCCGAGCATGCCATCGACGAAGGTATCCTTCCATTTGAGCTTGGGTAAGGACTGGCGCAGGTCAGATGACAGGTCTGTCGGTAAGCGAGCTTCGGCATTGTACGGATTAGGCGTTAGGGCGATATCTGACAACGGCAGCATGTACTCGGCTTTATTGGTGCCCTGAAAAGCCTGGCTCCAGCCGATCTCAATGATGTCGGGAGCGGTGCCGGCGATGAGATGGGTATAGATGAGCTGGGTGTAGACTTTTTCCGTCACCGGCAGCTGTACGACCTCGACGGGATGATCAATCTCACCCTTGGCGAACTGCTCGGCCTTGAGCTGATTATAACGTTCGATCACCGCTTGCAGAGCCTGGCGATAGCCCAGTTCAAGCTGCCAATGGGCGATACGGATGGTGTGCTTGCCGCCAGCCGTGGCGTGGTGCTTGACCGACCACACCTGCCACAGGCTGATGGCCACCGTGGCACTTAAAAGCAACAGGCCGAAATTGTTGATGCTAAAGATTTTTTTGGCGCGTGAGGGCGGCTGATAGGTGATCTCAGGGGTGCTCATGGAGTGCCGGCTTTCTGTGCAACTGAAGTATCGAACCAGCGCAATGGCGGCGGTTCCTGGCCAAGGCGTTTGAGCGCTTGCTGTGCTTCCCAGGCTTTGCCGCTGGTCGGATAATGTAAGACAATTTCACGATAGGCGGCAATAGCACTGGCGGGGTCCTGCAGGTCCTCGCTGAGGCGGGCGAGGCGCCATTGCATTTCCCAGGCGCGGCTCGGTTCAGCCAGGCCGGCGGCGACGGCGTGACGCAAAGCATCGACGGCCTTGGCCTTTTCGCCAAGCGGGCGCTGCCAGGTTTCACTTATCAGTTGCCACAGGGTGCCACTCCATGGATCGCTTGGGTGGCTGGCCAGACGGGCTTCAGCGATGGTGATACCTTCACGTACCTGTGCCGGGTCCAGGGTTTGCACATACGTGCCCATCAAGCGCACCGTGGCTTCGCCAGCGATGGCGGCATCCGGCCAGCGCGTCGTCACCGCCCGGTAGTGCTCACGCGCGCCGGGAAGGTCGATGGTATCGCCCAAGAAATCGATTTGTTCGCACATGCGCCCAAGGTGCAGGGTGGCGAGAGCCGCATCGGCCGTACTGCCGGCAGCCAACGAACGATAAAGAGCGATGGCTTCGGTAATCGCCGCCTCGGTGACCGGAGCGATGTGCTGGGCACACACGGCTTGGCCGAGCACGGCTTGGCGCCACTCCACGCTGTTGGCCGGCGCAGCGCTGGCGGCGCGATCAAATGACTGACGTGCCAGGTCGAAACGGAACCCGCCCAGGGCAGCCGTACCGGCGGTAATCTCCTGCACCACATCGATCGGTGGGGGAGTCCCGCAACTGCAGATCAGCACGGACACGGCGCAGGCGAAAAAGATGCGGATCATGGGAGCTCGGGTACGGCGACGAAAAAAGATCACGATATAGCGAGGCGCTTATGGCATCAGTGAGGCGGCATAAGTTGGCGAGCGATACCTTGGTGCAAGTCCGATTCAGGGTCCAACGGGATCGGTGATTCCATTGGCTGCTATAATAGTATGACGATATACGTTAATTCATTACATCGATTATTAGCGGTAGCTGCGCAGAGTTAAACGCAATGAGTGCGCCCCACCTGCGTTCTATTCTTAAATTTTTATAATATTATATATGAAAATTCAGGTCACTTAGGTGCATAAAAACGAATTCATCAGTGAACACAAATTTAGATTCTGCCGCACCCCATGCGGCCGATGCGATCAGCCATATATGTCGATTTGCGGCTTATTATCAGCAGTGTTCTCGAAGAGGTCGGCTCGGCGCTGTTGCAGCTGATCGCGCAGGCGACCAAACACGGTGTTCAGCGCTGCAGTCGATAGGGGACTCACATCCATGGTCGCTATGAGGCTGGGGACGGTCTGAGGATCGGCAGGCGATGTCAGGGTAGGTTTTGCCGAAGAAAGCTGGCGCAATGCATCGCCGAGGCTCGAGGCCACACTGTCATGAGGAAAGAGCTGGTCGAGCCAGCGCTTGCCGCTGCCGCTGCCGCTGAGGTCCGGCTGCGCACCTGGAGCGGTGGTCGGGGCATCAACGGTGAGATCCACGCTGCGCGAACTGGTGACAGTGACCGAGCGCTGGTATTGCAGATCGAGATTGAAACTGCGCCCATCGGCGAGGGTGATGGTGCCACTGGCACTGAGGGCCGTGGTATCGGCTTCTTCAGCAAAATCCCGATACTGGTAGCTCAGTCCGTGGTCAGAATTGTTCTGCTGCTCACGACTGCTGGCTTGCGAGCTATGTTCATGGCTGACATCGATATTGAGCGCCATTGATGTCACATTGGTGATGCCGAATAGCTTATCGAGCAGACTGAGGACTTTTGTCTGCTGGGCCTCGGGCTGGTCGAGTAGGGCTTGGCTGTCAGCGGACCAGGTGGCGCTATCGGCACCTGCAGTTTGAGCCACCGCCTGGGTTGCCGGTGGGATCGAAGTGACCGGTACCCCGGCGCCCGCAAGTGGCCGACGTAGCCCAAAGCCGACCTGCGAGGGCTGCGGAAGAAACGCTGATAGGGAACGCATCACCGAGCATCGGCTGGGTTCGCTCCAACTTGAATGGTATGAGTCGGTGGGCGATGCTCTGCAACTTATGTAAATTTCTGTAAATTTCAGTAAACAATCTCAATCGACGGCCGTATAAAGCTTACCTTTGCCTTAACCGCATACCGTGATTGGAATCATTAATGAAATATAACCCTCATTTTTTGTTTGTTAGTTGTGGTGATCGCGGCTGGGCTATGTGGCGTGCCAGGGATATCCGCTGCTGACGGCCCAACTCCGTACCCGGATGCAAAAGCTGAGGCGGCGTGGCCGGGTATCGGGCCAATCCGTGTCTTCGAGTGGATGGTTTCTAATCGCGCCGCGTTTTGGAATCAGCGCGCCAAGGCTCAGAAGACCGTGGTTTTTTCCGGAGATTCATTAACCGGCGGATGGAAGGACCTGGCGGCGGCCTTTCCCACCCTGGCGGTGACCAATCGCGGCATCGGTGGTGACGTCAGTCGGGGATTGCTGTTTCGTTTTCAGGAAGACGTCCTCGATCTGCATCCCACAGCCATCGTCCTGTGCATCGGTACCAATGATCTGAACTGCCATGCCGATCCCGCCGGCATCGTCGCCAACATCTCCGCCATGGTCGATCTGGCACGCGCTTATGATCCGCTGGTGCCAATTGTCATCAGTCAGGTGCCGCCGCGCGATTCCGCCAAAGCTCCGACCAAACCGGGAGCCCATGCCGATCTCAACCGGCGCATCGTCGCCTTAGGGGCGGGCAAGGCTCACCTCATGGTTGTCGATGCGTTCACCCCGCTGGCCGGCGCCGATGGCAAACCGGTGGCTGAGTATTTTGGCGACGATCACCTGCATCTGATTGCTACCGGCTATAGCAAATGGGCAGCGGCGCTCACCCCGGCTTTTGCCCAACTGAACATCCACTGACTGTTTAGGTGGCCGCTGCGCACCGCACGTTCACTGCGCTTCGGCGTAAGGATCGCCACCAGCCTGCTGCATGACGCCTGAATACAGCGAGATGATCTGCCACGCGACAAACACCACCACCACGGTGTAGATGAGGCTGGTAAAGATCTTGGTCGCCCACATGGCGCGGATGTGGAAGCTTTCGCGAGCCGCGACAGCGGCCTGGTCCAACGAGCGATCGAGCGTACCAGACTGCTCACCAGACGAGATCAGCATGAGCAAGGTGGGCGGCAGGCGGACGTAGGTAAGTGCCTGGGTCAGGTTGGGGATGGCGCCGGCGTCGACCTGGTGGGCGGCATCACGCAAGCGAGCTGCCAGTACGCGGTTGCCGACCGCGGCGGCGGCCAGCTCCAAGGCATCGCGCACTTTCAAGCCGGCGGCCATCGCTGCCGCCAAGACCAGACACAGATTGCAGGTCAGGAATGGCTGCACCACCAAACGCGGCCCCGGCAACAGAGCTAGGCGCGCCAACAGCCCCGAAGCGTGCCAGATGCGGGCGGCGATCACGAGTCCGCCTATGGCGGCCCATAGCGTCAGCGGCCCGACCAGTAACCACCATGCCGACATTTCAGTAGTAAAAAGTTTAGGAATCAGCGGTACCACCAAGGCCACATGCAGCAGCAGCAGGGGATACATCAGGCGTCCAATAGCTAGGCTCCTCAAGGCCTGCAGCTGATCATAATGATCAGCAATGCGGGCGCAGAGATCAGGCAGTTTGCCGGTGGCTTCACCGGCTCGTACCAGGGCGCAGACCAGGTCCGACTCACCAGCTGCGGTCAGTTGGCTGGCCAGATCCAGTCCTGACGTACAGCCCACCGACCATTGCAGGCCATGCGTGCGGTAGCTGCCGCCGGCGGTTTCGCCAGCCAAGCGCAAGGACACACCCACCGGCATGCCGGTGCGCGTCAGCACCGCCAATTGGCGGAAAAAACCGGCAGTGTGCTGCCAGCCCATATCAGTTTAAACCACCGGCGACCAGGGCGGGCACCAGTCCCGTAAGTGGAAGTTCAGCGGCGTGCGCTGCACGTACCAGATGCGAACTCAAGTGAGAATGCGCCCCAGCAGTCATGAAGAAAAGGGTATCGAAACCGTGGCTGCGATTGACCTCGGCCATCGATTTCTCGTGTTCGAAGTCGAGCGGGTTGCGCAGACCACGGACCAAGGTGGTCACTGCATGGGTCTGTGCAAAACGTACCGTTGCTCCACGGTAACTGACCACATGCGTGCCAGGAATTCCTTGGCAGAGGGCCTGAACTAGTTCGACGCGGCGCGCCACCGGCAGCCAGCCGGCCTTGTCGGGATGCTCGGCAATGGCCACCAGCAACTCACCACCACCACCGTGGGCGACTGCGGCGGCACGTTGGATGACATCCAGGTGGCCGAGGTGTGGTGGATCAAAACTACCGGGAAAAAGCAGGCGCATGGGCATGGGGCGATTACTGGATATCTTCTTCGATGCGGGAGATGAGGCCGGCAGCGATGGTCTCTTCGCCGGCGCCATCGGGATGGATGATGCGTACGCTGACCAGGTTGCCGTCGGCATCGGTACGCTTGGACATGATGAAGCACAACAGGCTGCCGCCCGCCTTGAAGATAATGCGATCGACTTTGCCGAGGTCCTCGGGGGGTGCCGGAGCGGTGGTTTTTTCACCGCTTGGTTTCGCTTCGCTGGCGGCGACAGCGACTTCTTTGATCTTCTCGCTATTCTTCTCAACCTTCTTCTCGAGTTTCTTAATCTCTTGGGTTTTCTTCCAGTCCTCAAGCCAGCTCTGCCATTTGGCTTGGATAATCGCCGTGTCGATTCCGACGCGATAGGATCCACCAACTGGCGTCGTACCGACGCGACTGCTGAGGGCGCTGACAGCTGCTTCACCGGCCTGGCGATCAGCGATGGCGGCTACCAGTATGGGTAGCACCTCGGCATCCTTGCCGACCGATTTACTGGCCAGGGCGCGTAGGGCGGATTTCTTGGCGCCGGCGTCAGTGCCAGCCAGAGCCGTCTGCAGGGCGGCGACTTCAGGTGCCGGGCCGGTTTCAGCCGCGTAAACCGAGCACGTGGCCGCTAACAGCAGCAAGGCCGGAGCGAGAAGGAGACGAGTGACAGGGCGCATGGGAAACTCCGAATAAAAAGTAAGTGGGTGTCAACGGCGGGCGAGCATTGCGTTCGCCACCTGCTCGGCGTCAACGCGGGAGCCCAAAAGTTCAATCAGCATCAGGCCCAGTTCGAGGGCAGTCCCCGCACCTTGGCTGGTGATCAGGTTACCATCAATGACGATGCGCTGATCGAGCCAGGCCGCACAATGCGGCTCGACCTCAGCGCGCACGCCGGGGAAAGAGGTCAGCCGGCGGCCGGCGCACAGGCGGCGGGGGACGAGGGCGATGGGCGCGGCGCAAATCACGGCTAACAAACGTCCGGATGTGAGCTGACCTTCAGCCAGGTCCTGCAGACGCGGGTCATCACGACAGGTGTCGGCCGAGCCTTTACCGCCTGGCAGATATACTACATCAAAGGTCTGCTGGGCGACGTCATCATAGCGGGTATGGGCCGTCAACGGCAGGCCGCGGCTGCCGAGCACCGTAGTCAGCGCGCCGCTGCTGGCCATGGTCACGCGGTGGCCGCCACGCACCAGCACATCGGCAACGGTGATGGTCTCGATTTCTTCGGCCCCGGGTGCGACCACGACGAGAGCAGTAGCCATGGGTACGTGGTCAATTCCTGAGATGAGTTGCCGGCGTTCAACTGCTGCCCATTATCCCCTGTATGCGTATCGGTGCAAGGTTGGCAGTTCTTTCCCTGAGTGCCTGGGTGACCATCGGTGCTGCTGAGCCGGTTGTGGCTTCTATGCCACCAGTCAGTGCCGAAGTTGCGGCCCTAGCCGCGGCACAGAGCACAGTATTGACCCTAAGTGGCGATTTCCGCTGGCTGACAGAAAACAGCAGCGGTGATATTCATGAAAAGGTTGGGGTTTTCTCATTGCAGCGCGGGCAAAACGGAGCCCCGACCAAGTACAACGTGCGCATTGCAGAGGCCGACAACAGCGATGTCCACCGCTGGTGCGCCGATGGCGTCGGACAATGGGAAATCGAGCAAACAGTTGAAGATGAGCCGCCGACGGTGCGCCAGGTCAAGCCCGGCATGCAGGATGTGGACCTCAATCGCGTCGTGGCCTGCGTCCTACTCGATCTGCCGCGTCTGCGCCAGGAATTCACCATCGTCCTGGAAACCACCGCTGCCGGCCGCTCGTTAGTGTTTACTCCGTCGACTGCCGCCCTGAAAGAGCAACTGACGCGTATCGTGGTGATTCTCGATGGGCATGAGCCGCATGAGGTGATCATCGAAGATGCTCACAATGCCCGCATCCGTCTGGTGATGAAGCGCCTCGTTACCAATCAGCCGGTAGCCGAAGTATTTTTCAACCCGCTGCCACCGGTTAAATAGCCAACTTCCAGCGATCAATCGGCTTGCCGACGTAGATCAGGTCGTGTGAAAGTTCAACGGGGCGCCCCATAATCACCTAGGGCATAGGTAGTGTTTTAGCCCAAAAGGCCCTTGGTCGTTGGCAGTTCGCTGCCAGTGATCTTGATCGCCTGCTTCAAGGCCCGCGCAAAAGCCTTGAAGCCTGCTTCGACGATATGGTGGCTGTTGCGCCCCTGCAGCTGATGCAGGTGGATGCAGCATTTCGCGTGTTCGACGAAGCCGCCGAAATACTCACGCACCAGTTCAGTGTCCCAGGTGCCGATCAGTCCGGCCGGTGGGTGCAGCTCGTAAACCAAATAACCGCGCCCGGAAATATCCAACGAGGCCTGTACCAGCGCCTCATCGAGCGGACAGGCGATATGCCCAAAACGTTCGATGCCGATGCGTTCGCCCAATGCTTGGCGTAGTGCTTGGCCCATGACGATGCCGACGTCTTCAGTGGTGTGATGCCCGTCGATATGCAGATCACCCTGGCAGGCGACCTGCAAGGTGGTGCCGCTGTGCTTGGCTAGGGCTTCGAGCATATGATCAAAAAAACCGATACCGGTATGGATCTGCGCCGGCCCTGCCTGATCCAAGTTCCAGGTTACCGTGATATCGGTTTCACGAGTCTTACGGCTGATCGAAGCGGTGCGCATGCCATATGCTCCGGAACTCACGGGCGGTGCAATGTCCAAGGCCGGCAGAACTGAAGTGCATGGCGCCGTACCAAGCCTTTGTTAGGGTGCGTCGGCACCCGTTAAGGAGGTTGTATGCGTTTAGGTCCGGTACTCGGTTTTCGTGGTGCAAATGGCGGTATATGGCGGGTTTCAATCCTCGCCGCCGACGTGGTAATGGCACCCACCTTGAGCGTTTCGGCCGGCACGCTCAGTCCGCCGCAGACCCTCGGCGAGGCCGATGGGGCCAGCGTGTGGCGCTGGGATATCGCCATACCGCAGACCAACGTCACCCAGACGGTGACCTATAGCTTGGGCGAGTTGAGGGCGGCGTTCACTATTCCCGCCCTGACTGCGCCGCTGCGTCAGGCCTACGTTTCGTGTAACGGTTTTTCGTCGAAGAGACTTGCCGACACCACCAAGGATCCGTTTGGTTTATGGCGGCAGATCGGTGCTCAGCACCAAGCCCAGGCCTTTCATTTGCTCCTGATGGGCGGTGACCAGGTGTATGCTGATGGCGTCTTCGAACTGCCGGCACTGAATGACTGGACGCACCTGACGCGGGCGAAAAAAATCAAGCTGTCATGGACGGCTCCGCGTCAACAAGCCATCGAGCGCTTTTATCTGAAATTGTACTTATCGCGCTGGAGCCAACCCGAGATGGCCAGCGTTTTTGCCAGCATCCCGACGCTGATGATGTGGGATGACCACGATATTTTTGACGGCTGGGGCAGCTATGATCCGGAGTTGCAAGCCTGTCCTGTGTACCAGGGAATTTTTGCTGCGGCTCGTGATGCCATGCGCTTGTTCCAGATGCAGTGTGCGCCCAACGAACGGGTACCGGGCGCGATCGGCAGCGGAGATTTCGCGTTTTGCTACGAAGTCAATGACTGCGCGCTGTGGGCCCCTGACTTGCGCAACAACCGTTCGCAAGACCAGGTGGTTACCCCTGATTCGTGGACCGCGCAGTACGCGCGATTAAACGCCATCAGCGGTAAGAAACACTTGCTGGTCCTGGCATCGATCCCAGTGGTGTATCCTAATTTAAAAACCATCGAGGCGGTACTCGGCTGGCTGCCCGGCGAGCAGGAACTCGAAGACGATCTCAAGGATCATTGGCGCAGCGCCAGTCATCAAGGTGAACGTCTGCGCTTGATCCATCGTTTGTTGATGTGGTCGAAAACTACCGGCACGCGGGTGACGATCTTGTCGGGCGACGTACATGTTGGTGCGTGTGGAGTGATCGAATCGGCGCGTGCTGGCGAAGAATCAGTGATCAATCAGCTGATTTCGACCGGCGTGGTGCATCCACCGCCACAGGCCCTGGTGGCCTATGTACTCGACAAGTTACTCGCTGGTTATGTCGATGAGGTCGATCGCGGTGTCACCGCCCGCATGTTGCCGTTTCCCGGTACGGCGCGTAAATTGCGCCCCGCGCGCAACTGGTTGTCGCTCTCAGGTGATACCGAGGCGCGCATTTGGGCCGAGTGGTGGTTCGAGGGAGACCGCACCTCGACCACCAAGGTGATCCATCCGGCAGAAGGACCGGTTTGATATC
Organism: Planctomycetota bacterium; assembly: GCA_043788625.1. GTDB lineage: Bacteria > Planctomycetota > UBA11346 > UBA11346 > UBA11346 > CAIUVD01. The sequence continues at coordinate 24,668 of JAYVTR010000106.1, forward strand.
AGGCGAGACGTTGCGTACCGCGCACACCGCGAATAAGTGCCGCGCCCAGCTGTTCGACCTCGTCATCGGTAGTCAGCTCGCCCAAGCTGATGCGCAAGGAATTGCGTGCATCGGCCGGAGCGACACCGAGGGCGGTGAGGACATGGCTCGCTTCGCCGGTGCCGCTGCTGCAGGCGCTGCCGGCACTGGCGGCGACCGTCGTCAGTTGCGCCAACCAGCTGGCGCGCAAGCCCGGCAGCGTCAGTGACGAGATGCCCGGCGCCCGCTGCCGACCATGGATGATCAGGCCCGGCAGTGCCGCATGCAGCTGCTGTTCGAGGCGGGCGGTTTGCCGCGTCAGCTGCGTCTGGCGGATAGATGCTCGTTGGTGGGCGGTGGCGGCGGCAACACCAAAGCCAGCGATGCCGGGGACATTCAGCGAGCCAGGGCGCAGGCCGCGTTCCTGGCCGCCACCGAATAACAAGGGCGCCAGGCTCAGGCCGCGGCGCAGCCACAGGGCGCCGACCCCAGGTGGTCCATAGAGCTTATGCCCCGAGATCGCCGCCAGGTCAGCGCCAAGCGCCGGCAGATCTACTGGCATCCGTCCCGGCGCTTGCGTCGCATCGCACAACAGCAAGGCGCCCTGGGCATGGGCCAGGGCTGCCAGGGCCGCCACGTCATGGATGATGCCCGTTTCGTTATTCACCAGCATGGCGCAGACCAGGGCGGTGCGCTCATCGATGGCTTCGCCAGCGGCTTGCAGATCAACCAGGCCATCGCTGAGCACCGGCAGGAGGATGACCTCAGCACCCAATTGTCTGAGGTGTTCGAGTGGGGCGAGGACCGCCGGATGTTCAACCGCCAGGGCGCAGATGCGCGGGCGGGTTGCCAGCAGCGAGGACATCACGCCCATGATGGCGAGATTGCAGGCCTCGGTGGCGCCGCTGGTGAAGATGATTTCGGCGGCGGCGACCCGCAGCAGCTCGGCAACTTGCTGCCGGGCGTGGTCAACCAGGCCCTGGGCGGCACGTCCGGGAATATGGTGGCGGGCGCTCGGGTTGCCCAGCTGGGCGGCCAAGGCCTCGGCCACGGCGGCGGCTGCTACCGGTAGGCAGGGGGTCGTTGCGCAATAATCGGCGTAGATCACCGGATATTCCCCCCTTCAGCGCGGGCCTCACGCTGTCGGATGATAGTCTACGCCATAGGCATGGCTTTACGAGCGGCCGAGCGAATGGGCATTCGCTTGGAAAAAAATGCTCGCTGGTTGAATGGGGCAATGCCAAGTCCAGTTGAGGAGGTCGTACAAGCGGTGTGGATGGCCTACAAACAGGCTGACCTGCCGGGCTGCTTGGCCTTGGCGGCCAAGGCGGTGGCGCAATTTCCCGGCAACGGCAACGCGTGGTTCGTCTACGGTTGCGCTCTTGAGCGTACCAACGACCTGATTGCTGCCGACAAGGCTTTTGCCAAAGCCTCACGCTGCAGCGAAGACACGGTGGGTACGCCTTACCGCATTGGCTGGGTGGCTTTCCAGCAGGTGGTGGCGACGGCGGTCGAGGCTCTGCCGGCCAAGCTCAAGGATTCTCTGGGCGACGTGACCCTCATCCTGGCAGATTACGCCGAGAGCGAACTACTCGAAGAATTTGAGGATTCAGAACTGCTCGGGTTGTTTTCCGGGCCGCTGCGCAGTGAGCGCGACGAATACCCGGAGTTGTCACCGACCATTTACGTCTTCCGCCGGGCGCATGAACACAGCTGTGCGTCAGCGGCAGAATTCCGCGCCGAGGTCAAGCAAACGCTCTACCACGAGTTCGGCCACTACCTCGGTTTTGGCGAAGAAGACCTGGAATCGTTGGGCATGGGTTAGGCAAGCGGTCGTTTATTTTGCGACCACCAGTAAGCCGCGCTGGGTCAAGCGTGGCAGGTACGACAAGACAATAGCGCGCGACTCGTTCCAGCCCAGCTGCTCGTCAGCCGCCAAGCGTTCGATCATGGTCCCCACCGTGGTTTTGCCATCGCTCCAGCGATGCAGCAGCAGATCGAGATCGGTGAGTTCAAAGATGCGGTAATCCTTCATGGTGAAAAAACGCCGTGCCAGCTTGGCCCAGCCTCGATGGATGAGGGCCACGCGTAGCGTCAATTGCAGGTCGTTGTCGCTGATGACCTCGGCCTTGGCATTGCGTAGCGGTACAGCCAACAGCTGATCCGCTGGACTGAGCGCGGGCGCCTTAGGTGTCGTCGGGCGGAACCACATGGTCGAGCTCCAAATGCGGGGTGCGGCGGGGGCCAATCTGTTCGAGCGTATGCAGGCGGTTGCTCGCCGCGTTGTACCACAGCAAGCCAGTGCCTTTCCAGAACGCGCCGAGGATTTTTTCGAGGCGGTGTTCGCCAGGTCGGCGAAAGATAATCTTGGCTCCCGGGCAGCCGCGGATCTGCAGTGGCTCAGTATGTAAGATCGCACTATTTTCAGCGCGCAGCAGCCGGGCGAAAAAATCTTCGGGCGTGCGCCCATTCAAAAAGCGGTTGGCGAGGGCGATGCGGCGGGTGGTCAGTGTCAGCATGCCCGGGCCGCTGGCGATGAGGCGCACATTGCCGGGGCGGGCGACGAGGTGTTCGATCTCCCATTTCGCCGGCAAGACGGCACGTACGCCGAACAGTGCGTGATCAGTGCAGCCATCGCTGCGGCTCTGCCAGCTGCCCAACAGAGCGGTGAAATCCGCATCGCTAGCGGTCGGATCAGCAATTACCCGCAGCACCTGACGGCGTTCTGCGCACCAGCGCACGGCATGCCGCGGTACCTGCGGCCGACCGCGCGCCACCGTCCACCCGGCAAGCTGGGTGACCTGCGGCTCTTCAGGGCCGAACAGGCGTTGCTCACACATGCGCACATGCAGGTCGTGAATCAGACGGCCGATTTCCGGTGTCTCTTTGCGGTAGTGCTGCCAGGTGATCTGGCCGCGTGGCCCGAGCTTCTCATTGATGCGGAATTCCCCGCGATCGGCATCGAGCAAGTACGCGACGACTTCCCATGCCGGTGGCAGCAACAGGGAAAAGCCGTTCCACGCTAAACGATTTGGAAGTGAGCAGTGAATCACGGGCCGCGGATCATGTCAGCATAAAATCACGGAACAGGGGCAACGGCGTGCCGAGGGAGGTGCAGCTCAGACGCAGCAACTCGGCTTCCTGTGGGCTGACGCGGCCATCGGCAGCAATGGTGTGCGCCACGGCATCGACGATGCGTCGGCGAATGGCGGCATTGGCCCGCGTCAGGCGCGTCAGTGCGACGCATAAGGTATCGAGGTCGCCGCTGGTCGGTAATGACGGTGTGGCCCCGGCGATCTGTAAGCGCGCCCAGCCGGCCACAAATGCCGCTGCCGGTTCGCTGGAAGCATGAGCGATGACGCCCAAGGCGGTAGTCAGGTCCGCCAATAATGGCTGGAAGCTGTGGAAATCAGCAGGTGGACGCTGATCGACAAAAAAACCGTGCACCAGGTCAGCAATCAGGCGCGTGGTTGGCTCACCTAAGCGC
>JAYVTR010000107.1:0-21961 GCA_043788625.1 Planctomycetota bacterium
AACACCAGCGTAGATCGAAAAAAAAACGATTCCACGGCATTCCACGGTGGATGCCAGCCATCCCATACCGGTCTGCGACAAGATGTCACGGCTTGATGAGGCTGAAGATGCATTCCCCCGCATGCCGCCTACCTGTCGAAGACCAGCGCCGCGTTGTGTCGGCTGCCCATCCCGAACGGCAGACTCCTAGAGCACCGATGCGCTGGTCACGAAGCGCGGCTTCATCTCGTTCTCGTCCCATTGTCCGCTCACTCGTTCGACATGCCCGTCGACGCAGACGAAGTTGATGGTCTGCGCATGCCAGATAATGGGCGCGACCGTCGCCATGCTGCCGTGCAGACGGGCCGGCCACGGACCATAACCCGCATAATCGACCGCGTCCTCGAAGTAGACCCCCGCGGGAGCCGTCCACGCCATATTCTCCGTCAGCAAGATCAGACTTGGCGCCAAGCTTGCGATCCGGATTGGTAGTTGAGGGATATATGATCCACTCGGAGGAGGGCTGCCCGCGCCAGTCCAGTAGCTCCCAGTCCACGCCGCACGGATATGGCTGTTCATCCCATAGTGGGCGGAAATACGATAGGAGACGAGCCACAGCGGTTGGATTTCCACGACCGCGAACGGACAGTGGAAGACGTCGTTGCGGTGCTTCTGGGGCGAGGCCTGATACTGATCCTCCAGATAGCCGATCGCCTGAAGGAACCACTCGGAATTTATATTGCGATAGGGCAGCGCACCGCGGTTGTCGGTCGCGTAGGCCTGGATGGCCATGGCGATGTTGCGTTGATTGCTGCTACACTTGGAGTTGTTCGCTGCGGACCTGACAATCTTGAGCCCGGCTACCAACATCGAACCTAGGATAGCCATGATGGCGATGACCACTAGCAATTCGATCATGGTGAATCCGCGGCGATGGCCGGACCTGGCCACTGCCCTAACGAGCCGCGGTGGGGCCACGATCGTCCGCAACGAGTGATGGGGGTCGCGAAGATGGCAAAAACTAAGCATTCCTATCTCTTAGTCCGCAACCTCGCTGGTGAACGAAAGAATATTGTTAAAACCGTTGAGCAAAATGGACACAGCTGTCGTTGCTGACGTACCAAATTTTCCAGCGTGCAAATTCCCATCCACCGGCGTGCAACGTAAGGTACGGGCCAGTCGCTGCGCTGTCATCAGAGAATCGTCATCAGCCCCAGCGCCTGCAACACCGTGGCCGCCACGATCTCGTTGCCGACCGCGTTGAAGTGGCTGCCGTCATGGAATATGGTGTGGCCGGCCCACAGGGCAGCGAGATCGGTGGCGCGACGGGCGAGCACTGTGCCGAGGTCCACCACCAAGCCGTTGTTGGCGCTGACGGCAGCCGCCACAGCCGCGTAATGATCGACGGCGGCCAGACGCCGTGTAGCGGCCTCGGGGCTGAGGCCATGACAGGCGGTCAGGCCGCCCAGGTAGAGAACCCGGCCGCCGCAGTGGTCGGTCAGACGGGTACAAAAGTCGTCCACTTGGGCACCGAGTGCAGCTGAGCTTACGCCACGGCCCGCATCGTTGGTGCCGATGGTGAGGACCACCACCGCTGGACGCAGCGACGCGGTCGCTTCCCAACGCCCAAGCACCTCACCCATGGTTGCGCCGCCGACTGCGCCCAAGCGCACCGACAGGCGCAGCTCCGGACGGTTGCAGAAGATCCAGTCACCGACTCGCTCGGGATAGCCGTAAGCCGCATTGGTCAACCGTTGCCATGCCCACGTATCGAGGCCGGGTCCGATACGAAATCCGGTCAGGCTGTCGCCTTCGAAAAGCACAGTGGAACCGCGAGCGGGAACGAGGACTGACGTGGACATGGCGGAGGATCCGTGGGGAATCAGTGACATAGACCCGACTGGCACCAAAGAAAGACGACTTTGCTTCCATCCGTTGAACGTCGGCAAAAGACGCGCTTAAAATACAACGCAGAACGAAGGCTGAGCCTGCAGCGGCCCCGAAATTGCGCCGTCTTCAACCCGAAGGTAACTTGAGAAAATCTTAATCCTCATGTCCTTTACTGCACGCACGAGGGATCGTGCTCGCGACGATTGGAACAATAAGGAGCCGTCTAGAACCATGACCCATTCGTATACGTACGCAGCCAGGGTTCAGCATCCAGTTGAAGCAAGGTTGGGGCTGCGGCCGGTGCGGAATCCGGCCAGGTCTTGGATGCGGGTTCAACGGATTCTAGACTAGGTGGGGTTGGCAAGCAGGTAAAGCCGGCTATGATCAGAGAATGAAACGGCTCGAAAAAATATTAATGGATGGATTCACTCTAATCGAGCTTCTGGTAGTGATCACCATCATCGCCGTACTTGCCTCCATGCTCTTATCGGCCATCAGCATAGTACGCAACCAGGCGCGGTTGTTGCGGTGCACGTCCAACCTACGGCAGTGCTCGATGGCGGTCATCTGCTATGCCCAGGAACAGGAGGGAATGCCCTACAGCTGCGGTAACAGCCTTATCCTTACCAACAACTGTACTTGGCCGTCCCTGACCAATCCTTATCTCGATGACACTTACAAAAAAAATATCTACACCGGCAATAACCCCTACCACTGCCCCTTCGCTGAAAGCGAGATCCCCAATAGGTGGCAGTTTGTTGACCGCTTCTCGTTCCACTTCTCTATAAATACGAACATCTATGTGACCTACGACGCAATAAATGACGTGTGGTCGCACTTGCCGTGGGCGCTGTCCCAAGTGAACAACAATACGGTCATGCTCGTCGATGGCATGGTTGGCAAGACAGGCCCAACCCTCAATTATTTTTGGGAACAGGCCAACCCCATCAATTACCGGCCGTGGCCGCTCCAGGGCAGCACCATCTTGCCGATTCCCGCCGCCGATCCAACCAACCCGCCTATCGTGCTTCACCGTGGTCGGGTGAACACGTCGCACATGGACGGCCACGTCGATAGTGTGATCGGGGTATGGTCCAATACGCTCCAGACGCCAGCCTGGGCCCGTTGAGAATAAATAACGGACCTGCATTCGGCCCTGGTCATCGCACCACTCAAATGATCAACCCGAGCACGAGCTTGCGGCTTCTACCACCCGCAAGTGGTCGGGTAGATTGCTGTAAATCATTCTTTATTAAAGCGGCGAACGAATGTCCGCACTCGAAAGAACAATGAATCTTGAAAAGAGCCATCCTTCGAGCCATTGGCTGCCTTTGGAAGCGGGATCTGTAACTCCCCGCACGGGTGCCGTCCGCGTGATCGCCATGGACGGGGCCGGACGCATCTATTGGGAAGCCGTGCCAAATGGCGGCCCGCTCGGCTTCAAGGTCCGGGGAACCGCCGGGATCCACCGCGTGATGGCGTTCGATGACATCGGCAATCTCGTGGACGAGATCCACTTCTCGTTGCGGCCCCGTACCGGGATGATCTGCGATCAAGGCCACTACGCTGATTGTCTCACCCGTGTCGCGAACCTCATGGAGGAATTCGATGAGCTGCAAAAACACACGGTTGGAGGCAAGATGCACCGCCTGTGCGTCTGCTGGTTGCGTGACCACACCTACACTCTGAAGGCCCTGCGCCATTACTGGGACGACGTCCACAGCGGCACCACGCTCTTCCTCGATCACCAACAAGCGGACGGGATGATCTGGGACGACATCCACCGCAATGAATCGGCCGCACCGGCGTGGTTCGGCGAAGCCCTGGGCGACGGCTATTTCGCCTACGCCGATGGCATGAAATGGCTCTTCCGCCGCATCCCCATCGAGGCCGATGTCGAATACATCGCGGTGGAGAGCGTCCATCATGCGTGGAAGGCGAGCGGGGATGACCGGTGGCTGGCCGCGCAATTGCCGCGCTTGGAGCGGGCCCTCGGCTACAGCACCTCGAGCCCTCTGCGCTGGTCGACGCGGCATGGCCTGATCAAACGCGCCTACACCATGGACTCGTGGGATTTCAAGCATCCGGATCCGCGTATCGGTGGCGGTGGCGACCACCGTCGCCTCAACGGTCCGGATCAGCCGTTCTTCCTCTTCCATGGCGACAACAGCGGACTGTACGCCGCGTATGTGCGGATGGCGGAGATGTATCGCTGCCTGGGCGACGCGACGGCGGCCCAGCGTCACCGCCAGCAGGCGGACGAACTGCGCCAACGCGCCAATGCGCTGCTGTGGCGGAACAACATCTATGCCCACATGGTTGCGGAAGAACCCATCGAGGATCTCGTCGAGCGGGTCGGCAATGATGATGAGCGCATGTCGCTGTCGTTGCCCTATAGCGTCAACCGTGGCCTGCCAGACCACGCGCAGTCACTCGGCATCATCGACGAATATCGCCAGCGCGGAAAGACCAAGAGCTCCCTCAGTTTCGCCGAATGGTGGTCGATGGATCCGGTCTATACCAAGGACCAGTGGGCCCATCAGCCGGAGGGTGAATACATGAACGGTGCGATTTCGCCGCTGGTTGCTGGCGAGTTGAGCCGCGCGGCTTTCGAACATGGCCGCGAGGAGTACGGCGCCGATATCATTCGCCGGCTGTGGGCTCTGACCGAGCAGGACGGCGGCCACCTCGCCGATTGCTATCGTCAACTGCCGCCGGATTTCTCGGAACCCGGACAGGACCAGCGCCAGGAGCCGATCGATCTGCGCCGTCATGTCCGCGTCGGCCTGCGGCATGGCCAGACCCTCGGAGTCGTCGCGTGGAGCGGCGAAGGCGACAACGATCTGCGCGGGCTTCCAACCGGGCGGCAGCGCCTTCTCGACGTCGATCTCGAATTCATCGAACCGACCACCAACGGCGGCCGCAGCGTCATCGCACTCGGTGGAGAACATACGGATTCCTGCGTCATTCCCTTAGTGGCTACGCTCGGCTCCTTCTATGTCGTGCATGCCCTGAGCGGGTCCGGCGAGGGCACCGTCGGCACCTACATCCTGGCTTACGCCGACGGTTCTGAGCATCGTTTCCCGCTGCTCGCCGGCCGCGAGATCGCCAACTGGTGGAATCCGCGCACGCTCAACACCCATCTCAGCGGGCCGAACGTCGGCCGGGTCGTCTGGCGGGGTGCCAATCCGACCGTTCGCGACGTCGGCGTCTACCTGTCGGGATTCGCCAACCCATATCCCGAGAAGCACGTCGCTGCCTTGCTGCTGCAAGCGGCCCCGGGCGTGCGGATGATGGTTTGCGCCGTCAGCATCGCGCATGCACCAGCCCGGATTCCCCGAGGAATACGCAGTTTCGGCCTACCTTCGGTCTGGTCACAAGCGGCGATCCATCATGCGATCGTCGAGGGGCTGGCAGGCGTGGAGGATACCGATCGGGCATTCAGGAGATCGCGGGTGTCGCCGCGCTGGCCGGTGACCGAGGTCACCAATGCGGAAGTCTGTATCCACTATCCGGCCAGCGATGGCTATTGCGCGTACCGCTGGCGGATCGATGCCGACCTTCATCTGATCGAGATCGATGTGACTGGAAACTTTACCAGCGCCGAGATCCGCATCCTCGTACCGGCGGGGAAGGACATCCTGTCGGTGAACTGCGATGGCACCTCCATTGCCGTGGGCAGAGAACAAATCGAAACCTCGCTCTATGCGCTGGTCACGCTCAATGACCTACCCCGTAGTCCGTTGATCCTTTTTTATTCGTGACACCTAGTCGTAATACCTAGTCGTAATATCTAGCCGTGACACATCGCTGCCCCCGACTCATGCCAGGTGGGATGCTCATATCCTCTCTCCTGGTGATGCTCACGCGCTTGGATGGCAAGACCTGAACTGAAAAGGGAAGTCGGCTCCATGAGCAGACTATGACGTGGCCATTGAATGGCGGATATCATCCGCCATTCAACGGTTTCAAAGATATTTTTCCACGCCGTCAGCGAACCTAGTTACATTCAGATGCATGCTTTTTCCTGACACTGCCAATTCCTTCCACTGCCATGTCATGAATCCGGGGTGAGGCCCATGGCCGTGATTGAAATACTTGAACTAAATCGGATCCCTTCTTTGAAGCCGAGCCAAGATCAGGATGTCGATTTGGCATCGGTTCACGTTACCTATTCGCCCCGCTAAGGTCCTATGCAACATTTCCGTCTTTTCCTTCTCAACGTGGGAACCGCTTTCGCCCTGAGCGCTTTCGCAGCCCAAGCCGAAGAACCCGCCTGCATGTGGATCGAAGGTGAGGACACCACCTCCATCGTGCCAGACAGTGTCAAACCGCTGATTGAACCGCAGGCCAGCAGTGAAGTTTCAAATGGGAAATGGCTGCGTCTCAACCTCGATCCCCATAAGATTCCAGATAATTGCATATTCAGTTACAGCACCCAGGCGGCGCAAGCGGGTGACTATGAATTATGGATGCATATCGGCTTCGAAAAGATTCGTGCCGGGATCGATTGGCGGATCGATCAGGGTGAGTGGAAGAACATCTCAGCCGAGGATTACACGGTCGACGTGCGCGAACTAGGCATCTGGGCACCGGTTGCTTGGCTGCATGCCGGGAAAGTGGCCCTGACTGCCGGCAACCATACGGTGCAGTTCCGCTTGGCCCACAGCAGCGATGACATCAAGAAAAACCAGATGATATTTGCCCTGGACGCATTTTGTTTTGTCAAAGGCACATTCCATCCCGATGGCGTCCTCAAGCCGGGCGATACCAGCTGGAAGACTGACGAGGATAAGGCCGCAGCCGCTAAAATATTTGTGATTCCAACTCCGCATGAGGCCGCGCAGACGACGACTTCACTTGCCGGACCTTGGCAATATGCAGGGGACGACGAGTTCGAAGTAACGGATCGCCTGGGGCCGGTGTTGGCTGCTCCGCCTGCAGATGGTTTCAATTGGCATGCCATCAATGTCCCGGGGAGCCGCAATGCATTGCTACCGAAACAGACGTACATCCATCGTTATTATTTGAAAACCCGGCTCAAAGCGCCAGCGGAACTGGCGGGGCATTCCGTGGTACTGCATCTTCCGTATCCGAACATGATCGCCACCGTCTTCATCAATGGGCAACAGGCTGGCTGGACCAAGCTGCCGCTGACTCCTTATGACTGTGATATCACCACCCTGATCAAGCCGGGACAGGAGAACGATCTGTGCGTCGCCTTCAAAGATTTCTTCTACGGTTTGGCGAATCCCGCAAACGTCAAGCATCCCATGTATATGCCGATGGAATTTTGGCATCATCAAACGACCTCGCTCCTGGACATGCCGGTCCTTGGCAACTATACGTCCGGTTTCGTGTGGGCTGAACCCACCATTCTCGTCGGTGGCAAAGCCTATACCGCCGACGTCTTCGCCATCCCCTCGGTCAAGAACAAGACGCTTGGCCTTGAAATCACCGTCCACAACCCCACCGGCTCGCCGATCACCGCCAGGCTCAGCAACGAAGTCCTCCCCCTGTTAGGCGGCGCGCCAGAGAAGATCTTTGCTGTGCAGAATATCACCATTCCTGCAGGCCAGGATCAGGTGGTGAAGATGTCAGAAAGCTGGACCGATCCGAGACTCTGGTGGACGGATGACCCCCAGCAGTACCGCATCATTTCCCGGCTTTCCATTGCAGGCAACCCCACCGACGAGCGAAAAACCACCTTCGGTTTTCGTGAATGGACATGGGATGGTCCTGATTTCAAGTTGAATGGCATTCCGTGGCACGGTTTTGCCGATTGCGACACCAACGAGATTGAAGGCATGAGGCCGAAGGGCCAATCGATGATGCGCCTATGGGGAGCTGTGGCGAAAACATTCGATGCCTATTTGGATGAGTGCGACAGCAAAGGAATGCCCGTACGCCGAACCGGTATCTTTGACGGCGAGGGCGTCGCTGGTTTTTATAATCTGGAAAACAAGGATCTGTGGAATAATTACCGCGCTCAACTGTTAGCTTGGACAAAAGCCCAGCGCAACCACCCGTCCATTTTCATTTGGTCGATTGAAAATGAGATCACCTTCATCAATGGGCATTGCACCAATCATGATAAAATCACCACGGAGGAGATGAAAAAGACCACCGATCTCTTGATGGCTCTCGATCCCACCCGTCCGGTCATGGTCGACGGCGGCAATGCCCTGCTCGACGAATCCCTGCCAGTCTACGGCGGCCACTATATGGAAGCGCCGCTAAATACCCTCCCAGGTGGGGCCTATGACAAGGCGGCTTATGCCCACCGCCAGGTATGGCCCATTACCCAGGACAAACCGATCCTCTTCGGCGAATCCTGCTTCGTCCTTGGCACCTCTCTTGAAGATCATGCGACGGTGGTAGGAGAAGCTGCTTTCACCGGCAGAGCTGAAGCAGGACCGGGAATCGGCCGTGAATTGCGCATGTACAGCGAAGCCTATCGATGGCTTGGCATCAATTTCCACTTCTGGGCCGGGGGCCAGGACCCTATCTATTATAAGGCCTGGCAACCCATGGCTATTCTGTCACGGCATTGGGATTGGACCTTCGCGACCGGCGACAAGGTCTCACGCGAATTCGGCATCTTCAATGATACCCGGCATGGGGAGCCGATCACCTTCACCTGGAATATCGCAATCAACGGCAAGAAAGTCAGCGCCGGCAGCTCGATCCACACGGTGGCTCCGGGGCTGAACGAGAAATTCATTGAGACACTCAGCATGCCGCTCGTCGAAACCCGCCAGGAGGGCGTGCTCACGCTGTCGCTCAGTCAAGGTGGCAAGGAAGTATTCAATGACACTAAGGACGTGTCAATTTTGCCAGCAACTATCACGTCCCTCAAAAGCCTGGGCGTTCCGGCTGCTGGGCGAGTCGCCGTTTTCGATCCTGAGGGCAGCGTCAAAACCTTCCTCACTGGTCTAAAAGTCCCTTTTGACGAAGTTTCCACTTTGGACAAACTCCCTGCCGCAGCAAAAGTCCTCATCATCGGCAAAGACGGCCTCGATTCGGCTGCTTCAACTTCAAGCGTTTTCGCCGGATGGACATCCTCTGGCAAGGTCGCCATCCTGCTTGAGCAGAAGAATGCTCTGAAATTTCAAGGCCTCCCCGGGAAGATGGCCACCGCCGAAAACGCCGGCGGCATCGGCTTTCCGGATGATACGGGCAGTCCGGTCCTTAACGATCTCAAAGAAAAGGATTTCATCGACTGGGGCGCGGACGGCATCCTCTATCGCCAAGCCTATGCCAAGCCCACCAGCGGCGGCGCCTCGATCATCCAATGCGATATGAAGCTGGCCAATTGTGGATTGGTCGAAATGCCGTCAGGGGACGGCCTCCTGCTCCTGAGCCAATTGACGATAGCAGAAAACCTCAAGACCAGCATTGTCGCCCAACGTCTGCTGTTGAATCTGCTGCATTATGCCGACCAATACAAACTGACGTATCGTGATACGGTGGTGGTGGCGCAGACCAATCCTCAGCTCAAAAAAGCAGTCGATGCCATTGATTTGAAATATACTCCGGTAAACAATGAATTGACCGCTATTGGCAAAGCTGGAGCCATTGCGATCCTCGATGCATCACCTAGCTGTCTCAAGAATCTCGCATCCGCTCCGGACAAGGTTAAAGAATTCACCGCTGCGGGCGGCTGGATCATCCTCAATAACCTTACTCCCGATGGTCTAGCCGACTTTAATAAGCTGGTTGGCATCGAACATCTCATCCGTCCCTTCCATTCGGAAAAAGTCACCTGGTCTGCGGTTCGCAATCCCCTTGCCGCCGGAATTTCCAGCGGTGACATCTCATTCGGAAATGGCCACCAGATAGTCCCGTGGAGGGCGGGCGAATGGCCGGATGCAAATGGATTCAGCTATGTGGTTGATGTGGATGATGTGGCTCCGTTTTGCACCTCGACCTATGGTAAATGGACCAATGCCATCAACAATTTCACCCAGGCGGATGGTGCTTGGCAATTGATTCAGAACCTGCCTCCGAGCCAAGCGATCGTGCCCATGACATTGCCCCGGCCGGAAAAACTGCTCACATTGACGTGGGTCAGCGATGTGAATTACCAGGGCACGACCAAGATCCAACTCACGGTCAATGGGAAGGATTACACCTTCGACACCGTGCCAGACGGCACTCTGCAAACCTTCCCCATCCCCGACCAGCCCACGACCACGGCGGCAACGCTCAAAGTCGTCGGCTGGACGCATGACCCGGCGAAAATGGCCGGGGATAAAAAGGATCTCGAACTGGTCGGCATCGACAACATTGCGTTGCAGGTAGCCCGTCCGAACTCCTTTTATCAAAAAGTGAAACCATTCTTGAATATCGGGGCCATTGTCGAATATCCGCTGGGCTCCGGTGGCGTCATCCTGTGCAACGTCAATTTCCGTGATACCGAGGAGAATCCGTTGAATGCCAGTAAGAAGCACAACCTGCTTTCCGGTATCCTGCATAAACTGAAGGCGCCTTTCTCCACTGGAAAAAGTATCGTCGCGGGCGCTGATCTAATCTTCACCCCGATCGACATCTCCAAGCAGGCTAATCAATTCCGCGGCGATAAAGGGTGGTTCGGGGACAAGGAGCACAGCTTCGCCGACCTGCCCACCGGCAAGCAGACCCTCGCCAACGTCAGCTATGACATCTATCACTTCACCACCTCCATCGTGCCAGAGGCGATCATGCTCAGTGGCAACAACGTCCCCGGCAATCTGCCGCAACAAGTCGCTGGCATCCCGGTCAACCACAAGGCTGACGCGCTGTTCTTCTTGCAGGCGGCACGGATCGACATCCGCATGAATGCTGATGAAATAAAAAGCTTCAAGAAATATGAAATGGCAGATTACGTCATCCACTATGCCGATGGAATGGATGAGAGTGTTCCAGTCTACGCCGAGATCAGCGTTGATAATTATCTCCAGGACTCGCCCACGGCCATCCCCAAAGCCCAGATCGCCTGGACCAGCCCTTACCATAATGGGGGATGTGCAGTGGCCTACTCGATGCAGTGGAACAACCCGCATCCCGAGGTTGAAATTAAAAGCATCGATTTTGTTTACGGCCCCGACCGTCGCGGCGTCCCGACCCTGCTCGCCCTGACCGTGGCGAGCACTCCGGAATCTGCTCAAGCACATGCGAAACCAGGTAAATAAAACCACGCCATGCCTCTAGACCGCGTCCCCTGCCAAGCTCCCCTCTTCCACCCCGGTGGGTCGTAGAGGCCGCCTCTGCGTATGCTGTCGGTCCGAGCAAACGAAACAGCCCAGCGCATGAGCGGTGGGCTGTTTCGTTTGGTGGGAGTAAGGCCACAGCCTCGATTGCCTGGTCTATCGCACCGTTTAGGCGCAGGTCACGCTTACATTCAATGACTAATCCGCTGGGTGCTCGTGCGCTTGACCCCGCTCATAATGCCGGTTTCACGGCGCAATTCGTTGAGGGACGCGTCGAGTAATTCCGCGAGCTCAGCAATGATGCAGTGGCAAGCCTCGGCATCACCGGTCGCCACGCGTGCTTCCAACTTGTTGAGAGTGATGGAGAAGCGCCTGGCGCCAACCAGCAGCGCGGTGCCCTTGAGTTGATGCGCGAGTTTCCCGATGATTTTCAGATCCGTGGTGCGGCGCATGTCAGCCAGAAACGTGGTGCCTTGGGTGGCAAACAAATCCACATATTGGGCAACTTGGCCGTCGGTATCATCACGCAGCCGGCGCAACGCACGGCCATCGGCAATTGGTTCAGGGGTCGTCTGCACCTGCTCGTCGCGCTCGGGTAACCATGCGGAAAGGATAGTGGCAAGTTCGCTGAGCCGCAGCGGCTTGGCGATGAAGGCGTCCATTCCCGCGTCCTCCGCGGCCTGGCGTTCTTCCGCCGTTACTCCAGCGCTGAGGGCAATGATCGGCTGGCGCTTGCCACCGGGACCTTGTTGCCTGCGTATGGTTCGAGTCGCGGTCATACCATCCATCACCGGCATTTGACAATCCATCAAGATCAAGTCGTACGCGCGATGACTGATGGCAATGAGCGCTTCATGACCATCGACTGCAAGATCGCAGGTGATGCCCAATTTGCCCAGGAGACTAACAGCGATGCGTTGATTGATGGTATTGTCTTCGGCTAGCAGGACGTGGCCTTTGAGTCGGGGCAGCTGGACCTCGCTACTGCGCTCGGTCTGGGCTCCGCTGATCTGGTCCACCAAATATTTGTGCAACTGTCCAACGCGTAGCGGCTGCGACAGGACATGGTCAACGGCTTGATCGCGGCCACCACCGACAACGATCATGCAACTGCTGGCGGCGTGCACTGTTTGGCGCAGACCTTCGTCGAGCAGCAGCGTCGCATCGAGGATGACCGCCTTCCACGGCGTCTGGCGCGCGATTATCATCCGCAGCGCAGCATCCATGGCAGTGTCGGTGATCACCTCAGCTGTCATCCCCCAGACCGCTACCTGATCATGCAGTGCCCGGCGCAGAAATTGATTTTTGACGGCGATGAGACAGCGCTGCCCGGTGAGGGCATTCGGCTGAAGCTGCGCGGGCGCGGTCTGAAAACAGACGCTGAAGCGGAAAGTTGAACCCTGCTCAGATCGACTCTCAACGCTAAGGCTACCGCCCATGCACTCGACCAACTTCTTGCAAATCGAGAGGCCAAGACCGGTGCCGCCAAAGCGACGCGTCGTCGAGCTATCAGCCTGCGCAAATGGCTGGAACAGGCGCGCCTGCGCCTCTGGGCTCAAGCCGATGCCGGTGTCGGTGACCGCGATGTGCAGGCACACAGCCTGCAGATCTGGCGCGAGTTCCGCTGTCGCGTGGATGGCGATCGACCCGGTGTCGGTGAACTTCACTGCATTGGAAAGGAGATTGACCAGCACTTGGCGCAGCCGCGACTGATCGCCACGCATCCGCAAAGGGACGGTACCGGCGACCAGTGTGGTCAGTTCCAGACCTTTACTATTGATCCGCTCAGACACCAAAGCGACAGCGTCATCAATAGTGTGCAGCAGGCAGAATTCTTCATCATCGAGTTCAATCTTGCCGGCCTCGATTTTGGAGAAGTCGAGGATGTTGTTCACCAGGCCCAACAGACTGTCCCCGCAAGCGCGCAAGGTATTGAGCATCTCGCGTTGACTGGGATCGAGACGAGTGTCCAGCAGCATCATCGCCATGCCCAGCACTCCGTTGAGTGGGGTCCGAATCTCGTGGCTCATGACCGCAAGAAACTCGGCTTTAACGTGGGATGCATGTTCAGCCACTGCAGTGGTCCGCGCCAGTTCGGTATTCTTTTGTTCAAGGTCGGTCAGCAGTACCGCGCGGGTTTCAGCTAGGCGCTGGGCCGCTTGCGTCTCGGCCGCCGCAAGCCGCGTGCGACGATTTTCAGCCTCAATATGGCGGCGGCGCAACTGCGCACGCAGGCGGGCGCTAAGAATGTCCAAGTCACTCGACTTAGGAACAAAATCGTCAGCGCCGGCGTCAATCGATTCGAGGATCGCATCGCGATCTTCGCGACCGGTCATTACCACGACCGGGATGATGTTCAGATGGGCATGGGCTTTGATCCGCCGGCAGACCTCCTGACCATCCATGTCCGGCATGTTGAGATCAAGCAGGACGCAGTCGACCTCCTGCGCCACCAGCATCTCGAGTGCCTGGGCGCCAGATGAGCACAGGATGGCTTCGTACCCTTCCTGCTTCAGATGATCGCCGATCCGGTTCAGATAAGTCAGGCTGTCGTCGACGACCAGGATGCGTTTGCATGTGGACCCGGTCTGGAGGCCAATGATCGCGAACTTGTCGATCATGTTGCGAAGCCGCGCCCCGAGCAGGGGCAGGTCCCGCTCTTTATGCAAATACGCATCAGCGCCAGAATCCAGGGCTTCGACCTCACTCTGCCCAATCGACGCCGTCATGACCATACACGGCACCGAGCGATAGGTTGGGTCCGCACGCAGGCGACGGACCAAAGTCGCCCCGTTGATGCCAGGAAGCTGGCCGTCGGTGATCACTGCCGACAACGGCACCGAAGCGGCCAATGCCAGTCCCTCCTCGCCGCTACTTGCCTCGCATACCGAGAAGCCCACCTCTTCCAAGGTGCGGCGAAGCACCTTGCGAAAGGTGGCACTATCATCCACCACCAGAACTGGGTGCTGGGCCGGACTGCCGCCGATGAATTTGTTGGCCCGCGCAATGATCTGCGCGGTCTGATATGGTTTCCCTACGTATTCATCAGCTCCTGAGGATAAGCCAGCGAGGCGATCTTTTACCTCGGCCTCGGTGGACAGCATCATGACCGGCAGATTACGTAGATGCCCAGCTGCGTTGGGGTCGCGTATCTCACGCAGCAAATCACTACCTTCACCATCGGGCAGGAGTTGATCGAGAACCAGCAACGCGAAGGCCTGCTTCCCCAGAGCGATCCGGGCTGTGGCCAAATCAGCGCACAGTACGGTGACATGCCCGGCAGTGCGGAAGGCCTGATCAAGATCCATGCGCACGGTCAGGCTGTCATCAAGGATGAGGACTGGCAGGCTCATGTGTTCACCGTGCACGCAGCGTGCTGAATCATGGCGTTGGTGAAATCCGCTAACGGCAGGATGTGCTCGGCGGCGCCGAGAGCGATCGCCTCACGCGGCATGCCGAAGATGACCGAGCTGGCCTCATCCTGGGCCGCGGTGACAGCCCCGGCCTGGCGCAGGGCGAGAAGTCCCGCAGCCCCGTCGCGACCCATACCGGTCAGCAGTCCAGCGAACAGATCCGCTGCCCGCCCGGTTAGCGACAGGAACAATTCGTCGACCGATGGACGGCAGGACCAGCGTTCGGGTGCAGCGGTTTGACGCAGGTAGACGCCATCCATCACGAGATGGCAATCAGGGCCAGGCATTAATACAACCCCAGTGCCTGGCTGCGGCAGCCGTTCGCCATCGACTGCCATCCGCACTGGCAGGCGCGAGTTCTGGGCCAGCCAGGTGACGAATGCGGCGGTGAACAGAGGCGACATGTGGATCACCAGTAAAATCGGCACGGGAAATGTGGCGGGGAGGTTGCTCAAAATGTGATGCAGGGCCATCGGCCCGCCAGTCGAGGCACCCAGGGCGACCAGGCGTTGGCGAGATCGCGTATCAGCGGTGACTGGTGGCACGACCTCAGGCGTACGTCGCATGGTTGAAGCATCGCTGAAACGGGTGATGACCTGGATGCGTGCGATCAGTCGGAGCTGAGCGCGAAACTGCAGCGCCCATTCCTGAAGATCGGTGAGAGCGCCAGGCTTTTCCAGCACATCGACTGCGCCCGCGGCGATGGCGTCGAACGTGCGCAGGGCTTCGCCGCGATTCACCGAGGACGAAACGATCAGGATCGGGGTAGCGCAGGTGCGCATAATGCGCTTGGTGGCGGCAAGTCCGTCAAGGCACGGCATGGACATGTCGAGAGTCACGACGTGCGGACGCAGACGTTGGCACAGCGCCACGGCCTCCTCGCCATCGCGGGCTTCGCCCACCAACTCAAAATCCAGATCGCTTGCGATCACCTCCGCCAAGTGGTGGCGGATGGTCAGCGAATCATCGGCGATCAGGACACGGATGCGTGCCATCATCCCTCCAAAACTAACGAGCAAATGGTGGTCAGCAGCAAATGCTCGTCGAACTCGCTCTTAATAAAGTGGGCGCGTGCCCCGGCCGCGAGCCCGCGGCGGCGGTCGTCAGCCGATCCGCGCGAGGTCATGAGGATGCCAGGCACCATCGCCAACGCGGCGTCCTGGCGTGCGGCGGCGAGAAATCCGAAACCATCCATGCCTGGCATCTCGACATCGACCAAGAACAGGCCGTAACGGCCGCTGCGCGCCTTGGCCAAGCCCTCCTCGGCGGAGGTTGCCAGGGCGACGGTGTAGCCAGCCGCTTCGAGAATGCCTTTTTCGAGCATGCGTGTGGTCAGGGAGTCGTCGATCACCAGGATTGGCAGCGTCTGAGCGCGTCGCGCAAACTTCGATAAGGCGACGCCCGGGAGCGTCTTGGCTTGGCCAAGCTGGGTCGGATCCAGGATCAAGATCGGACTTCCGTCAGTACCGAAAGCTGCCCCAGCGACCAACTCGATGGAGCGCAGATGAGCAGGAAGCGGGCGCACGATCACATCCTGGGTGCCGGTCAACTGATCGACCACCACGACCATCGCACCAGCGCTGGTGCGCACGATCACCGCCGTCATCGCGGCGGCAGGAGGTCTCGGCGGCGGCTCGACCATCACCGGTAGTATGCGCGCGAGATCGAGGACCGGCAGGGCGCCCCCATCGACCACCAACGAAATGCCTTCCGGAGTGCGCACGAGATCCTCGGCGCGTACGCGCAATGACCGGCGCACCGTGTCGAGCGGCAGGCAGACGGTGCAGCCTTTGACCACGACGGTGAGCACAGGGATGGCGGACAGCGACACGGGGACCGCAACCTCGATCGTCGTGCCGCGACCTGGTGTGCTATCCACCCGTATCTCACCGGTGCAACGACGCACCGCCTCGGCCACGGCGTCGAGGCCTACGCCGCGTCCGGATACGGCATCGGCCCGGCCGGTGGTCGACACGCCACCACGAAACAGCAGTTGTACGGCACTAGCAAGGTCGAGGTGCGCCGCGGCGGCTGGGGTCAGTAAGCCGCGCTGTTGCGCGATCAGCGCAATTGCCGCTACGTCGATCCCGCGACCGTCGTCGCGGCAATGAAAGTGAATCCGGTGGCCACGGCGTTCGACCCGGATCTCTACCAGACCCTGGTCAGGTTTGCCCGCCTCACGGCGCGCAACGAGGGGTTCGCTGCCATGGGCCACCGCGTTGCGCACCAGGTGGGTGAGCGCGCCCTTCATGATCGCGAGGATATGGCCATCGAGACGGACGTCGCCACCGACAGCGGTGAAGCGGACGTCGTGACCAAGTTGGTGGACGGCGTCTCGCACCGCTCGCTCAAGCGCAAGCAGCACCGGCTCCACCGCGACCAGGCGCAGATGGTTGCCTTGCTCGAGCGTCATCACCAGTTGACTCTGCACGCGATCGAAGTCGGCATCCAAGGTCCGCCAGTCGCCGCGGATGTGGGCGCTCTGTTCGCTCGCGCCGGTGCTGGTGCTGGTGCCAGAGTTGAGCGCAGCGAGGTGAGCCTCCATGCGCAGTCGCATCCCGGCCACGCGCGTGCCGAGTTCGGCGATGGACTCCACCAAGCTATCGACTTCAGCCACATCGGCACGGATATGGGAGAACGTTTCGTCGACGCCCCCGGCGATAACGGGGACTGCATTGGTGACGCTTACGGCGGCCTGAACCTGAGGTGGCGCAGAAACTACTGGGCTGGCGACAGCACTCGCAATCCTCGCCGTGACCGCTGGCACAGGCATTGGCTGGTCAAGAGCGGTGATGGCCACAGCAATGGTTGCGATGCAGGCGACCACCTGGTGCTGGATGGCGACGGACATTGCCTCACCGGCGCGAAACGGCGCTAAGAGATCCTCCAAGGCGTGCGCTTGATCGGCGATCAGGCCCTGACCGACGACCCGCGCCGCTCCTTTGAAGGTGTGCGCTAGGCGCAGCAGGCGTTTCACCGCCTCCTGACCTTGACCGCGCTCGAGATCAAGCACGGCACGCAGCATCCCCTCGTGAAGCTCCTTCGATTCGATGCGGAAGTAATGGAGCGGATCGGTGGCCATGACCGGTCAGCTCGCTGCCGTATTCCGCGACTGAACCAACAACATAAGTTGGCGGGACAATTTGGCGAGTTCCGAGGCGGTGCGCAGGACCTGATCGGCGCTGGCCTCGGCTTCTTTCGTCGCTTGGCCGGCCACCGACATTGCCTGATTCACCTGTTCGACGGCACTCGTCTGCTGCTTGGTCGAGAGCTCGATTTCCCGCGCCGCTATGGTGGTTGTGGCAACCTGGTCGGTGATGCGCTTGAACGACTCGGCCACTTCGCCGAAGCGGCTGGCCCCAGCTTCGGCAGCCTTCGAGCCCGTCTCGGTGGCCATCACTGACAAATGCACTGCGTCGCGAACCTGGTCGACTAGTGAGCGTATGTCTTTGCTGGCGGCACCGACGCGGTCGGCAAGCTTGCGAATTTCGTCAGCGACAACAGCGAAGCGCTTACCCGCATCGCCGGCGCCGACAGCTTCGATGTTGGCGTTGATAGAGAGAATGTTGGTTTGCTCAGCCATCTCGTCGATGATTTCGAGGATACCGCCGATTTGCTGCGACTTCCGGCCGAGGTCGACCATATGGGTGACGATCAGATCGACCTGCCGCTTGATCAGCACAATGGCTTCTTGCGAGCGGTTCACCGTGGCGTCCCCAGCCCCAGCGGCGGCAGCAGTCTGCTCGGCGATAAAAGCCACGCGCTGGGCGCTTTCGGAAATCTGGCGTGAGCTTGAAAGCAGCTCCTTAATCGTGGTCGAAATTTCTGATGTGGTGGCCGCCTGCTCTTTCGCCCCCGTCGCTTGTTGATTGGCAGCTGCTTGCAGTTCACTGGCCGAGGACTCCAGATGGCGGACCGAAGAACCGATTTCCTTGCTGATGACGCTGGTGAGTCGCCAGGCGATGCCTATCGCGATCAGCGTGGCAAGCACCAATAAGGCGACGAGTGACTTATGCACCAACTCGGATTCAGCGGTAGCTGCATCCTTAGCCGCTTTCAGCAACGTCTCTTCAAGTTTTTCAAATTCGTCGAGTTTCGCGCTCGTCAGCGCACTACGAGGGTCAAGTTCTTTGGAAAACATAGCGAGAACAGCGCTGAGGTTTTTATTATCGAGGTCAGCCAGGCGTAGATCAACGGCGCGGATGACCCATTCGCGGTGCGCCATTTCTAAATCTATGATAGACCTGACCAACTGTTGTCCCTCCTTGCTCTCACAACGTTTTTCGAGGTCGCTGGCGAGGACGTCGAAGTCCGCACGAAGCTTTTTGACGAGGTCGATATTCTTGGCGTCGCCCGACAACAATATCGCGCGACCTACCAAGCCTTTCTCGGCGTGCACCGTGGCTAAACGCTGAGCGTCGATGAGCAAGCGAGCGTTTACGTCGATCACTTCGTCTTTGCTGCTGACGCAGCGACCAAGAGCAATGATGCCAAGGCTACCAGTAACAAGTACCAAGGCCGCCATGATGGCGAAGCCGAAGATGATGCGTTGTCCAAAAGTCCAAGTGCGGTTCATGAGGCATCCCTTGAGGGTGTGGACAGGTCGGCTGTGACGAGGGTGATAATGGTGGGTAGGTCGAGAATCGGCAGGCGGCCGCCGGGCAGGTCGAGCACGCTGCTGACGGCGTGCGCGGAGGTCGGTGCCGCCATCACCTGGTTTTTCGTGGCACGCAACAAACCCTCGAAGCGCGCGACAGCTAAGCCGACGTGTCCGCCGCTGGGGCAGGCGGCCAGCACGACCCACGCTGCACAGTCAGCTTCAAGACAGACACCATCCCCGGTGCCGATGATCCTGGCCAAGTCATAGACCGGCAGCAGCTGACGGTGCAAGCCGGCAAGGCCGAGCATGGCGGCCGGCGCGTTGGGCAGGGCGACCAGGCGCACGCGACGTTCGAGGCCAGCAGCCTCGCTGATGCGTACTGCCAGTCTGGCGTCACCGCAGCGCACGGCGATGAAGTCCTGCACGCTGTCGTTGCTGGTCGCGCAGGGCTGGGCAAAGGCACCGTCGAAATCCAGGCGCAACCGCTGTAACTGCATGGCGACCGCGTGCATGTCGGCATGCTGCGCTGCGCCGGTCATGGCGTCCCAGTCTCGACGGCGCGGCGGCAGGATTTCACCAGCGCGTCGCGGGTGAAACCACCGGCAAACAAGGCCACGCGGGCATCGTCTTCGTTTGGTAACAGAGCGCACGCGGCAGCGGCAGACTGCAGCGCTGCCGCGTTATTCCCCGCCTGGCGAGCCAAGCGCGCGAGGTGGAAGTGCGGCAGAGCGAAGCCGGGATCTAAATAGACGGCAGCGCGCAAATCAGTCAGCGCTTCTTGCGGCCGGCCGGCGAGATCCCGGCACAAGCCGCGAAGGAAATGGGCATCGGGATCCAGGTCGTCATCGCCAAGGAGTCGTCGACAGTGAGCCTCGACTTTCACGAGGTCATGGCCCACGAAGGCCAAGGCCGCCATGGCCAGGAGCACCTCCCGCGGTGCGCTGTCTGGTGATACAGTAGCCGCCAGGGTCTGCGCTTCGGCGTAGCCCTCCGCGGCGATCAGGCTGCGGAGGCGCTGACCTAGATTGCTAGGTGAGGTTCCTGAGGGGAGATTGACCGCCGCCACAGGTACATCCAATTGACTCACGCGGCGCGCGGAGTTGGCGATGTTGGCCACCCAGTCGGCGTGCGGCTCGGAATTGATCGGAGCAACCGGCACCGCGACGACGTCGGTGGCGACCGGGCAGGCCGTTGGTGGCATCACATCACCCGACAAACGCTGATAGAAGAAGCCGTCATGGCTGTTGCACAGGCGGAAATCATTCGAAATCCCACGCAACGATTCAGCGTGGCCGAGGAAAAGGTATCCTCCAGGGCGCAGGGCGGTGGCGAAGCGTGCGATCGCTGCAGCCATAGCCTCGCGGGTGAAATAGATGAAAACATTTCGGCAGAAGATGACCTCGCAAGAACCGGCAGCGAAAATTCCGTCGTCCGCGTCCAACGCACTGAGATTGCGTTCATGGAAGGTCACGTCCTGCTGCAGCGTCGCAGCGATCTGGAAACCGCCCGCGCTGCTGGCCTGCAGCCAGCGCTCCTGAATCGCAACTGCGCATTCGCGCATCGACCAGCTGCTGTAATGGCCGCGCCGGGCGCGGTCGAGCGAGTGGCGGTTGACGTCGATACCCAGCAGTTCAATGCCATGTCCAGCGCCCAACCGATCACGCAGGATCATGGCCAGGGTGTAGATATCCTCGCCCGTCGCGCAGCCGGCGGAAACCACCCGCGGTCGTGCGCCAACAAGCGCTGCGCTGCAGAGCTTGGGGACGGCCAACGCAGCGAAGGCGTCGAAATGGGCGTGCTGACGATAGAAGAACGTTTCCCCAACGGTCAGCTGGGCCGCGATCTGGGTCTGCTCAGTAGCAGCAAAGACCGGGTCCGCGAGGCGTTGAGCGTAATGCGCCACGCTCGTCGAAGCGGTCGCGGCCACACGCTCGCGCAGGGTTGCCGTATGTTCGGCGCTGCGCTCATCGTCGCAGCGCCACCCGAACCGTTGTGTGAGCACGCTTTGGAACCACTCAAGATCGCTGGGGATCATGGCATCGCTCGAGCGACGGCAGGCAACGTGCCGTCGGGCAACAGGAGGGCGCTATCAAGGACCGCGAGCAAGGCGCGGTGATGCACTGCCAGAGCCTTCACGCATTGGCCCGCCATTCGATCGGCCGCGTGACCAAATAGGGGCGTCGCATTGGTGAGCGTGCTCTTATCCAGATCGTCGATTCCGACGACATCCTCTACCGCCAATGCCAGGGGGCAGCCAGCGGTACGCAGGAGCACGAAGCGCCGCGGGGCGGATTGACCGACGACTTCGAGTAACACGCCAAGGTCGACTACCGGCACCGACTCGCCGCGAATCACCGCCATGCCCAACACCCACGGTGGGAGGCCTGCAAGAGGCACGATTGGTTGCGGTCGCATGGTCTCGATCACGGTCGCGACTGGCAGCGCGCACAGTTGGCTGCGCGCGCGCAGGATGATATTTTGCGAGCTCATCATGAGTTTAGGTTCTTACCATTCTGTTTCGCTCTGGATTCTTGTCGAGGATCTACTTCACATGCTCGCCGGCGAAGCACGTTCGGCTCTAAGAGCGATGCCGTCCGCTGCCTGATGGAGGTCGAAAAAGCAGGCTAAAACCCGCTGATCGTAGATCACTGTGGTCAAAAACCCTGACATTGATGCTGACGGGAATCTGCGAAATATGAGCGTCCTGTAGACTTCTGAATTTTCCTGAGGTACCCTAAGCGTTTTATTACATTTAGGTTTTAATTTGAGTTCCCATCGCGCGGCGCTCGCGCCCCCTTCGGGGATGCCGCGCTCCCTCTCTTCCACCCCGGTTGTAGAGGCCGCCTCTGCGCCTGCTGTCGGTCCGCCCAAACGAGACAGCCCACCGC
>JAYVTR010000108.1:0-1807 GCA_043788625.1 Planctomycetota bacterium
GCCGCGCATCTGCGCGGCTCTCGTCGTTTCTAACCCCGGGTTAATCGTCGATAATTGCGGGGAGTGTGGCCGGTGAGGCGCAGAAACACTTTACCGAAATAACTCGCGCTATCGAAGCCGGTGCTCAAAGCGATATCGGTCACCGAACGTTCGCTGCCGGCGAGCAGTTCGCGTGCCCGGTCGACACGCAGGCGATTGAGGTATTCGCCGATCGACACGCCGAGTTCAGCTTTGAAGCGTTCACCCAGATAATTGGCGGTGAGTCCGCATTCGGTGGCCACGTCGGCCATGCTCAATGGATCTTCTGGATTGGCGTGCAGATAGGCGACGGCGGTGGCGATGGGTCCGGCATGCAGATCGGGGTCGCCATCGGCGGCGGCGCGTTCAACCGTAATCAGCAGTTCGCTCAGCAGACTGCGGCACAACAGCCGGTAGCCGGAAGAGCGGTGTTCAATTTCGCTGCGAATGCGGGCGCACAGGCTTTCAATCGCATGATCATGCGGTGGTTGCAGGCTGATCTTATGACCGGTGCTGATACCTGATGAAAAAAAACTTGCCACTCCTGGCAAGGTGCGCAGCTGTTGCCAATCCACGGCCGGAAATAATTCCGGTATAAATATGAGATTGATGATCTCGAGCGTGTCACGGTCGACGTCATAGCGATGACTGTCATTCGGCCGCATGAGGTAGAAATCGCCGGCGATGATTGGATAGGAACGGTTATCGATGTGATGGATGCCGCGACCGCGGCGGACGTACACCAGCTCATAAAAATCATGGGCGTGTGCCGGCATCTGGCCGCGATGGGTACTGTAAAGTATCGCCAGCGGCAACTCAGGATCACGTAGATGAGAGGCAAGCGTAATGGTATGCATCAGAAACTCGTTCCGTGATTTTTACCAGTTGTGTCGTGGCTTGCACGAGCAATCCAGATTCACCTAACATAGACTGTCCGGAGCAGCTACCAGGAGCCCTTATGAGTACCGCGACCGTTACCCTTCCCGAGCCTCTCGCGCAGACCGTCTCAGCGGCAAGCTATCCGACCTTGAAGCACTACGATCCTCGCGACGTCGCGGGCATGGTCCGCGGCATGGAGGAGGATGGCTATGTTGTCATTCCCGGCTTGATGTCGCGACCGGAAGTAGCCGAAATGCACCAGCGCATCGATGCGCTGGTGCCCTTTTGCTTCGATCGCAAGACTGACGAACGCAGTGGCATAGATCATCTCAAGTGTGTCTTCAACCGGCACCCGTATTGGTTGCAGTTCATCGATCGCGCCGGGGCCATCGACGTTGTTGAAGGGGTCCTCGGCAATGACGCGCACATCATCGGTCAAACCGCGTGGCGCAGTTGGCCGGGTGCCGGCAACTGGGGCATGCATATCGATCAGCAGTTTTTTCCGGTGACGGAAGAGCTGCTGCTCAGCGGTCAGGTGAAAGTTCCGGTGATGCTCGCCACCGGACATTATTACCTCAACGACATGACCCTCGACCTGTGTCCGACGTGGATCATCCCCGGGTCACACAAGTCCGGTCGCGGCCCTGGCGCCAAGTCCGGCGCAGAACGCATGGGTTTTGTCGGTGGCCAGGAAGACGAATGGAATGGCGTGAAGGCGGTGCCGGTGCTGCTCAAGGCCGGTGACTTCCTGCTGTTCCGCTCAGAGGTCTGGCATACCGGTTCGCGCAATGTCACCACCGATCAGACCCGTTACCTGCTGCAGGTGCATTATGGCCGGCGCATGATGGCGCAGAAATTCAGCCCGTACCTCGACTTCCGCTTCAACCATGAGGTCTTGGCGGCGGCAACG
>JAYVTR010000109.1:0-7078 GCA_043788625.1 Planctomycetota bacterium
CATCACGCAGCCTCGCACCTCGCACCTCGCACTTCGCACCGTCACGCGCTCAGCGCGTGACGACCACATAGAGCGTGTCGCGTGGCAGCGTCAGCTTGCCGCCAACAACCGGCACCGCCTCGCGAACATAGCCGTTGAGGTCGAGCGCCTGTGCCTTGAGCCCCGCGCCGCTGGTGAAGGTGACCGTCGCCTGGATGTCGCGCACATTGATCGGACTGCGGCCGACATCCTTGATCACGCCGTTCTCGGCCTTGAAGCCGTACATCTTCTCCTCGCTGAAGGCCTGGATCAGGATCTTCTTCGACTTCGCGAGCGGCTGATCATCGAGGCTGATGACGTGGACGGTGCCGTACTCCATCGCCGATTCGATGGTCAGGTCGGCAAGCTTGACCACGCCGGCTTTAGCCAGGAAACCGGTCACCGCCTGGCTCTTCGGACTGTCGACGGTCAGCAGACCGGTGCCGTAGTTCCACGCCAGCTGGCCGGTGACGCTGCGCACGGTCTTGGCGCCGTGATCGATAAACTTCGACAGATCCTGCGCGATCGGCTTGGCGTCTTTAGGCTCTTTCACAAAGCAGCGTTCGACACGGCCAGCAAAATAAGTGAGCGAATCAAACGCCGACAGTTGACTGGCATCTGACGCCTTGGGTGCTTCGACAATACGGAAGTCGACATTCTTGCCCTCGACGATGCCGGTGCCCTTGAGCGCGAGCACGTCCTCATCGCTCGACACCTGGCGTACCACCACCGGACCGGGCGTCAGATCACCACGACGGTATTGCAGCGCTGCCGCCGGCGACTGGCCCATCTCGCCCGGCATCATCCAGGTCCAGTTGCCATTGCCGTTGTTGAGCCAGTTGCCATCAGCCGCCGCAAACCAGAAGTAGCCGTCGACCCCCTGCAACGCGGCGTAGCTCGCGACCAGCAGATTGCCGTCGGCGATGAAACGGTTGGGTTTGTTCCAGGCGATCTCGGTGTGGATGTGCGGATGGCCAACGACTTGCAGGTAACTGATCGGCACCGAGTCGGGATCAAGCAGCGCGCTCTTGTCCTCGTAGGTATGACCTTCGCGCACCGAATAACCGGCCGCGTTGTCGGTGCCTTCATGCTTGCCGCCGAAATAGCCGTGCTTGTCCACCACATCGGTCGCGGTGTAGGTCCAGCGCTCGACGCCGCCCAGCACCAGATTGTCCGCGGTGGTCCAGTTGCTGGCTGATACCGGCGCCTTGAAGCCGAGCGACTTGGCGAAGGCGGTCATGTCGGCATAGAAGCCACGCTGAGTGGTGGCAAGGAAGGCGATCTGGTCGGTCATGCGCTTGCGCTTGTCGTCGTTCCCCTTCATGCCATCGCGGGTCATGTGGAATGCGTCCAGGATGCCGGCGCGCTTGCTGTCGACGCTGTCACGACCGTGCTTCTCACTGCCCCAGGCGGCGAAGGCCTTGTCGAGTGCGCTGTACTTCTTGGTCAGCCACGCGGCGTACTGCCCTTCGAGCGTGGCGAGCGGGCCGGCGCCAAGCGCCTTCTCATTGAAGGTCCAAAAGAACATGCTGTCTTCGTTGATGATCTCGAAGCACGCCACCGCCGGTTCGTCGATCAGCGCCTTGCCGGTCTCGGCGCTCTTGGTGGTGAGGATCTGCTTTATCCAGGATTTGTAGATCTCCTGCATGCGCGGCTCGAAGAACGGCAGAGCGAAGGGGTTCTTGCCCATCGCCGCGCCCTTGATGCCGTCGCTCTCTTTGAGCTCCATCCACAGCGGGAAGAAATGCGAAACGAGGGTGTAGATGCCGTGCCGTTTCAGCACCTGGATGGCGTGCAGCAGGTGCTGAAGCGAAGGGTCACTGATCTTCGCCGGGTCGCCCCCCTGACGGTCGAACATCCCACCATGGATGCGCACCAGGTTGATGCCGAGCTTGGCCCAACGCGCCGCGGCGAGGTCGATGGTGGCATCATCGGTGTCGCAGATGTCGCGACCGGTGTTGACCGCCCAGAATCGTACCGGCTTGCCGTTGCCGAGCTGAAACTCGTCGCCCGCCGCCTTGACGAAGCCCGATTCACCAGCGGTCTTCTCATTGAGATAACGCAAGTCGAGAGCCGCGTCCTTGGCGAAGGTGTCGCCATCCGGCTCGAAGGCCCACCAGCCGGCGTCGGCAAGATTCAGTTTTTGCCCTGGTTTCACTGTGCCATTGGGAGTGAACGGCTTGGTGGTCAACGCAAAGCAGTCGATGCCACCGTGGTGGTTGTTGCCGCTGTGCATCTTGAAGGCGATCGTCGCTTTGCCCGCCTTCATCTTCACCTTGCCACCGTTCAGCCAACCGATGATGCGCATGTCGGGTTTGCCGTCGCTCGCGATGTTGACCACGTCGACGCCCTTGCTGGTGTCGATCTCCACCGCGGCACCGCCATCGAGCTGATAGGACAACGCCGCGCCGATCACATTCGCGCGCACCCACAAGGTGTACTCGCCGTCCTTGGGAATGGTCAGGTCGTAACTCGCTAACCCATCGGCATTGCCGAAGTTGCTCACCCAGTCACCGCCCGAGAGCTGGTCCTTCTTCACCGCGTCGCTGTACCAGCCGTGACGGGCGACGGTCTTCGACGTCGCAGCCTCGCCCTCGACCCACACCAGATCGTCGGCGGCATGAAGCACGGGCAGGGCGAACGCGGCGAGGGCGAGCAGGCGGACGGAGCAGAGCATGGCGGTCCTTCGGTCGAGGCTTGGATATGGAGGAGAAGCAGTACCAACAGCTGAATGAAACGTTTAGGCCTCAGTACATCAGCTGCGCATCAGCCACCCGAAGATGGGCCTCACCGCTCCCGTAACTCATAGAAGTTGGACCACCGCTGGTGCTGAAGACCGACAACGGCCCGGGATTCACGTCCGTCCTCATGCGTGTGTTCCTCAATCACCATGACTTACAACTGCTGCTCTCACCCGCGTACACGCCCACACACAACGGCGCATGCAAGGCTGGCAACGGCAACATCAAACACCTCACCCATCAAATCGCCTGCCGGTACAACCGACCCGAATGTTGGACGCTCGACGATCTCGAAGCAGCGCGACTGCTCGCCAACCACCGCATCACCGATCGCGTGCAGACGCTGAACCCAGAAGAACGGCTCGCTAAACGCATCCCGATCACCACCGACAACCGCATCCATTGCCGCGCCACCGTCGCCAAACATCGCGAACAACGCAGAGTCGACTCGGAGATTGCCACCGCACACGGCGCGCGCAGGATCGCCGCCCATGCGCTTGAACGACCGGCCATCGCCGATGCTCTGGTGGACACCGGCGCGATCACCATCCGGAGCAGGCGGGTTCGTCTATCTTACCCTCAGTACAATACGTGATGAATTGTGAGATGGGCACACCGGAAACAGGAAGAGCTTTAAGCCAAAGACGGACAAATGAAGATACAATACTCGCAGATTTACATTGAGGTAGGAATCGACTACCCGTTCACGCACCACTTTCAGAAGTGGCTGGGTGGTCGTCTGTCAAATTTGTTACCAAAGACAACAGCGAATTCGCTAGTCCCAGTTGGCAACAATATTTTATTTTATATTAGTGCAAAAAAAGTTTTAGAAAGCCAGAAATAACGGGACCAGAAACAAATAAAAAATCAAAATGTGTCGAATACGTCATTTACCTCCCTCCTAAAAAGAGCGGGATTACAACTGCTTTGCAATGCGCTAAAGCGCTTGAGCAAATACTAGAGGCAAGCATCTTGGTGCTTAGGCGCCGCGACAAAACAACGTGATAAGTCCATTCACCACAACGCTCGGTTTTCCTGATGTTTTCATGGGTACTCTCGGGAAACTTTATCATGTTATTTTGTCGCGGTGCCTTAGTTCGCTAAATTTAAAATGCAGCAAAATACAAAAGGAAGCAGGGGAAATGCTGAAAGAGTTTACGGGCCATGACGAGTACATAGAAGATGAATGGTAACGCGATTCTATTCATAAAAGTAGACGCGCTACCTTTCTCCTTCATCTGCCCACACCCTCATCTCGTTCGCGATGATCTGCTTGCCCTGGGGCGCGGGCATCCTGTAACGATCGCGTTGATTCCAAGCGCCGGTCGATCGCCCGTTTGTCCGCCCCGGCCTGAACGCAGCGATGGTGAACGGGATGGCAACCATAAGCCATCAGCCCCCGGAAGAAAACCTCACCGCTCCCAGAACTCATAGAAGTTGTGCCACTGCTGGGGATAGCGCCGCACTTGTAGCTCCAGCCGTCTGGCCCAGCGCTGCACCGCGGCGTGCAGCACCGCCGGGCGATCGGATCGACGGGCCGGCATGCGGATGAACCACGGCTCATCGACCTGGACCAGGTAGCTGCGCAGCCCGGTCTTCACCAGGAAGCCGACCAGGATCGGGGCGCCGGTCATCATCGCGGTGTGGAACGGGCCGCTGGGGAAGCGCGCGCGGCCGCCGAGGAAGTCGACGGTCAGCGCCGGTTGACCACCCATCACCCGATCGCCAAGCATGCACACCATGTCTCCGCTCTGAAGTGCGGCGTTGATCGCCAACGACGCGCCGATGCCATCGCGCGGATCGATGACGGTGGTGCGATCACCGCGCATCTGCCGGTCAACCAGGCGCTGCGCTTCCGCCTGGTCGTTGCGCACCATGACCACATGCACCTTGCCTGCATTCTCGGCGATGGTGTGCAGCCAGATATTCGACAGCTCCCAATTGCCGACGTGGGCGGACAACATGATGCACCCTCGCCGTTGCAGACGATAGGCACGCATCGCCTCGATGCCGACGAAGTCGATGTGGTAATCCTTGGGCCGCAGGCAGACCAGCAGGCGGTCGCACATGATGCGGCCAAAACTGGCGAAATGACGCCAAGCAAGGAGGTGCAGC
This sequence comes from Planctomycetota bacterium, assembly GCA_043788625.1. Classification (GTDB taxonomy): domain Bacteria; phylum Planctomycetota; class UBA11346; order UBA11346; family UBA11346; genus CAIUVD01. The sequence continues at coordinate 4,875 of JAYVTR010000109.1, forward strand.
AGCACGATCCCAGCCCGCGGACGCAAGCGCCGCCAATACGCGATCATGCCGTACTGCCGACGTCCACCGGTCAGCAGGAAGGCACCCGAGATGACCCAGGCGATCAACCAGGCGCCGCGCGCCCCAGCCAGCGGCAGCGCCGCGGCGCAGGCGCGAAGCAGCAGCGCCCCGCCCAGTGAACGACCTTTCCAGCGCTGACCGGCTGGCGCGGCGGACGCCGGAGCGTCCGCCCGATCAGGCCCCGGCACCGGCCGGAGCCCCACGCAAGGCGATGGTGGTGAAACGTGGCAGCACGCCGGCCAGCAGTTGGGCGTCAGCAGGTGCGATCGGCTCCACGCCGATGAAGCCACTGCGGTCCAGGTCAGGTACATCGATCAGCGCCGCGCCGAGCAGTTCGCCGGCCAAGCGTTCGAGCCGCGCCAGATCCGTGACCAGCCGCTGCTCGAACGCTGCCTGATCCAGCTCGGCATGCAGCGCCTGATTCAGCTCGTACATAAAGGGGATGCCAGGGATGTCGATGAAGGTGGTCGCCACCTGCACCCCGGATTTATGCCACGCGCGGAACAGCATCTGCACTGCGCGATTGATCGCCCCGGCACGGTCGAGCGCATCCTTGTGCCGGGCGAAGGTCATGATGTTGGTGAGCTGGCCGTGGAAGAAGAACGCCGCCGGGATCACCCAGTAATAGGCGAAGTCCCAGATGATCTTCAGCGACATCACCTTGGCATCGCCCCACAGGTGCATCTGGCCCTCGTACAGATTCAGATGGTTCTCGAAGAAGGTAAAATAGATGCGCTCGTAATAGCTGGCGTAGGTCCCGATCGCCTTCTCACCGCCCAGATCCTTCAGCACCAGATCGGTAACGAAGGTATTGCCCATGCCGATGTAGTCGCTGCCCGGCGAGTAGAACGGATCGAGAAACGCGCCGGCCTCGCCGATCAACGCCCAACGGTCGCCGGAATAGACCTGTTTGCAGGTGTAGGAGAAATCCTTGAGGCCGAGGAAGTCCTGGACCTGCGCCTCGCGGCCTTCGCAGTGCCGCGCGCACTGCGGCTCGTGCGTGCGCAGCCACTCCATCGCTTTTTCATAGCTCGACATGGTGCTGAACGGATGGATGTCGCCATCAGTGACGATGCCCACGCTGTGACTGCCTGACGCCAGCGGGATGAACCACACCCAATAGCCGCGGCCCATGAAGTGCACGGTCGACAGCCAACGCTTGTTCAGATTGGCGTTCTGCGCCTTCCACGCCGGATCGTCGGCCCAGTCGTCGATCTTCACGTGACGGTCGTAGCGCCACCACACTGAGTTGGCGTTGTGTCCGTGCTTCTTCAGCAGGCCAAGCTTGCGCTTGAGGATGGCCGCGCGCCCGGACCCATCGACCACCCAGCGGGCTTTGACGCTCTGCTGCTGGCCGTCCGCGCCGGTGAAGGCGACCGTGTGGCGTGCGTCGCTGCTTCCTCCGCCACCGGTACCGAGGTCGACCGCCTTGACGCTGGTCCCCGAGCGGAAGTCGACGCCATGGCGCGCCACCTCCTCACCCAGGTAGTTCTCGAAGCGGCCGCGGTCGATCTGAAAGCTCGGCGCTGGAAAGAAGACGTTGCCACCCAGTTCGGTGCGCTTGGTCAGGTCCTCGCGCTTGCCATCATCAAAGAAATACCGCAGGCCCAGCTTGGGCAGTTGCGATTCCTTGAAGTGCGGCAGCAGGCCAAGGAAGCGGGTGAAGTAGCCAGCGCCGATCTCGACCGACGATTCGCCGACCTTGTGCGCCGCCTCGTTCACCGGGTGCTGTTTCTTTTCGAGCACCAGCACGCTGATGTCGGGCTTCTTCTGCTTGAGCTGCAAGGCGAGCGTCAGCCCGGCCAGGCCACCGCCGAGGATGACGACATCGAAAGACGCGGGATCGCTGCTCATGCCGGCGGGCTCCGTGGCCGGGCACCGTAGGACCCAAGGTTCACGTCGCCAGCGGGTAAGCGCCGAGGAATCCGCACGGGGCGTTCACCCCTGGGAACGTGGGTCAACGGCCTGGAGAGGTCACTGCTTCGTGCGGGGCTTCTTCGTGGTGGTCGCCTGCTTTGCCACCGCTCGGGCTGCGCTTCTGGGGAATTCACGTAAGCGTCAGATCACCCAGCCATAAGGGCGATGGAATCCACCATGAGTTGGCCATGCCGCATCGTGCTGCTGATCTTCTGCGCCGCGTTCAC
>JAYVTR010000110.1:0-9671 GCA_043788625.1 Planctomycetota bacterium
ATGAGGCCCCGAAAAAAAACCGCCACCGCGTGTCAAGGTTATTCTTTCAAAATGCGCGGTATTTTTCGTGTCGCATTGGCTACGTGAATGCCATTGGGGCATGGGTCCCGCTCCGGCCGAGCTTTTCGTTAGCCATCGCCGTCAACCGGGCGCAGCGCTCGATGCGTGAACGGAAATCTTCGACCTCCGACAATCCTGGCTCGTTGGTATTCTGCGGGTAGCGATGCCAGGTGATGCCATCGCAATAATAGTAATCCTTACCCGGCACGCGTCCGGCGATATTATTCGAGCCGCCGAAAAGCCTTTCGTAAACCTCCTGAAAATAGTCACATTCATCCGGGCCGACAATAGTGATGGTGGGATCAACCTCTTTCATGGCTGCGGCGGTGGGAAGGAAGTAGCGTGAGATCAGCGCCGGCAACTGATCGAGTTGCGGCCGCTTGTTCTCAAGCCACGGTTCGTTGCCGATACTCCACAGGCGGACCGGGGTCCCCGCGACCTTGTCTTGATTGAAAAGCTTTACCAGGGCAGCGGCCTCTTCGGGGGAGCGGTATTGCGACACCTGGATGAGCGGCTCGGCGCCGCCCTTTCTGATGTCCTGCACCCATTCGATGAGCGTTTGCTGGTCAGGCAGCTTACGATCGAAATTTATGCCGCCGATGCGGATGACCCGCAGTCGGGTCTCGCTCAGCCAGGTCATGGCCGCAGGACCGGGAGCGCCGAACCACCAGTTGCTGCCGATCAGCGTCCCCGCCGGCAGCGGCTCTTCCATCGCAGTCGCAGCGATATTGGTGGCCACGATGACCAGCAATATGAGGTATACTATGGAAGACCTGGGGAGGGGCAGCCGGATTCCGCGCCAGGTCGGATCGATCAGGTCATGGGAAGCGGTGCCGGTTGCGTTGCTCATGCAGTGAAGCTGACCAAGAACGCTAAAAAATCAACATAAAAGTATAGACGTCTATACCATTAAAACGACCTTTAATTCCCATAAATCTGAAAAATCGCCGTCGGTTAAATCACACATCCTATTTATTTAAAACAATTTACGTGATTTTTTGTGCATTATTGAACGCAAGTGTACATCTTGACCATGCTTTCTAGTCTTCCTCGTTACGCCGTAGTCATCACGCAGCTAAGACAGGCCATTCAGGCCGGTGAGCTAGCCGAGCGTTTGCCTGCGGAGATCGAATTGGCAGAGCGTTACGGCGTTTCCCGGATGACCTTGCGCCGCGCCTTGTCGGCACTCATTGAAGAGGGGCTGATCGAGTCCCGACACGGGGATGGCACTTTCATTCGCGCCGGGGCTACCAGTAGCCGAGCGATTGCCTTGTTAGTTGCGCCAGACCTTATCGGGCACCACGACAATCTCTATCTCCAGCAGGTCGTGACCTCGCTCATGTACAGTTGCTCCGAGCGCGGGTGGCTATTGCGCGTCGCTCCCAATGTCGAAGAGCTTCAGGTGCGCCTGTCCGCCGGCCGGGGTGCCGCCATTTCGGCCTGCATCGCCATCGCCTTCGGCAACAACGACCACCATCTCCTCCGTGATATTCAGTTGCCGATCGTCGGCATAGATGGTGACCATCTAGCCGGTTCATGGTCGATCCTGCCCGACAATGCGGCCGGGACCGCCACCGCCATTGTCCGTCTCGCCGGGCTCGGCCATCGGCGCATCGCGCACATCTGCGGCGCCGAAGACAAATTGGCCGGGCGGGAGCGCAAGGCGGCATTCCTGACGGCAATGGCCGACGCTGGCCTGGCATTGGCGGATGGGTTCGTCGTGCCGGGCAGCTTCATGATGAGGGATGGCTACCATGCCATGTGCCGGTTATGGTCGATGGATAATCGGCCGACGGCCATCTATTGCGCGAGTGACATGATCGCCATCGGTGCGGCACGCTGGGCTGCAGAAAACGGGGTCAAGATCGGCCGTGATGTGAGTCTGATCGGTTGCGATGGGCTCGCCATTTCCGCTCTCTTCTGGCCGTCCATCAGCACGCTCGCGATTGATTTCAGGTCCCATGCGCAGGCGGCGCTGGATGTGATCTCCGAGACCGGCCAGCCCGGGATCAGACGCACCTCGATGCGGCTGGTCGAGCGTGATTCATTGGGTCAGCCGAGCTGATGCCCTTATCGCCTTCGCTGCCGGCCGGTTTCACCCTTGCGCTGCGCCACCAAGTGCTCGCGGTGATCGTCAGCAGCTGGGTGATGTTCCCCTCATTTCACGGACCAGCGGTTTAGAACCGGGCAGACTCTTGTGGCGGATCGACATCCTATTGGCGTTTTCTCGCCAATCATGTGGTCCATAAAACCAGGAAAGGGTCAAGACGATCGTCGGGAATTAGCAATGCTGCGGAAAATCCCGCAGCACTGCTAGCGCAGCTTCACCGGAGCGAACTGCTTGCCGAGCAGGGCCGCGCGCACGTAGGCACCCCAGAACGGGGTCGGCGCGAAAATCGTCTGGCTCTGCACCATGGGCGGGCCGCAGTGCGGATGGAAGGCCCAGGCCGTCCAATGCAGGCGGTTCTGTTGGATGCAGCCGATCATGTCGAGCGCCCAGGTGTAGGGTGACTCGAAGCGTTCGGGCGGAATGAAGTCGTAGCGTACCGCGTCGCAGCCGACCTCGCCGACCAGCACCGCGCGGGTCTTGGCGACCTCCAGGAACTTGCCCTGCCAGTCGCTCTTCCACCGATAGACATGGGCGACGTAGGCGAGGTGGCGCCTTCGTCCGTCAGGGCGAAGCCATTGAGAACGCCGGAGTCGTCATACGCGTAGTCGAGGCCGCCAGCGAGCACGAGGTTCTTGGCGCCGGTCGAGCGCACTGCGGCGAGCAGGGCCTGCATGCCGGTGGTCTGGAAGGAGCTGATCTTCTCGGCGTTTTCCGCCACCGTGTCGCCGGCCTTGCGCTTGTTGGTCACCTCGCAGCCGTTGCGCCACAATTCCCACGAGACGTCGTGCGGCTCGTTGAACAGCTCGAAGATGACCGCGGGGTTGTCCTTGTAAGTAGCGGCGGCGTCCTTCCAGAAGGCGACGTGCTCTTCCTTCGGGGCGCGGAAGCGATGCAGGTCGAGGATCAGGTAGGCGCCACGCGACGAGGCGGCCTTCACGCAGCGGTCGATGATCTCGCGATAGGCCGCGCCGTTGTCGGACTGGCCCGAGGCCTAGCCGAACCAGCGCTCCTCGGTCATCGGCAGGCGCACGGTGTTGGCCTTCCACTCGTCGATGGCGCCGATCACCGAGTTGACGATGTCCTCACCGGTGTTGGACCATTGCAGGCTGTCGACGCACCCTGCAGCCACGCCTCGGTGCCGTCGGCGTGCAGGATGCGGTTGCCATCGACCTTCGGTTCCTTCTTGGCGGTCTCCTTCGACTTCGACGGCACCTCGGCAGGATCGATCGCCACCAGGCTGATGTCATCGAGATCGAAGCTGCCAGCCTTGGCATTGAACAGACACGGCATCATCTCGAGGTAGGCGGCATTATCGGGCCAGCATGGCAATGGTCCGCGATTGCCAGCCGTCGGACGAACCGGTATAGTTCGAATGGCTGGGGCTGGCGGTGACCTTTTCCTTTTCCTTGTCCTTGAAATCGAGGAGCATGCGGGCGTCGAACCACATCTGCGAACCGCGCTGCACGCCCTTCCAGCGCGCCCGATAGGACAGGTGCAACGCCTTGAGGCCGGCCACCGGAATCAGCTGATAAGCCATCACCATCTTGCTGGGATCGGCTTCCAAGTGCATGAAGCGGCTGGCCGGATCGGTGGCGATCGCCACCCCGGAACCGGCGCTCCACGCCGACGCGGCATCGGCGGCGGTGAAGCCACCGTCGCTGATGAGATCGGCGGCAGACAGCGGCACGAGGCAGCCGAGGGCCAGGATCGGGAGCAAGGTCAGGAAGGCGTTGGGGCGCATCTCAAAGTCTAGGTGATGGAAAAAACTGGTAATAATACCGGTATTAAAATAGTGTAAATCGACGCGCGCATGGCGCAACCCGCGGGCTGAACGGGAGCTTTGAAATGCTTGGCAGAGTCCATGCAATTATATATATCGCAATGTCTTACATTGTATGATGCAGAACAGGTCGAGATCTCGCTTGGCATCTATCTACTGCTCGACCAATGCCGGCAAGCGTAGCGTCACCTGGAAGCGCCGCTGCTCATCAAGGTGGGCCACAACCGTGCCGCCGAAGACCACCACCAGGCGCTGCACCAGGGCCAGGCCGAGACCGCAATGATGGCCGGCAGTGCGCGCACTTTCCGCGCGCCAGAAGGGATTGAAGACCTCGCTCACGTCTTTCAAAGTGCCGTCGGTGGCATTCACGACCTCGACCACGATCCACCGCTCGTGGCGACTGGCGCGCAGATCGATGGCCGTGGCGGGCAGGCCATGATGCACGGCATTGTCGAGCAGGTTGGTCATCACCATGCGCAAGTGGTCGGCATGGGCCAACACCCGCAAGGCCGGCTGCACCTGCACATTGATGCCGGCCGCATACGTGCGCACCGGACCGAGACTCGCCTCGATCACCGCCGAGAGGTCGACCGGGATCAGCGACAGCGGCTCCCGCCCGGCTTCGAGCCGTGCCAGCATGAGGAGATTGGTCACCAGGCGCTGCATGGTCTCCGCCATCTGCAAACTGGCCTGCAGATCATCCTCACGACTGGCGTGCGGGCCGCGCGCCAGAGCGAACTCCAGCGTCGTACGCATGCCTGCAATCGGCGTACGCAGCTCATGCGCAATGTTTGCGATGGTGGTACGTTCGCGAGCGAAAGCGCGGTCGAGACGCTCGACCAAGGCATCTAAGCGCGCCAAGATCACACGCATTTCCTCGGGCACATCAGTCAGCGGCACCCGCGTCTGCAAGCGATCGGGGTCGATGTCGGCAATAATACCCGAGATGTGCTCGATCGGGCGCAGCACCGCACGCCGCAACCACATCGAGGCCAAAGCTGACAAGGTGGTGGCGATGCCCCACATGATTGCCAGGCCCCAGGCTAGCAATGTCAATTCGCGGTGCATCGACGACGCATCCATACCCATGACCGCGTCCACCGGGCGGCTGGCTTCTGGGTCCGACTCTTCACCTTCCGTTGAACGCTCGGTCCACGGCGGCAATGCAAAGAGCCCCGCATAAGCAACGCGTGCCTTGATGGCGCGGATCCAACGGCCATCGGCCAGCTCGATGCTGAGGATGCCGCCATCCGCCACCTGCGCGAAACGTGCCGCCAAAGAAGCTTCTTCGGCCAATGCCGGTGAATGGTAAAGCTCTGCTCCGGTTTCACTGTCGACGTACTGCAAAAACTCGGCGCCCGCGCGAGTAGCGAACATCGCCGGCACAAACCACGGCAGTGGCGCCTGCCCGTGATGGTGTCGCCACCCCGGGGAATAATCACGGCTAGACACGGATCGTCGCGGCGGCAGTGGCGGTGGCAGAGCCACGGTCCGCTGCACCAGGTTCTGCAAACTGGTATCGAGTGCCTCATACATCACCGTGCGTGCTGCCCACCATACCGCCAGAGCCGCTACCAAAACCACCGTCGAGGTGCTGATGGTCGTGCCCAGCACGATGCGTCGACCCAGGTGCACGCTCATGGTGCTGCCAACAGATAACCGAACCCTCGACGGGTGACAATTAATTGCGGCTCGCCGGCGGGCGAAAGTTTTTTGCGCAAACGCATGAGCGCCGCTTCGACGACATTTGACGTGGATTCATCAGCAAAATCGTAAACGTGTTCCCAAATATCACTGCGCGATACAACAACGCCTTCGTGCTGGGCCAGATATTCCAACAATGCGTATTCCTTGGCTGTCAGATCGATGCGCGTAGTGCCGCGCGTCACCACCTGGGTAGTGGTATCGATTGCCAGATCACCGATGGTACGCAGGGGATTACGCTGTCGGTGACGGCGCCGCGTCAAAGTCCGCACCCTCGCCAGCAGCTCAGAAACCGCGAACGGTTTGCTGAGATAATCATCGGCACCGGCATCCAGACCGCGTACGCGATCCTCGACGCCGTCTTGCGCCGTCAGCAGCAACACTGCCACATCCTTTTCAATCGCCCGCAAGGCCGCGAGGATCTCGAAGCCGGATTTGCCCGGCAACTGCAGATCGAGAATGATGACATCGTAGTCGTTGCTGGTCGCGTACCACAGACCTTCGTTGCCTTCACCCGTAGCATCAACGGCATAACCTTGGTCCTGAAAACCTCTGACCAGGGCGGTGCGAAGTGGTGCGAAGTCTTCAACGAGCAGCAGACGCATATGCGGACTCTTTTTAAAAAACTACAGCATGCCGTTACCAGCGTCTTGCCTGCTGGCTACGGCACAACCACAGGTCCGCCTGTCCTACGGCAAAAAACCGCGGGACAGGCGCGTCAGCTTACTTTTCTTTATGGTCGTGCGCTGGTGGACGCTGGCCACCCTTGTGTTGCACTAATTCCTTGAACTCAGCTAACGACAGCACGCCGTCATGATCAGCGTCTGCGGCAGTGAAGGCCTTGGCCCGCTCACCGGCACGGTCGCCTTCTTTGTCGCCGTCTTTATGTCCTTCTTTTTGACCGTCTTTGCCCTCTTCTTTATGACCTTCTTTGTGACCCTCTTTCTGGCCGTGTGCGGCCATCATTTTTTCATGCAGGGCCTTCATTGCCGCATCGCATTCGCTAGGCGACAGGCTTTTGTTGCCATCGGCATCGGCAGCGGCGAACACGTCAGCAACCGTCTTTTCCATTTCGGCGCGGTCAGGACCGCCTGGGTGCGGGCCATGCTCTTCCTTTTCGGCAGCGTAACACGTGCCCGAGAGCATGGCACCAAGGGCGATGAGTGAGATGATAGAACGCATGATGACTCCGTAATCGCCGTGACGGTTGGCCGCGGCAGGTATAGTGGTGAGCTTACACTACGAATATGATAATGAGGTGATGCATTTAAAATTTGTCGAGGCGGTCGGTTCCGCAGGCGATCCAGCAGCATGGATTGGTCACCAGCCGCCGTTCTTGCGTAAGCCGGTCGGTGACAAACCGAATCGACTGCGTATCGCTCGGCTAAAATGAAACTGATCGGCGAAACCACCAGGTGACCCCGATCTCGGCCACGGCCTCGTTGGTCGCCATCAGACGGTCGCGAGCTATTTGCAATCGTTGTTCGCGCACCCACACCAGCGGGGGAATACCCAGCGCGGCTTGGAAGCGCGCATGTAGGCGACTTTTCGACAGGCCTGCCGCTCGTGCTAGGTCCTCTAGGCAAATCGGTTCACTGAGCCGTGTCTGCACCCAGGCGGCTAATGGCGCCAGATCAGCAGCACGCGCGAACAACATGCGGCCTGACGCCGATGGCTCGGCAATGCCGGCAAGCACCCGCACCGTCGCCAAGCCGGCCTCGGCACGGCGCACGACGGCAGCCATGCCGCCACCCAGCTCGCCACGCGTGGCTATAATATGGCCACGGATCTCGGCAGCAGCGGCGGTAAAGCCAGTAACCGACACGCATCCTGCGCGCCACAAAGAGTTAAACGGAAATGGCTCCAACAAGCGGCCATCGGCTGGCCGCGCCGTGCGCCGTGATGGGTGATATCCAGCCAGTCACCTTCTTGGGCTAAGAAGCCTTCGCCGGCCTTGGCCACCACCGAACTGCCATCGTGGCGGATCACGGTATAAGCTCCGCTTTCAACGATAGCGACGATAGTGGCAGGGGCGGTTTTGACGTGACGCGAGCCATCACTCATCTGGCTATCGCCACCCGGGGCCCACGAGGCGACCGCGAGGGCATGCACTGGCAGCTCAACGACAGGATTATGCGACATATCGAATGGAGGATGATCCATGGCATTTATCCCTACCGAATGCATATGATCGCGGATATCTGACTAGGAAAGCCCTAGCCAGAACAGGAAATACCAACATGCATGGTCTCGCCTTTAGCATCAATGCCCCAGGAAGCATCGAACTACAACCGTTCAGCGATGAAAGCCCCCTCCCCGCCAATCACATCGAAGGCCCGACTTTGGCGAGCGCTGTCAGCCCGGGCACTGAAATCGCCGGCTACTATACACATCGGGATCCGACGGCAGCGCCGTCGCACAGCGGCTATGCCAGCGTTTCCCGCGTCGCCCAGGCCGGCGCAAATTCAGTTTTTTCCGTGGGTGACATGGCTTTCGTCATGTCCCACCATGCTTCGTAAGTGCGCTGTCAGGCGGCGAATGCCATTCGCGTACCTGCCGGCGTCATTGCCACTGATGCCGCCCTGGCGCGGCTGGTCGGCGTGTCGTGGAGCACCTTGACCACCACCGCCGCCCGGCCCCCGGGGCGCATTGCCGTCACTGGCTTGGGCATCATCGGCAATCTCGCCGCCCAGCTGTTTGCCGCCAGTGGCTATCAGGTATTGGCCTGCGATCCGCACCCTGGGCGGCGCGCGCTGTTGGCGGATCGTGGCATCGAACTATGTGAGCGCTTGCCGCTGGCGGATACGACCTGGGCCGGACAGCTCGAGCTGGTCATCGATTGCTCAGGCCACGAAGCCACCGTGCTTGATGCCTGCAAAGCGGTGCGCAAAGGTGGGGAAGTGGTGTTGATCGGCGCGCCCTGGATGAAGCGCACCGAGCTCAGCGCTTTTGGCCTGCTGCATGCAGTCTTCCATCGCTATGTGCACCTCCGCAGTGGTTGGGAATGGCAGGTGCCGCGCGAGGCCAGCGAATTCCGCACCGGCTCAATCAATGACAATACCATTGCCGCCATGAAATGGCTCAGCAGTGGCAAGATCAGCACTGCCGAATGCGTACGCATCGCCGACCCCCGCGAATGCGCCTGCGTCTATGCCGATCTAAAAAAGCAGACTGGCGACTACCTGACCGCCGTCTTCGACTGGACCAAGCTGGGGTCGCAGTCATGAGCGCGCTCGGGGCGCGCGACCCGACCGTTCGCCAACGCCACATCGTCATACTGGTGGGAACCAAAAGCCATGGCCCAGCCGGCAACGGCATTCATGACTACCCGGCGCAGGCTCGCCTGCTGCATGACTGCCTGCTGCGCAGTGCGGTCGGTAAACATCTCACCGTTACCCGTGCTGAAGACGATACGTGGCCGAGCGCCGCCATTGCCGGCGCCGATGCCATCGTCGTCATTGGTGATGGGCGTGACGGCGACCTGCCCTATGCCGATGCCGGCCATCTCGCCTCACCGGCGCGGATCGCCCAGGTCGATGCGGCTGTAGGGCGGGGCACCGGCATCGTCGCCGTGCACTTCTCCACGTTTACTCCGGAAACGGACTTGCCGCGGACGCTCGCCTGGCAAGGCGCCTGCTTTCACTGGCAGCAAGACGGTAAGCGCGAGTGGAAGTCGCGCATCTCCTGGGCCAAAGGCGTGCCCGAATTGCTACAGGCTGAGCATCCGTTGCTGCGTGGTTGGAGCAGTGGTGCCTTGCGTGAGGAATACTATCACCACTTAACTTTTCACGCTCAAGCAGAGCCGCTGCTGGCGATACGCGCACTGCCAGGCTGACGTCTGCGAACAGACGGTAGCCTGGGCTGTGACTCGCCCCGACGGCGGACGCGGCTGCGGTACGACCATGGGCCACAGTCTTGATCCTGAAAAACGCTCTTCCCCACTCGTAGAACGAGCGAGGTAACATAGGGCTTCAGGTCGTGAATAGCCTATGCGAGACTCTGCGGACCAGCCCTTGC
>JAYVTR010000111.1:0-7643 GCA_043788625.1 Planctomycetota bacterium
GCTGGGCTACTTTCAGGACTACGCCCATATTGCCCCGCACCTGCCCGCGCACATGACCGTGGTACGCCGCATTACCGGTGGCGGCGCCATCTGGCATGAGCATGAGGTCACCTACTCGTTGGTCGGCATCCTGGGTCAAGGCGGCCTTCCTGAGCGCACCAAGGACTTATACCCGCTGTTGCATGGTGCTATTTTGGCAAAATTAGCTGGCTATGGCACCCTGCTGCAGGCCCAGGCCGAAACCGTCGGCGATCGTCGCTATGCCACCGAGCCACGCTGTTTCGCCAGCCCGGCCGCCGACGATTTGGTCCACGCCGACGGCGGTAAGGTGCTCGGCAGTGCAGCACGCGCGCGCGGCGCGCGCGTGCTGGTGCATGGCAGCCTCAAATTGGCCAGCAACCCCTGGGATGGGCCCGTAGTCGCCGGCTGTGAGGTAACCGCTGAACAAGCCGGTACCGCCCTGCTGACGGGCATCGCCCAAGCACTTGGCGAAACACTGCAACCCGGCGAGCTGACGCCGGATGAGCAACAGCACCGTGATCATCTGCTAGCCCTACGTTATGGCACCGATGACTGGGTTGTGCGCCGCAGTGGCCCACGCGCTTAAGAATAGCATTTACTAGCGACCAGTTGCGCAGCTCCGGCTTCTAGCCCGCGTTAGCCCTCAAGCCTCATCATCCGCATAGACATACACCCCGTCCTGCCCCGACGTCTCACTGACCGTCATGCGCAAGCGGCGCACGCTCACGCGACCAAAACGCTCAACCAGTTCTGCGTGCAGTTTACGCCCAAGAAAAGCCGCGAAATTTTCAGCCGAAGTGTTGTTAATCGGCAACACGATGACTTCTTCGGTGGGCGCCAGGTAATGGCACTGGCGATAGGTGACTTCGGTATGGCCATCTTCGCGGTGGCGAAAGGTCAACTCACGGTGCTCACCGGGAATGAGCCAATGTTCATCCAGCCAATCGCACAAACGGCGGACAATCGGCTTCACCAACTTGAAGTCGATAACCAAGCCATGCTGCGACAACGAGCCGTCGATTTCACAGGTCACCTGATAATTATGCCCATGCAGACGCTCTTTAGAGCCGTCAGGAAAAATCAGGAAATGAGCACACGAGAACTTGAGGTATTCTTTGGTGATGAGGATCGACCAGTTTTCCATGCGATGATTATGAGCCGGGCTTCAGCCGGGCCAGCGCCGTGCTGCGCATCAGCGCCACATCTGGTTCACGCCCGGTAAAGTGTCGGTACTGCTCGGCGGCTTGCAGGATGAACATGTCCAAACCCGGCACCGTGCGTGCCCCGGCCGCCTGGGCGTCATGCAGCAGGCGCGTGGTCAACGGCGTGTACACGGTATCGAAAACTACCGTACCGGCGCGATGTGCCGCCGCCGGCCACGGACTTTCGTCCGGCTTGCCCATGCCCATGGCCGTGCCATTGACCAACACGTCATAGGGCACCGCCAGCGCCTCTAACTGGGTCACCGCCCGCCCGCCGACTTCCTGTGCCAGCTCAAGCGCACGCGCATGCGTCCGATTGACGATCACCACCTGCGCCCCACGACTGGCCACGGCGTGGGCGATCGCCCGACCTACGCCACCGGCACCCAGACACAGCACGGTTTTGCCGCTCAGCGACCCCGCCGCGCCCTCGATGCAGGCGATGATCGCCGCAGCGTCGGTATTCCCTCCCTGCGTGGCACCAGCCACCATGGCGATGGTGTTCATGGCGCCGATTGCACTCACTAACGGCTCGACACCGGCCACTGCCGACAACAAGGCGTGCTTGTGCGGGATGGTGATCGACAGGCCGTGAATCCATGCGCCACAAGCCGCCCAGAAGGCGCCAGCATCCTCGACCCGAAACGGAACATAGACCGCAGGCACGCCATCGTGGGCGAGCGCAGCATTATGGATGTGCGGGCTCAGGCTGTGCGCGATCGGACTGCCGATCACCCCAAGAATTTGCCAATCGGCACGCTGGGCACGGATCCGATAGCGTCTTACCAGTTCGCCGACGGTCGGCTGCCCCGGGGCCGAACCAGGCTGTTCGGCAAGACGCGCAAAAGTGAGAAAACTCCCCCATATCCCCGCCAACAAGCGCGACGGCATGCCATGCTCACCCATGGCCAAGGCGATCACCTCGCCTTTGCGCTCGACCAACAATTGCCGAATGATCGCCAGGTCCGCCGCATCGCGGGCAGTAACCGCTATTTTCGGCAGGCCGCCGGCAGCACGCATGGCCGCCACCAGCTCAGGCAGGTTACGGCCCATGCCGATGAAATCATGGGCACTGAGGATCAGCTGCGCGTGCTGCGGACGCCAGGCATTCAGCTCAGCCAGATGTGCGAACTCGATGTCGATGAAGGCGACCCCGGCGACATCGGCGGCCTGCAACAAACGCAGACGTTCAACCGCCGAGCCCGTCCACGCCCCGGTTTCATCGGCGTGACGGATAGTGAACAACACCGGCAGAGGGCTGCGGGGGATGGCGGCGATGATGGCTTCTGCACTCGCCCCTAGCTGCAGGCACGTATCAATCCGCCACTCGACCAGGTCGGCCCCGGTCACCGCGGCGCGCGCCGAATCAGCCAGCAATGCTTCGACTGTCGCCGCTGACAACGGCACTGCGACCAGGGTCATTCAGCGGACCTCAATCAGTTCGGATTGGGCAAAGCGAATTTTCGCCAATTCAGCATAGCGATCATCGGCCGCCCGGTAACCAACCGGACAGGCAACGACAGTGCGATAGCCGCTGCCGGCCAGACCAAGAATCTCGTCGTACTTGAGCACATCGAGACCTTCCATGGGGCAGGCATCGACCTGCACCGAAGCGCACGCCAACATGAACTGGCCCAAGGCCAGGTACACTTGACGTGCAGCCCATTCACGGACCCATTCGGGACTCGCGCCGACGATGCTTTTGACCATCATCCCGCGGTAACCGGCCAGGCTTTCGCGCGGCGTGCCGCGCACCGCGATTTGCCGTTCGAGGAGGCGATCGATATCGGCCTCGGTCATCTCGGTACGGGCGAGGAAGACCACATGATGAGCAGCGTCTTCGACCTGTCCCTGATTCCAGCTCACCCCCCGCAACTGTGAACGCAATGCCGGCGTATCGACAATCAGGAATTTCCATGGCTGCAGGCCAAAACTGCTGGGGGTCTGCACCAGCGAATGGCACAACACCTGCCACACATCCGTCGGGATCTTCTTCGTCGGATCGAATTTCTTCGTGGCATAACGCCAAGCCAGTTGAGCGGCGAGATCGGCTGGGGTCGACATGGTATTCTCAGAGAAACAAGGCTTTGCAGCCTCTAGATGACGTCACGAAAAATCAGCCGACGAAAAAGCCCCAGTCTAGATGAGACCAGGGCTTTCTCTCTTTTGGAGGCGCTGTCCGGATTCGAACCGGAGTACACGGATTTGCAATCCGCTGCGTAGCCGCTCCGCCACAGCGCCAGTTGGCGCCGCTCAAAGCGGCGCGCGAACGTCAGATCGCGAAAGGCTTAACAACCCAGCCGGCCTTGATGGCGCGGGTGCAGACCCAAACCTTCTTGATTTCGCCATCGATCACGCAGCGAAGCTTCTTGAGGTTCGGGCGAACCTTACGCTTTGAGCGGCCTTTGATCTTGTTACCCACGCCGCCGTCACGACGAGCGCCTTTTTCGGCGCGGATCCAACCGACTTGAGTTTTCTTACCAGTGAAATGACATACGCGGGACATAAGGCGCTCTCTAATGTGAAGGCGAGGGAGTATGAGAAGGAAGTTGATTGGTCAAGATGTCTCTCGGCTTGTCTCTGAGACCCGCTGAGAGAGACGCAGAGAGAGCTGCCGACGGTGCTTGCGGCATGTGCAACGAACCCGGCAACAGCAGCATCGCATCACCATAACTGAAGAAACGATAACGCTCTTGCACTGCTGCGGCGTACAGCTGCTGGAGGCGTTCAACACCGGTCAAACACGCAACCAGCATCAGCAGGCTGGAACGTGGTAAATGGAAGTTGGTAAGCAACCCATCAACTAGCTGAAAGCGCTCTGGCGGGTGCATGAACAATTGCGTCCAACCAGAAAAAGCTGCGAACCCCCCCGGCTGGCGGGCAGCCGATTCCAAGGTGCGCGCGACGGTAGTGCCGACCGCAATGATCCGTCCACCGGCAGCCCGTGTGGCCAGTACCGCGGCCACGGTTTCAGACGGACAACTGCACCACTCGGCATGGATGCGGAAGTCTTCGACGCGCTCGGTATCGACCGGCTTGAAGGTGCCGGGACCGATCACCAACTCGACGCGCGCCTGCTTGACGCCCAAGGCTGCGCAGCGTTCGAGCAAAGCGGTGGTCAGATGCAGGCTGGCGGTGGGCGCCGCCACCGATCCGGGGCGATCTGCGAACACCGTCTGGTAGCGCTCGCGATCGCTCGGCCGATCCGGACGGGCGATATACGGCGGCAACGGCACATGTCCGCAGCGCTCGGCCAAGGCCAGAAAATCATCAGCGATCAACGTGCGGGTGCCGTCGTCATGCAGCTGTACGACGGTGACCTCGGCCACCACTTGGTTCTCTTGAGTGCTGGTATCGTCATTGCCATCGAGGACTTCTAATACCGCCCCCTGCGCCACGCGTCCGCGCACCATGGCGCGCCAGGCCCGCGCATCAGCGGTGGGCTCAAGCAGGTGCTCGGGGTGCAATAAAAGAATCTCCCGCTCACCGCCACCTTCACCTGAGGCCAGCCGTGGAGTACGAGCAAAAAGCCGCGCGGGGATGACCTTGGTGCGGTTGAGCACCAAGAGATCACCGGGGCGTAGAAAGTCAGCGAGATCGCTGACGTGCATATGCCGTGGCGCAGCGTCACCCAGGGTCACCAGCAGCCGCGCGGCGTCGCGGGGTTCGCAAGCTTCTTGGGCGATCAACTCGGCAGGCAGATGGTAGTCGAAATCGGCGGTGCGCATGCTTACAAAATCGCTAGGCGGGCCGGCATGAACGAAGGATCAGCCTGTTGTGATTGGGCAAAACGCTGGCGTGCGGCGGCTTCGTTGCCGCGCGTGCGCTCGGCCATACCACGATAAAACGCCACCTCAGCGCGTTGCCGGACACTCAGACGATCATCATCGATGGCTTGTGCCAGATAGCGCTCGCCGACGCCTGGATCGTCCCCGTTCCGATAGGCCATCATGATGTAGAACTGCCCCAGCTGCAGCTGGGCAGGACCATAGTGCGGATCCAGCTCCAAGGCTCGTTGCAAGGCCCGTCGGGCTGCATCGAAGCAATCGCCTTTTTCCAGCACGCTGGCGATGCCGCGACTGACCTGAATCAATGCTCCGGCCAATAGCGCCCAAGCGGCCGGCTGTTCGGCGTAAGCCACCGTCGCTGCCCGCGCACTGCCTACCGCCAGGGCCGAATCGCCGCCTTCGAATGCTGATTCGATTGCCTGGCGCCAAGCGTTCAAATCGCGCATTGCCGCGACGTCGCGCTGCGGAATGGCCGTGGGCTTTACGTGCTGCCAGCCTGGCTCGCCAAGATCTTCGAGGCCAGCCCAGACACGCAGAATGGCATAACGCGGTGTGCCCCAAATCTCGGGAATGGTACGGATCCATTCGGGCAAAGTGGCCTCCATCATCTTGATGGTTTCATCCAGCGTGTGGCCGGCCGCATGGTGGCCCTGCACCTCAACCAGAAACCAGCGCATGATGCGTTCGAGCACCGCCAACTCATCACTATGCGCCACCGGGCCGTGACCGGGTGAGATGTGCAGAGCGTCGAAACCGCGCACTTCATCCAAGGCCGCCAGCCACGCAGCGTCTTCCAGGCCTTCACGCTGACTCGGTTGGCCAAAGATCGGAAAGCTGCCGGTCATCACCGTATCGCCGGCCGCCAGCACGCGTTCTTCCGGACACCATACCAGGGTCGGGTCAGCGGTTTCGGCGTGATGACCGCGTGAGAGGTGTAAGGTCAGCCCACCGAGATCGAGCGCGCCGCAGTTTTCGGCGAAGACGGCTGGCACCAACGGATCCGGCCCCAGGTCGAAGCCGCGGCTCGACAGGAAACCCTTTTGCCGTGGCGCTTTCGAGACCATGAAATCAGCCGTATCGCGGTTTGCCACCAAGGTGGCGCCCACCTCGGCGAAAACCGCATTGCCGTTGGTGTGATCCCAATGGTAATGGGTATTGATGGCAAACAGGATCGGCTTGCGGAATTCATCCTGCAAACGCTGGCGTAGGCGCCGCGCCAAGGCCTGATTCACCTGCGTATCGACCACCGCCAGACCGCGTTCGCCAATGAAAATCGTGCTGTTGACGATATTGCGCCAGATCGCCACGCGCGGCGAGATACGCTCAAGCGTACCATAGGTGCGGGGAGCAAACGGATTGCGGTTCTCGACAGGCAGCATGGCAGCGGATGAGACGCGCCTGAACTCCAGGAGCAAGCAGCGGACTGGCGCATCCGGCTCAGAGCTTTATGACCAGAGCATGAGCCCCGCCGATCGCCAAGAAATCCATGCTCTGCTGCGGCTCTCTGCCGATCTGCCAGAACACCAGCTGCAACCGGAAGGCGTAGCCTATGTCGCCGGCACGGTGCGGCGTCAGCGGGTAAGCTACAACGTGCCGGGCGGACGGCGGCTCGCAGCCTGGCTGTTGCGTCCCAGCGGCGGCAATGGGCCATGGCCAGGCCTGGTAGCACTGCATCCGCATGGTGATCGTTTTCATCTCGGCGGCGATGAACTCGCTGGCCAATGCGGCCAGCGAGAGCATCACTATGGCGCCTACTTGGCGTCGCGCGGATTTGTCGTGCTATGCCCAGACTTGCCATGTTTCGGTCAGCAAACGGCGCCTGACGGTATGCCGCAAGAGCATCGATGGGAAGAGCACTGCCTGTCACGCGCCCTGGCGCACGGTCGCAGCTTGCTTGCCGAAACGGTCGACCAGCTGCGCTGCGCCACCGCTGCCTTGATTGATTATGAGAAGACCGCGGGACTCGACGTAGCGGTGCTTGGTTATGGCATGGGCGCACGTACCGCGGCGTGGTTGGCATTTGCCGATCAACGTATCGGTGCGGTATGGATGCATGCCGGACTTGGTCAGCAACGCTTGCTCTTGGAGCATGGCCGCCTGTTGCCACGGCACAATTTATTGCCTGGTCTGTTGGCTCTGGGTCTAGATCAGGCTGACGTTGTCGCTGATCTATTGCCAAGACCACTGGGAATCAGTTATGGCCAACGCGATAGCGTCGCCCTCGCTGATGCCGTGGCGCCGGTATTGAGCGCGGTGAGCGAACGGGCGGCACTGTTTCCCCAAGCCAAGCTGGCTATTCTTGCTGGCGATTACGATCACCGTTTTCCGCTAGCGGTGCAGTCGCAGATCGCCGATCATTTGCTGGCGTGGATTGGTTAGGACGTAAGGACTGGGAGCAAGTCGAAGCAAGGAGCTGGGAGCTGAAAGTTTCGATTCGGCGCTGCCAGCCGACAGCTTCCAGCTACGACTCCGGTTACCAAAATTTCACTTGGCGCAGCCGGTGCCCTTCGCTCACCAGCATCCTGATCGTGCTCGGCGTCAAGGCTGCCCTCGCCGCGAACGGCTCGGCGCGCAGCGCGGCCTTGACCCCTGTGCGCGACCAGGCTGTGGCGAGGCGAAAGGACACCTCCTA
>JAYVTR010000112.1:0-21918 GCA_043788625.1 Planctomycetota bacterium
CTCCGGCTTGGCGGCGAGCGGCTTGCGAGAATTTGGATCAACTGTCATGACATCCTTTAACAACGATGCAGTTAAGCACCGGCAACAACGAAATTAGGGACGCTACGCTAGGTGAGACCCTGCGTCTGGCAACCGGCGCGACGGCCAACGGATGAGGGGTATATAGTCAGCCGTCGGTAAACCTAGACCCCTGGTTGCGACTGATGCGTCTTAGCCCGCACCAGGCAGTCCGCTTTGCCCTGGTTCACTCTGATGCCGGTCGTCGATAGTGGTGGTCGTGCCATCCGGCGAAATGGTCATGCTGTCAGGTGACCAACCGCGCTGATTATCGGAGGCATCGAGGTATTGCACGGGCTGACCGCGGGCATCAATGACGATATTACCGCTCGCGTCTTTCCATGCCCATCCGTCATAGCTCACGTGCCACTTGCTGCCCCACTGCTTGCTCTCAGTTTCGACATGAGCCATGCCGTTGTCATTGATGGTGATGGTGCTGTGGCTGCGATAATCCGTCTGACCTTTGTCATTCGTACCCGGATCCCACGCACTTTCGATGATTTTTGCCGGTACTCGCTGAACCGCCAGTGGCAACAACACCGGATTGCGCCGGTCCTCAGGAAAGACCACTGGCTCGGTGGTGAGTGGGGCAGTTAATGCCTGACGCACACGTGGATCGGCTTCGTTTTTCTCAGCAGCGGCCAATGCCTGGGTAGCGGCGGCCTGATCAGTGGCTGCCTGATCAGTAGCTGCCACAGCCGCTGGCAACTGCCGGCGTAAGGCCGCGGCAGCGGCTGCGCGAATACGCGGATCCGCGGTAGCCAATAACGGGACGAGGTCGGCAACCGGAACCTCTTGATCGAGCAGCCGGCGCAGCGCATGAATACGCAAGCTGGGATTTTGGATGAGCGTTAGATGGGCGAGGACCGCGCCAGCCTCGGCGGCGCTCTGCGGTTGTTTGACCAGGGCGATGAGCACCTCTTGCGCCACGTCGGCGGCGAGGCTGGGCAGCAATGCCCGCAAGCGTGCCAACAACTGATCGCGCGCCACCGAGACGCCGGGAGCCAACGGGCCTTCAGCTCGCAGGCGAACCAAGGCCGCACGCACTGCCTGGTCCGTCTGACCATGGGCGATCAGAGTATTAAACCATACCAGTGACCCTGACTGCGCCGGTGCTGTGGCAGGCGCTGTCGGTGACAATGAGGGGTCGTTGACGACCGATGACTCCGACGCGGGCCGGGTGCGGTCACGCACCCGCATGCCAGCCCCCAGAATGCTCAGGCCCAACGCCAACAGCCCCAAACTGAGTACGAAAGTACGCTTGCGGTAGGCCATGGCGGTGAGACTGAGTCCGCGTTCCTCGCGAGGAAGCGCTAGACGCTTACTTTTTGTCAACGTGGCTCAGCGGGCCTAGCAAAGCGGCGGGAATACGCCGGGGTTTGCCGGTCGCATCAACTGCCGCCACCGTCACCGTCGCCTCGGCGCACAAGATATCGCCGTGCATGATGCGGGTAGTGAAGCAGATGCGTGTGGGGCCGCTGGCCATAGCACCAGTGATGAGTGTCGCCACATCGTCAAAGCGCAGACTCCGCCGATAGCGCACTGCCAACTCGATGACCGGCATGAAAACGCCGTCGGCCTCAAGCTGACGATAGCTATGTGCGCACGCACGCAGCCATTCGATGCGTGCTTCTTCGAGCCACGGAACATAGGCGGCGTGATGGGCGACGCCCATCTGATCGCTCTCTGAATAGCGAACACGGATGGTGTGCTGATGCTGGTGTTCGCTCATGCCGCCACGTCTTAACGGAGTGCTTAGGCAGCCGGTCCATTGCGCGGCAGCATGGGCATGGCGGTGATCGCCGAGGTATCACTGTGGCGCACCGCTGGTGTGGCGCGTGCCTGTTCGCTGGAATCCTTCCACACGCTGGCGGGGATGCCTTTGAGATCGCGGGTGATGCCGACCCAGCTCAAGCCCACCAGTACGTACCACGAAATGTCGATCTCATACCAGCGGAAACCCTGACGCACCGTCGACTGGTAATAGTGGTGGTTGTTATGCCAGCCTTCGCCGAGAGTGATCAGCGCCAAGAGGAAATTGTTGCGGCTGGTATCGGTGGTTGCAAAACGCCGGCTGCCGAAGACGTGGCTCAGGCTGTTGATGGTGAAGGTACCATGCGCGCAGGCGACGGTGGAGATGAAGAACCACACCAGCATCTGCGCCCCAGAGGTGGCATAGCCAGCGTGCTGCAAGGCGTAGCCCAGCCACCAGCTGCCGATGCCGCAGATCAAGGGAGCAAGGATGTCGAAACGATCCAGCCACACCAGTTCGGGGAACTTCAGCAGGTCGGGAATCAGCTCTGAACGGGTGCGGTAATTTGAATTGCCGAGAAACCAGAACATGTGGCTCCACCAGAAACCGCGCTGCTTAGGCGAATGGATGTCCTCGGGCTCGTCGCTGTAGCGATGGTGATGGCGATGGTGAGCTGCCCACCACAAAGCGCCACGCTGAGCCGCGGTATTGCCCAGGACGGCAGCGCAGAACTGCCAAAAGCGATTCATCTTATAGCTGCGATGGGCGAAATAGCGGTGGTACAAACCAGTGATGGCGAACATCCGCACGAGGTAGAACGACACGGCGAAGATCACCGCCGGCCAGCTCCAGCCAAGCCAGATCACCGCGAAGCAGGCAAGATGGATGCCGATAAATGGCAACACGCGGACGATATTGATGCGCTCGTCTTCCGACGGTTTCTGAGAATCACCGCCGTAGCTGTCGAGCCATAGGAAAGCGGCGGTAAAGATACGGACGAAAATATTCGACTGGGCAGATGTATTCATGTAATTCCTATAAATTCAGGCATTTCTCTGCGCATCACCGACGGCCATGGTCAGCCAACCAGCAGGCGCAATCCCCAAGGTTCCGCCAGCATACAATAAAGGCTCGCAGGTCCAGTTCTACACTGGCCCTCGGCATGACACCTACGTGAAGTTCAGAAGTGCGGGACGATCCCACGCTGTGCCAGCAACTCGGCGATGCGCGTCACTACCTGAACCTCGGACTCGGCGCCGGTGAAACGTAGGTCGCAGTTGGAGGTACTGGTACCGCTCGGGTCGATTTCGACCACCACACTCGGTACATCGCCGATGAGGGTCTGCA
This sequence comes from Planctomycetota bacterium, assembly GCA_043788625.1. GTDB lineage: Bacteria > Planctomycetota > UBA11346 > UBA11346 > UBA11346 > CAIUVD01. The sequence continues at coordinate 3,158 of JAYVTR010000112.1, forward strand.
CCGAACTGGCATCGGCGAGTCCGATGGCATTGGTAGTCGAGACGACGATGAGGCCCGCCGTTGCCAGCAGGTTGACCACCTCACCGAAGCGCCGCACCAGTTCTTGGCGGGCGGCATCGACACTCAGGTCATGGTCGAGGCCGAGCAACACATTGGTGCCATCCAGCATGTAGGCTTGGCGACGACCGGCGAAGAGGCTCTTTTCCAAGGCGCGGGCATAGCGCCGCTTACCGACGCCGTTCTTGCCGACGAACATCACCAGGCCGGCACGATGGCCGTTGGCCTGGGCACGATCGGCCGTGGTGACGCCACCGTGCACCCAGTTGAAGTCGCGCAGGCGGGCTTCCGAACGCAGATCGTCCTGCTCGTCGGCCTCGGTGCCGGTGATGATGCCGCCGCCGGCGACGTCATAGCCGTCGACGATGACGAAACGGCCGGTGGCCTCGCTTTCCGAGATGAGGTCGAACGCCACCGGTGTACGTGTTTCCAGAACCAGGTCGGCAACATCGTGACGGCCGACGTGATCCTTGGTCAGCTCGACATCCAGCTCGCTGGCATCGATGACCTTGTTGATGCGATGGATGCGCACCGCTACCGCCTGGGTGTGCAGCTTCAGCTTGTAATCGCGGCCGCTGACGAACGGCTTCTTGCTCAGCCAGATGAGGTTGACGCGAAAACGCGTACTCACCAAGGGTGCGCGATCGACATGCGAGATGATCTCGCCACGGGTGACATAGATCTCTTCGCTGAGGGTGAAGCCAGTCGACCAGCCGGCGTCGATGGTGGTGCGCGGTGCGGTGTTGAAACCTTCGATTGAGCGCACGGTGACGGTCTTGTTCGAAGGCGAGAATACCACCTTGTCGCCCACCGCCACGGTACCGGACTCGATGCGGCCGGAGAAGATGCGCCGGTCGTCGCCGTCGCCGGTGAACTTGTACACCGCTTGCAATGGCATACGCAAGGCAGCTGCCGATTTCGACGGCGCCTTTATGAAGCCGTCGAGGCACTCGAGCAGGGTCGGCCCCTTGTACCACGCCATCTCAGGGATGCGGTTGGTGAGGTTGGCGCCATGCAAGGCAGCGATGGGAATGAACTGCTTGGGCACGACGGTGCCGATGGCGGCGAGGAATTCGCGGTATTCCTTCTCGATGGCGTCGAAGTGGGCCTGGCCGTATTTGGCGAGGTCCATCTTGTTGACCACCACCACCACCTGCTTGATGCCGAGCATGCCAAGGATGTAGCCGTGACGGCGACTGTTCTCGCGCACGCCTTCCTTGGCGTCGATGACCAGCACCGCGGCCTCGGCACGGGCGGCACCCGAGATCATGTTCTTCAAGAATTCGATGTGGCCGGGAGCATCGATGATGATGTAGTCGCGGCGGGCTGACTTGAAGAAGCAGCGGGCGGTATCAATGGTGATGCCCTGATCCTGCTCGTCCGATAGGGCATCGAGCAGGAAGGCGTATTCGAACACCTTGCCGGTGCGCGCGCATTCAGCGCGTACACTGTCGAGCTTGCCCTGCGGCAGCGAGCCGGTGTCGGCCAGCAGGCGTCCGACGACGGTGGATTTGCCGTGGTCGACGTGACCGACGATCACGATGTTCATTTGTTCGCTGGATTTCACGGCTGCGTTCATGGGGCGTCCATTGGCGTTCGGCGTCGCGGCGGTAAGGGCATTCAAGGATTACATGTAGCCGTTTTTACGCAGCTCTTCGAGTCCATGCTTGCCGTCCTGCAGACGGCCGCTGCGCTCGGCGATGTTCTTCAGCGAGCCGCTCTTGAGTTCGGCGATGATGTCATCGACGTTCTTCGAGGTCGACTTGATCGCGTTCTGGCACGGGCCGCAGCCCAGCGAGCGGTAGCGCGTGCCCTCACCCCGGTCGTAGTACAACGACACGGTGGGGATGTTCTCGCGCTTGATGTATTCCCAGATGTGCAACTCGGTCCAATCCAGCAGCGGATGGATGCGCACGTGGGTGCCGGGGGCGTAATCGGTCTTGAACTGGTTCCAGAACTCCGGCGGTTGATCGCCGACGTTCCATTCGTTGTTCTTGTCGCGTGGACTGAAATAGCGCTCTTTCGAACGGCTGCCTTCTTCGTCGCTGCGCGCGCCGACGATGACGCCGTTCCACGGCTGGGTATCGGCATCGGGCTCATAGACGCCGGTGCGCAGATTGAGGCGCTTACGCGGGCCGGTGCCCTGCAAGGTGGCCTTCAAGGCGCCGGCTTTCAGGCGCGAGCAGCAGGTCGTGCGATCGACCTTGGCCGGATCGCCGTCAGGCAGATCGCGGGTGGCCGGAAAGGTCGCGCCGGCCGCCAGGGTCTCGGCGTCCTGGCCGACGATCATGGTCAGCTGGTATTCCATCGCCAGGCGATCGCGGTACTGGATCATCTCGGGCAGCTTATAGCTGGTGTCGATATGGATGAGCGGAAAGGGCACGTGTCCAAAGAAGGCTTTACGTGCCAACCATAGCAAAACGGTCGAGTCTTTGCCGATAGACCACAGCATGCACATCCGGTCGAAGTGCTTGTAGGCTTCGCGAAGAATGTAGACGCTCTGTTGTTCGAGCTGGTCTAGGTGGTCCATGATGGCTCCATTGACGGGGGCGGGATTGTTTGCCCTCTCTTTCAGGGGCAAGTGGTGCTTTCCTGGACCCCTTCCCGGCCCCGGTCTAAGTCACAGCCGCGACTCAGATAGCCTCTGGCCTCAGCCATAAGCGCCGCAGACTGCTGCGGTGCGCGCCATTATCCCCTTGTTCTTGCTGCTGCTGACCTTCAGCGGTCTAGTCACTGGTCCGGCCACCGGCCTGATCGCCGGCGAGAGCGATTTTGCCGGCACCATTTCAGTCGCTGAAACCATTGTCGGCGATCAGGCGAGCGGCACCGATCAAGAAGAGCTCAGCCGCTATGCGTCAGTGATCGAGGCGCGCCTCAAACAGGCCACCGAACAATTACCCAGCGCACCACCGATGGTGGCTACTACATTACGCGAAGACATCGGTTTTTACCGGGCCGAACTCGAAAAAATCGTCATCAGCCGAGGCGGTGAGCTGATCTTGGCCACGAGCTCGTACCGCATTAGTCGGGGGCGGGTGCTGTTGATCTCGCAGGGCGTCATGTACCGCATCGATCGCAATCGCAACACCGCCCAGGCGCTGTTGCCGGACAAAACCATCCAGGATTTGGAACTGGCCCCCATACCAGCCATCGATGCTGCGGGCGCCGAGCCGGGGCCGGTACTACTCGGTCTGCGTACCCAGTGCTTTACGCGCGCGTTTGCCGGCAAGACCTACCGTATCTACCTGGCTCCCAACCTCCCCAACGTATGCGCCCTGGCGCTGATTCGCGGCGTCACCGATAACGAGCTGTTCAGCGGCGTTGCGACCTTGCCCGGCATGCCTTTGCTGATCGAGACGCAAGACGGCAGCATCGTGCGCCGCATCGTCACCACCGAGCTGGTGGCCAAAGAACTGCTCGACGCCGATTTTGCGCCCTGGCGCTAGCGCGTTCGCAGCTTGTCGACAAGATTCCGCGCCATGAGTCTTCACGATCAGCTCACGCACCTCGCCAAACAAGTGAAGGCCCGCGGTAAAACCAGGCCGCGCGTCGCCATCCTGCTCGGCACCGGCCTCGGTGGCCTGGCTGACAAGATCAAGGCTGAGGTGCGCATTGCTTATGAATCGCTGGACGGCATGCCGCGTTCGACCGCCGAAAGCCATAAGGGCGAGATCGTACTCGGAACCTTGGGGAGCGTGGCGGTAGTCGCTTTCAGCGGCCGCCTGCATAGTTATGAGGGGCATAGCCCGTCTGACATCGTGGTGCCGGTGCGCTTGGCCAAATACCTCGGCGCGAAAACCCTGGTCATGGGCTCGGCCGTCGGTGGCCTCAATCCACAATACCAACTGGGTGATCTCGTAGTCCTTGAAGACCACCTCAACCTCATGGGCATCAATCCGCTGGTCGGTGAAAATGACGACCGCGTCGGGCCGCGCTGGCCGGACATGATTGAGCCCTATGACACCAAGCTGCGCGGCCTGGCCTTGGCCGAAGCCCTCAAACAGGGCCAGGCCCTGCACCAAGCGGTGTACGCGGCGGTGCTCGGACCCAACCTCGAGACGCGCGCCGAATACCGCATGTTGCGTCAGCTGGGCGCCGACGTGGTTGGCATGAGCACCGTGCCCGAGACCATTGCCGCCGTGCACTGCGGCCTCAAGACGCTGGCCTTCGCCATCGTTACCGACCGTTGCCTGCCGGACGCGCTGGAACCTGCCAACATCCCCAAGATCATCGCCGCCGCCAAGAGTGCCGAGCCCAAATTGACGGCGCTGCTCATCAAACTCTTACCCAAAATCTGATCCACATGCACGATTGCACGGTTACTTCCACTGCCGGTACCTCTGATCTCACGGTAGTGGTGATCGGCCATGGAGCGATCAAAGTCCCGCGCCTGGTCGAGACCCAGGCCGCCGGCATCGCCAAGGGCAGCATCGGTGCGCCCCTGCACATCGTCACCCCCGAAGGCCGCTTCCTGCTGCTCAAGCTCGACGACAAGGCGTGGCTGATCGGCGGCGAAAACTGGCGTATGCTGGGCAAGGACATCGTTGAAGCCGTACGCCAGGCGAAGGCCACTTCGGCCACGGTGCTGGTCGGCGGCAAGCTGGCACAAGTCGGTGCGCTGGTTGAAGGCGCGCTGTTGGCGGATTACCGCTACAATCTGCAGCGCAGCGGCAAGGAAGCCAAACGTACGTTGATCACCGTGCGTTTCCCCGGCCATGCGGCGGAGGTCGTCAGCGGCAAACAGGCAGCAGATGCGCAGAACCTGGCCCGCGAGTTGGCCGACATGCCGCCCAACCTGTGCAACCCGGTGACTTTTGCCGCGCGCGCGGTGAAGGAATGCCGGCGCTTGGGGCTCAGCGTCAAGGTCATCGCCGGCACCGCCGCCTTGCACAAGGCGCGGTTTCCCGGCCTGGTTCAGGTCGGCAAGGCCGGCTCGACCGAGCCGCAGCTGGTCGAGATCCGCTATGTGCCGAAAAAGAAGACCGGCAAAAAGAATTCCGCCAAAGCCACTGCCCTGGCCCTGGTCGGCAAAGGCATCACCTTCGACACCGGCGGCATCAGCCTCAAGCCCGGTGACAAGATGTGGGAGATGAAGGGCGATTGCGGCGGTGCCGCGGCCGTTCTTGGCGCCATGGTGCATATCGCCCACAGCAAGCCCGGCATCGCCGTCACCGGCTACCTGGCCCTGGCCGAGAATATGCCCGACCGCCTGGCCCAGCGCCCCGGCGACATCTACACCGCACGCAACGGCAAGACCATCCACGTCGACAACACCGACGCCGAAGGGCGCCTGGTGCTGGCCGACGTGCTGACCTATGCCGCCGAGCAGGGCGCCACCCACATCGTCGATGCCGCCACCCTCACCGGTGCGGTGCTGGTCGCTTTGGGCACCAACATCGGCGGCATCCTCAGCCGCCACGACCACTTCGCGCAGCAAGTGCGCGCCGTTGGCCAGGAAGTGGGCGAAGAACTGTGGCAGCTGCCATTGTACGGTGAATACCGCAGCCTGATCGATTTCCCGCACGCCGACCTCAACAACATCGGCGGTCGCAATGGCGGAACCATCACCGCTGGCCTGTTTTTGGCTGAGTTCGTGCCCGAAAACGTGCAGTGGGTGCATCTCGACATTGCCGGCCCGGCCATCGTGTCGGGCGGCTGGCGCTACTTCGCCAAGGGCATGACCGGTTTCGCAACGCGCACCCTCGCCCGTCTGCCGCACGCGCTGGCGCGCTGATCACCGTCCATGCGTCGGACTTTTTTGCTGCTGGCCATCGCCAGTGCCCTGCCGGCGGCGGTGTGTACCTTAACGCCCACCGCCAGCTGGTGGTTTGCCGGTGAGATCGCCTGCCATTGGGGCATGCACGCGGCGTTTCTTTTATTGCCAGCGGTCATCGTGTGGCGTCAAAAGCGAGCGGTGGCTGCAGCACTCATCAGCTTGATGGCGATCGGTTGCTGGCCGTTGCTGCGTGCCGCCTGGGAGCCGCGCGCGCCGTTGCCGGACGCCGGCGCCCCCCTCATCCACATCGCCACGGCCAATCTGAATGTCTATTGTGCCAAAGAACTGCGCACATCGGCGGTTACCGCGGTGCTGGCGCAGCAGCCTGATATCTTCGTGATTCTAGAATCGGTCAGCTCGCACGATCGCCCACTCATCTCCCTCGACGTCTATCCGCAGCAGATCTGGCAACCGCAGCTGCGCCGCAAATGGCATGACTGCGTGGCTCTCATCTCGAAATATCCGATCGTGCGTTCAGTGATCCACGACCTCGACAGTGAGCCATACATCGAAGCCACGTTGAACATCAACGGCCGGCCGTTGCACGTGATCGCGGTGCACACCCAATCGCCGTGGAGCCCCGACAATTGGCAACGCCGCAACACCCAGCTCGACGATATCGGTGTGCTGGTGAATGAGCTGGTGCAACGCGAACCAGCGCCGGTGCTCCTGCTTGGGGATTGGAATCTGTCGGTTGCCAGTCCGGCGTGGGTCGCCTTACGCGATACCGCTCAGCTGCAGCGCGTGGCGCAATCGGAACCGGCGACCTGGCGCGCGGAATTGGGGCCATTGGGCATCACCATCGATCATTTGCTGGGACGCGGTCTGGCACTTGGTCCGCAACAGGCGTTCGCCATTCCCGGCAGCGATCATCGCGGATTGAGCGGGACGTTCGAGTTCAGTAAGTAACAGCCCAATCAACTCAAACCGTGGCGAAAGCGCGCATCGCCGCCGGTACAAATGCCGCATCGCTGGCCTCGTCGACGGCGATGCGGATCTGAAAAGCGAGAACCGCGCGCGGCACCGGGTGCTGATAGCCGACCAGGCTGTCGCGCAAGGCTTCGCTGGGCGTGAGGTTGGCAATGCGGTGGCGGCGGTAGGCCTTCACCACCAGCGCCTCGGCGGCACCCGGCGTCAGCAATTCTGGAATCAGCGTCTCGAGCAAAGTGAAATCGGTCTCGGCCAGGGGCAGCTCCTTGCGCTTGCCCAAGGCACGCAGCAGATCGAAACCCTCACGCGCTGACGTCGTTGGAAAGATGGGGATCTTCACATCGACCCGTCCCGGACGCTTCAAGTCGACTTCGACCAGGTCCGGGCGCGAGGTGGCGAGGATCCAGATGATCCGACCGCGATTGGCCGGCGACGACATCTCCTCGGCCATCATCGCGTAGATGCGTCCGCCGATACCGCCGTCGCTGCCACCGCCATCGCGTTTGCCGAGCGCCTGATCGGCCTCGTCGATGAACACGTAGCAGCGTCCCAGGGCGTGCACCAGGCGGAAGATCTTCTCCAGATTGCCTTCCGTCGAACCCACCCATTTGTCGCGGAAATTCTTGAGTTTGACCACCGGCACCCCGGCTTCGCCGGCGAGGCATTCGACCAGGAAGGTCTTGCCGGTGCCCACCGGGCCGCACAGCAGATAGCCCTTGGGCAAGGCGCCCAGATCGCCACGTCGCCACAGTTCGAGATCCTGGCGCAGGGCTTCCTTCAACGCCGGTTGGGCTTGGTAATCATCAAGGGTGCGGGTGGCGGTGATGAACTCGATCAGACCTTGGCAATCTTGTTCGACCAAAGCTTTTTTAAGTGCTGACAGGTCTTCGCGGCGCAATGGCTGTTTGGCGTGTTCCCGCTTTTTCAGCAGCGCCTCAACTGATGCCAAGGTCGCCCCGGCCAACTGCGCGGCAGGCTCACCGACGTCGGTGAAATCACGCAGGGCGATGGGGTGCTGCGGACGCAAGGCAGTGAGCGCCGCCGCCACTTCGTCGGCGGTCGGCAACGGCACCGTCAACGACAACGCACGTGGATTAGCGGCGATCAACGGATGCACATCATTGCGATTTTCAGCGATCAGGAAGGTCACCAGGCGATGCTCGGGCACTAGGCCTTCATTGGCCCAGTCGCGCAGCTGGCTGGCGATGGCATTGCTCTCTTGACCGCTATTGGCAGGCGCCACCAGGTCGACGCTGCGGATGAACACGGCCACCTGCGGGGCGCGTTGGCCAAGGCGGGTGAGGTTCAAGCAATACCGCAGGTACTGCGACAGGCAGTCGATCGCCTCGCGTGGCGCACGCGGCAGACGAGCGCCGACTTCCTTGTACCACGGCCACTGGGCGACGTGCTCACTCCCCTGTTCAACCCGCAAGCCATTACCCAGGTCGTAGCTGAACACCACGTCAAAGCGCGGGAGCAATACCTTCAACAGAAATTCTTGCAGCGAGCCGAGTCCTGCACCTCTGGGCAAGGGCAGCAACAGCCGGTCGCCGACATTCCCTGAGAGGATGAATTGGCTGTGAGCGCCACTTTCATAAGCAGCAATCAGGGCCTGAGACCAGGGAGGCAAGTCGGACATGGGCGGCAGCATGCGCCCCGTTCAGTTCGGTTGGAGTGCAAAATCCCCGGCCGTGCATGGAACCACCGCAGCTCGCTCCTTTCCTTTGTGTTGTCGATAACAGTATCTCCGGCATGGCTACTCCCGCGCCGTTCATCCACGCTGATTTCCTCCTCCAATCGAAAGCCGCCCGCAAGCTGTACCACGGCTATGCAGCGGCCGCGCCGATCGTCGATTACCATTGCCACCTGCCGCCTGAAGACGTGGCCGGAAACCGGCGCTTCACCGACATGAGCGACATCTGGCTGGGCGGCGACCATTACAAATGGCGGGCGATGCGCACCAATGGCATCGATGAGCGGTGCGTCACCGGCGATGCGCCGGCGCGTGAGAAATTCCAGGCGTGGGCCGAAACGGTACCCAAATGCCTGCGTAATCCGCTTTACCACTGGACCCATCTCGAGCTGAACCGGCCCTTCGGCATCAACGACCTGGTGTTGAATGGCGACAATGCCGAAAAAGTGTGGAAGCGCGGCAACAAACTGTTGGCCGGTGAAGCTTTTTCAGCACGCGGCATCATGACGCAGATGAAAGTCGTGGTGGTTTGTACCACCGATGACCCGGTCGACAGCCTTGAGCATCATCTGGCGCTGAACAAGGAACAAGCCGCCGGCTCGGCCTTCACTTGCCAGATGCGCCCGACCTGGCGCCCCGACAAGGCCCTGACCATTGATGAGCCGGTGGGTTTCAATGCCTGGGTCGATCGTCTGGCGGCTGCCGCCGACACCGACATCAGCGACCTCGACAGCCTGCGCCTGGCCTTGAAGAAACGTCATCAGTTTTTCCACGCGACCGGCTGCCGCTTGAGCGACCACGGCCTGGAGACGATCTATGCCGAGCCGTACACCGAAGCGCAGGTGCGCAGCGTTTTTGCCCAGGCGCGCAGCGGAACTACACCGGATCCGCTGGCGGTTGCACGCTTCCGCAGCTGCATGCTCTACGAAGGCGCGGTCATGGACCACGCCGCCGGCTGGGTGCAGCAGTTCCACCTCGGCGCCCTGCGCAACAATAACCAGCGGCTGTTTCGCAATTTAGGAGCGGACAAGGGCTTTGATTCGATCGGCGATTTCAGCTATGCGCAACCGCTGTCGCGCTTCCTCGACCGCCTCGACGGCACCAACCAGCTGGCCAAGACCATCCTCTATAACCTGCACCCGAAGGATAATGAGCTGCTGGCGACCATGATCGGTAATTTCCAGGATGGCAGCGTACCCGGAAAACTTCAGTTTGGCTCGGGCTGGTGGTTCCTTGACCAACTCGACGGCATGAATCGCCAGCTTGATTCACTGTCGAGTCTGTCACTGCTGTCACGCTTCATCGGCATGCTCACCGACAGCCGCAGTTTCCTGTCATACACCCGCCACGAATACTTTCGCCGCCTGCTGTGCAACAAGTTGGGTGATGAAATCGAGCGTGGATTGCTACCCAACGATGTCGATTTGATCGGCAATATGGTGTTGGATATCAGTTACCGCAATGCCGCGGGGTACTTTGCCTTTGACCTGCCCTGCCAACCGATCATCGAAAAGAACGTAAAACCATCACATAAGTTGAAGGCTATCGTGACGAGCGGTAAGAAAGCCGTGGCGCGCTGACACACGAATCGACCAACCATCACGCCGACCGGGGGCCGAACTTGCCCCTGGTGGTGCGGGGAAGTACCCTCTCAACCATGATTTTGGAGCTTTTGCACCGGCGCCCAGATGGCGACGTCGACACCTACCACCTGAAGCCCGGCCGGCGTTATCACCTTGGCCGTGGCTCGAGCTGCGAGGTACGCATCCTGGATCTCAAGCTCAGCCGCAAACATGCTGCCATCGAATTCATGGCTGAGACGTGGACGCTGATCGACCTCTGTTCCACCAATGGCTGCCTGCTGGATGGTGCGACCATGGTCGGCACGGCACCATTGGTGACCGGCGCAACCATCGAAATCGGCCAAACCACCTTGGTAATCGGCGCTCTGTTGAAACGTGACGGAGCCGAGCTGCCGCCGGCCGCGATTCCGGTCAACCCTGCTGCCAATTTTCAGTCTTCGATCTCGGCCGAAACCACATATCCCAGCGATGAATTCAATCCCAGCGATCAAAAATCGCTGTCGGCCTTGCATCCCACCTCGCCACCGCCGCCACCGGTCCCCAGCCTGCGTCCAGTTTCGCAGCGCCCGCGTCAGGCGATTGCACCGGTAGTGATCATCCCCGAACCGCTCGATATCGTACCCCCCGAATCAATCATCATCGATATGGAAGCCACCGTCGCCACCCTGCCCTTGCCCAGCCGCTTGGCGCCGCCGCCATTCGTGCAGCCGAAAGTGCCGACACCACTGTCGAGCGCGCCCGAGATCCTGCCTGCTGCTATTCCTGCCAACGCAGCCAACAGTAACGACCGCAGTTATTTCATAACCGTCCTCGGCCGCCGCATTGGCCCCTTGTCACGCGCCATCGCCCGCGACCTGAAAGCGCGTGAGCTCAAGGGCACCTTGCTGCTCACTGATATCGCCCCCTATCCTTCCGCCTAAACGGCTAGCCGTTTAGGCGGATTCATGCAGTCGCGGGACAATAACTGCCCGCGACTCCATGCACACAGGGCTTTGTATGGGGCTGCTGCTTCCCCCACCCCCCAACGCTAGGCTACGGCGATATGGCACGGCCAGGGCGGCACTGGCATCGGCCAGTTCAGCGCCACCATTCGCGGTTCATGGCTCGCCCCCTGCGTTCGTTGACGTGTGCCATGCTGGTGACGCTTGCTGCCAGCCTGACGCTGCCAGCCCTTGAGTTTCCCACCAACGCGCAGTTTGAATTAGTCGGTCTTGATCAGCTTGATCCGGATGGCGTGGCCTTGGCAACGCGTGGCCTGGTGGCGCGCGTTGGCGATCGGCAGCTGGTTGCCGACGCCGGCCGCTATGACGTGCAGAACAACGACCTCTTCGCCACCGGCCACGTGGTCTACCGCCAGCCGGGCATGCGCATCGCTGCCGCGCGTCTCGGCCTGCATCTGCCGCCCGGCCATCGTGATGCTACCGACCTCACCGGCGTGCGTGGCGATGCTTGGGATGTGGAAGCTCAAATCACCACGCCTGAGCGTACCCTGCGCATCCATGCCGAACGCCTGACGCTGGCTGATGACGCGCTGACTTTTCACGGCGTGGATCTTGATTTCGGGCATGGCGGCATCATTGCTTTCAGTGCCTCAAAAGCGGTGATCACCATGCGTCGGCCCAAGCCCGGCGAAGACCCCAAAGAGGCTCGCAGTCACGTCGATGGCGTGACCCTGGTCTCGCCCACCGGCTCGGTGGTGAGCTTGCCAGTGCTGTGGTTCCCGTACCTCTACCGCGATTTCAGCCATCGCTATCCGTGGACAAAAGTGCGCGCCGGTTACGCCCGTCGGCAAGGCACCTATGGCCGGTTCTGGATCGGCTCGGGGCTGCCTGCACTGGGCGGCTGGCACACCGGCCTCGATGCCATGATAGCTGATAATAGCATCGCTGGCTGGGGCTATGGCCTGCGGCCATATTGGCACCACGACCAGTTCGGGCGCGGCGACGCCGAATGGTATGTCATGCCTACCGAAGCCGTGCGCGGCGGGGACGATGACAAAACCGAGTTGCAGATCAGACGCAGCCAGGCTTTTGATGCGGGGCACTACACCAACCTCGGCGCCGGTGCCCTGGCTGCTCGCTACACGCGCATTCCTGATGCCGATGTAGCGGGGACGTCGCCGTCGTATCGTTACCTGCAGGACTACTTACCCGAACGTCTGGAACATGATCCATTTCCACGCCAAGGAGCAGCCCTGGTGTATGGTTTTCCCGGTGTCACCACCACCGTCGACACCGAACGCCGCCTCAACCCGACGCAGATTACCACCGAGCGTTTTTTCGGCCTGCAAGCCATCGTCCACCCCATCGCGATAGTCGGGCCGCTGCATGCCGCTGGTGATACGTGGGTGGAAAATCTTCACCAGGTGACCGCCGAGACCGATGCCACACGCCTGACGTCGCGAGGCTATGCCACCGCCGGCTACTGGTTCCCGGGCGGCTTGGGCACCGACGCCGATGTCGGCGTGAAAGAGCTGCGTTATGCCAATGGCGAGATTGCAGGGGTCGCGCAAGATGATGCCGCACGCCGCGCGCTGATTTCAGATGCCGGAGTCAAGCTGCGCCTGCAAGGCGACTTCGGCAGTCTCAAGCACCTCTTCGTGCCGCGCGTCGGCATCCAGATCATCGGCCGGGGCACTGGCGATATCCTGCCGGCCTACGCCTTCGACGACGGTCGCGACACCTTCGAAGAAGACGCCCGCTATTACGTTGCCGGATTCGACACCAGCCTGGTCAATTCACGCACTTTGTTCCACGCCAATGTCACCAGCCGCTGGGCCATGCGTGAACAAGACCGCGCCTATGTCGATGACGCCGGTGCCACCCAGCTCAGCCCGCAACGGCTCAAGGACGTGGTCGGTTACGCCGATGGCAGGCCTTGGGATCCCTTGTACCTCACCGCCACCTTCACCTATGACGCCGGCCCGCGCCAGTGGACGGTGTTCAACACCAGTGCGGCGTGGCGCGTGGCGCAGTTCCTGACCCTCAACGAAGTATCGACGCTGATCCCCACCACCAACGAGTGGACCAACACCCCCGGCTTGGCGGTGACCGCCAACCGCTATCGCTACGATGCTTCGACCTCATTCCGCCCGGGTGGCGCCGCCGTCGATTCGTGGCTGATCGAAGTCACCAGGCGCATGGTCGATGGCGACCTGTTCCTGGGCTATCAGTTCATGCGCGATACCAACGGTGTCGTCTCAGATCGCCGGGTATCGATCGGATTTACCTTGGGCGGCAGCGCCAAACCGTCATCCGACTTGCCGCCCTCAGCCATGACCTCACTCTCCCGGTAAGGAACTGCGCACCCACCATGCCCCGTCCCATCCCGATTGTGCCGCCGCTGCCCAGTGAGGTTGGCAATCGCGTGTTCTGCCAGCGCCTGCTGCCGCTCGTCAGCCGCACCTTCGCCGCCTGCATCCGCTTGCTGCCAACGCCGGTCGATCACCAGGTCTTGGTCGCTTATCTGCTGTGCCGCATCGCCGATACCATCGAAGATACTGCTGATCTGCCGGTGCCAGACAAAGAATCCCTGCTCGCCTTGTTCGAGCGCGCCCTTGAAGACCCCGGCACAGATCTGACGCCGTTGGTCAATGCGTTCGCCACCCCGCGCATCCACGATGAGCTGTTGGCGCGCGAAGCGCATGCCACGCTCGCCGAGTACTACGCCTTGGGGCCGGCGGCGTGCGCCGCAATTCGTCCATGGGTGCAGGAGATGTGTCGCGGCATGGCGCGCTTTGCGCGCATCCACAGCGCTGCGCACCCGGGACGCCTGGTGTCGCTGACCTCGGTCGACGAGCTCGACACCTATTGCTATTACGTCGCCGGCACCGTCGGTCATCTGCTGACTGAACTGTTCTGTCTGCATTCATCCCGCGTGACGCCACGCCATTACGAACGCTTGAAGGCCTTATCGACCAGCTTCGGCTTGGGGCTGCAATTAACCAACATCATCAAGGATGTCGCTGACGATCGGCAGCGTGGTTGGTCGTTCGTGCCGACGCAGCTGTGCTCCCTGGTGGGTGTGACCCCTGAGGCCTTGCTTGAACCCGAACACGAACGTCAGGCGCGCATCGTTATGGACACTTTGATCGCCAAGGCCAAAGGCCATCTCAACGATGCCCTGACGTATTGCACCGCCCTGCCGCGCAGCCAATACCGCATCCGCTTGTTCTGCCTCACGCCCCTGTATTTCGCGGTGCGCACCTTGGCCCTGGCCGAACGCGACCCACGTCTGCTCGATCCGACGCATAAGGTCAAGATCACCCGCGGCGAAGTCTACCGCACCTTGTGCGCAGCTTATATCGTCGCTCCCAGCAATCATCTCACCGCTGCTTATTTCCGCCAACTGGTCGGCAAACGGCGATGAACCGCTGGGCATTGTGGTTGTTGATCGGCCCCCTGCTGCCAGCGGTCGAGCTGCGGCCGGTGGCGGTGCCCGGCACCACCCTGACCCTGGCCGTGCCCAGCGAATGGGCGTCGGTCATCCCTGCCGACGGCACCATCATTCGCCTCGTCAATCAGGCCCACAATGCAGGCTTGGCGGTGTCGGTAACGCCACTGCTGGCTGATGAGGGCCCAGCTGGCTTTACCCGCCGCTCGCTGGCAGATGTGCAACACCTGGCATATGAGTTCGACCTGCTCGACTGGGATTTCACCATGCGTGTCGGCGCCCGCACCTGGAGCCGGTTGCACTTCCGTTTCGTCAGCGGCAATCAGCGCTGGGAAGAGTGGCTCTACCTCACCGTCGATAGCGGTCAGGCAGTGGCGGTGGCCCTTTGCGCCACTCCCGCCGACTGGGAGGCGTGGAAACCGATCTATGAAAACGTCATGCAGGAGTCGGGCAGTAGCCGGCCCGTGCTCAACGCCACGCACTGACGCCGCCGACTTATGACCTGTGTTATTTTCGGCCCTGGCCTGGTCGGCAGTTTTCTTGGCGCGGCGGCGCAGGCACCCATCGCCATCACTCGCCAGCCGACCACGGCAGCGGCAGCGCGCTGGGTCGATTTGCCCAGCGGCCGCGTGTGCTGGCAGCCGCAACTGCTCAGCGCGGCACCCAGGGCAACGCTGCCACTGCTGGTGACCACACGTTTTCACCACACGCCATGGTCGACTTTACCAAAAGCTACCTTAGCCGCGCAAAACGGTCTCGGCCAACCGTTGCCGGTGGCGGTGTGCTTTCTCGCCCTTGACCAGGCCGTGGATGGCGTCGTGCGCTGCCTCTGCACCCCGCGTGTGGTCGTCGCTCAGCACCTCATCGGCACCTGGGGCAGCGTCTTCGACGCTTGGCATGCGGCTGGCATCCACGTCGAGGTCGCCGCCGACAGCGCCCCGGCGCAATGGGAAAAAGCCATCCTCAATGCCACCGTCGGCCCGCTGTGCCTGGCCACCGGCCTGAGCATGGGCGAGGTTTGGGCCGAGCCTGACCTGCGCGCCGTGGTCCTCACCGCCACCGGCGAAGGCGAGCAGATCGCGCGGCATCAGCAGGTTCATCTGGCACCCGGACTGGCCGAGCGGGCGACGGATTTCTTTGCCCGTATCGGTGGCCACCGACCGTCGGTGATGGCTGACCCCGGCGAGTTGCCGCATGTGCTCGGCTATCTGCGCCACCACGCGCGTGAGCCCACTCCCGCCCTTGATCGCATCGCCCACCTGGTCGCACAGCGACTCAGCCCATGAGCCCGCAACGGGTGGTGGTGATCGGCTCGGGCCTGTCTGGCCTGACCACCGCCACCTTGCTTGCCGAGGCGGGCTGGCAGGTCACCGTCTTGGAACAGCACCGCATCGCCGGCGGTCTGATGCAACGCTACCAACGTGGCGGCTGTTGGTTCGACACCGGTTTCCACCTCGCCACCGACGGCGGACCGGGCGGCGCCTTGCGCGCCATCCTCGCCCGCCTGGGCATATTGGATCAGATACGCTTTCTCGCCCCTGATCCCGCCGCCCAATTTATCGTCAGCGCCCCGGGCATCGCATCGCTGGCCCTGCCCTGCGGACTCGCCGCAACCCGTGCCGCCTGTGCGGCGCGTTTTCCGCAGCAAGCGGCGGCTATTGCGCGGTTTTTCGAGCGGTTGCAAGGTCGCTTGGCGGACAATGTCTGGCTCTGCCACCTGGCTGATGCAAGCCCACCGCAGGCCGACGAGAACCAACTGTCAGTCGATGCCGTCCTCGCCGAGTGCGGCGTGCACGGCGAAGCTGCGCTGTTGATCGGCTCGGCGGCGGGCATCTTGGCGATGCGGGCAGAAACCTGTCCGTTTGATTTGTATGCTGCCTTTGCCGGCTCATCCTTTGCCGGCAGCTGGCGCATGGAGCATGGCGGCGATGGCCTGACCAAGCCTTTGGTCGCCCGCTTGCAGGCCTGCGGCGGACAGCTGCGCCTGGGCTGCGCCGCCAAAAAAATCGTCTATGACGCAGTCCATGCCACGGCGGTGATCGATGAGCACGGCGTCGAGCATGCTGCTGAGATGATCATCGCCGCCGTCCATCCCGATATCGTCTTGCGCCTCACCGGCGAGCAGGGCGTGCGCCCGAGTTGGCGTGAGCAGGCGCGCGCCACTCCCGATGGCGCAGGGGCGTTTTTGCTGGCCATGAAACTGACGCGCCCGGCGCATGAGCTGGGGCCACGCCATTACTTTTTACGTCTGGCCGATGGCAGCGATGCCTATGTCGTGGCCCCCGATTGCTGGCGGTCCGACACGGATGCGGAAACCAAATCCGGGCCGTACCACCTGGAAGCCATGATGTGGCTGCCGGTCAGCGCTACCGCCCAGTGGTCAGCAACCTCGCTCGGCAGGCGCGGCAGTGATTATACGACTTGGAAGAAAACCCGCGGCGAGTACTTGCTGCAGGCCCTCGATGAGCGTTTTCCCGGACTGCGCGCCAACGTCATCAGCACCTGGGCCGCCAGTCCGCTGACCTTCCGCGATTACCTCGGCGGACGAGCAGGCTCGGCCATGGGATTGTCGCACGACCTCGGCCATCTCGGCTCGCAACCGCTGCAGGCACGCAGCAAAATCCGCAATCTCTTGTTCGCTGGCCAAAACTTCGGTCATCCGGGGATCCTTGGCTGCCTGATCAGCGCCTGCTCAATCGCCGGGGCCGTGCTGCAGCGTGATCTGCGGATTGAAATTCTCAGTCGCATTGGGAGTGACTAGGAACGCATTGAGTTGCGAGTTGGCCGCTCTATGGCAGGGATGCAGTAGGAAAGAATACGCTTGATGGTCTTGGCCCAGTTGCCAATGACGAAATTCTGCGCCGATTACTGCGTCTGATCCCGCCCAGCAGGGATTTGGAGGCAACGGGCGCACCTGTCAGGCCACGACCACCCAGCCTACGACCCTCCAGGCCGCCAATCTGCGCCGCACCACCCTTGAGCACGCCGATACCGCCTTCCATCTGGACCACGATCCGACGTGGCAGTGCCGCTTAAACGACGGACGCTGGGTGTGTCCCGGCTGCCTCGAAATCCAAGATTTTTCGGGCGAGGGAAGCGAGCTCTTGAACAACGTCCTGACCCACCGCCATGGCTGCGTGGGTCTGGTTGACGGAGCCCACACCACCGCCGAGGTCGAAGCCGTGGCAGTGGGCGCCTACGTCTCCGCTAGCCCGGCCAGCGAGGCTCCGTCGAAGGTCATCGCCCTTCCAGCGCACCTTGATGTACCACCCAGCGACGATCCAGGGGTTTCACTTCACGACTTCCTACAACGCGCGCACCCATCTAAGCGGTGATTCAACCAGTTTGTCAGTCTCCAGGATGGCCGCCTGGCAATTGCCCAGGGCGACATCAACAGCCATGGCACCCGCGCCGGCCTCCTTATGGCCATCGCCAACAAGCTGGTCGCTCAGCAGTACGCGGATCCGCGCCAGGTGGCGATCCAGATCCAGCGCTCGATGGCCGACGATCTGGGTGGCTACGGGCTTCTGACCATGTCCTATGGCGTGCTCGATCCCCAGACGCGCATCCTGAGTTGGGTCCGCGCCGGGCATGGCCCGTCGCTGCTCTGGCGTAGCGCCACCGGCTGCGTCGAAACCATGCTGCCCTCGGGAATGATCATCGGCATGCCCATGCACGAAGTCTTCGCGCGCACCCTGAGCCTGGCCGAGACCCAGCTTGAGCCGGGCGACGTCTTCCTGTTCTCCACTGATGGCCTGTGCGAGGCCATGAATGAGCACAACGAGGAATTCGGTATGGAGCGCATCGCCGATTTGATGGCAAGCGCTGCGGCGCAGGGGCCGGCTGCCGTTATCCAGCAGATCCGCACCGCAGTCGACGCGCATCGGAATAAGGTTCCCGTGGCCGACGATCAAAGCCTGATCGCCATCGGGGTTGACCCCTGCTGACGCAAGCCTCAGTGCAGCGCCGGTGCTAGGCCTGAACTGGATTTTTTTGGCGTCAGTGAAAGAAACGATGATCGCCAACTGCGGGGATGAGCGCGAGTGGGCCGACCAGCAGGCGCTCGCCGGCGACAACAGGCCGCCATGGTTCTTCGCCAGCAGCCACGCACCACCACCAGCTTCCGGCAACGCAGCAGCACACGGTTTGCGGCCCCGGCTGAACGCCGGCTAGCTCAATGTCTGCACCGCGTCCCCCCAGGGTGATGCGGCCACGCACCAGGGCGACGGTTAATTCAGGTCGGTTTCCTTCCCTGGTCACCACCAGAGCCGCGCGGCAGGTCACCGCCAACGCAGCCATGCCCGGTGGCAGCGGCGGTAGTTCCGGACGG
>JAYVTR010000113.1:0-14591 GCA_043788625.1 Planctomycetota bacterium
GGGCTCACCAAATTGGTTCGGTGGCAGAACGGGTAGATCGGATGACATGGCACATGTTTACGACGCTTCGACAGCAGCCAACTGCGTTATGCAGGTTCATAGTTCAGCACCCATCGCTGGATCCAATGTGGAATAGCGTGCAAACAGCTCATCGACGACAGAGCGACGCACAGCCAGCCCGTCCGCTCAACATGAAAAAAGGGTCTTTGCTGGCCCTCACTTCACATGCTGGCCTTGGCTTCCAGTTCCTGCCAACGGGCATACATGCGATCGATCTCGTTGCTGATGACGTCGATCTCTTCCTGCAGGGTCAGCAGGGCTTTGGAATCTGAGGCCACCAAGGGTTCGCCCATGCGCGCGTACAGGCCGTCACGTTTGCCTTCGGCGGTCTGGATCTTTTCGCCCATGCGCTCCAGCTCGCGGCGTTCACTCTTGCCTAGACCGGCGCCGGCGAGGGTGGGGGCGGTTGCGGTCGCGGCTGACTTGGCGCCGGTGGAACCGGCAGTTTCCTTGGCGATCATCGCCTGTTGGGCTTTCTGCCATTGCCAGTAATCGGCGTGCGGCGCGGCACCGCCATGACCATCAAGGGCCAACAGCTTGGTGCTGACGCGGTCGAGCATGAAACGGTCATGCGTCACCAGCACCACCGCCCCGGGAAAGGTCATGATCGCGTCTTCAAGCACTTCCAGAGTGGCGATATCGAGATCATTGGTGGGCTCGTCGAGCAACAGCAGGTCGGCGGGCTTGAGCATCAGCTGGCTGATCAGCAGGCGTGCCTGTTCGCCACCCGAGAGGGTGCCGACGATCTGATCGAGCTGCTCATGGCGATAGCAAAAGCGCTTGGCCCACGAATTGACGTGGATCTTCGATTCGCGGAACAGCACCGCGTCGCCGTTGGGACAAAGAGTATTGCGTAACGTCTTGGTGGGATCGAGCGAGGCGCGGTCCTGACGGAAATACACCGTGCGCAGGCTCGGCGCGCGCTTCAGCGTGCCGCCGGCCACCGGCACTTCGCCATTGAGGACTTTCAGCAGAGTCGACTTGCCGCTGCCGTTGCGTCCCAACAGGCCGAGGCGATCACCTGGCCCGAGCTGCAGCACGGCGGCCTTGATCAAGGTGCGTCCGCCGCCGCCGGCCAGGGGTACATCGACGCGCAAATCTTCCGAGACGATCAGGTCGCTGCTGCGCCGCCCAGAAGCGGTGAAGTCGATGCCGGCGGTCTTGGTCTGGCTGTTGCGCCACGAGACCTCCGCCAATTCCTGCTGGCGATCGAGGGCTACGTCGATGCGCGACTGGGCCTTCTTCATCTGCGCCTTGGGGCCGCGGCGCAACCACTCGGTTTCCTTGGTCACCTGATTCTGCAGAACCGACTGCTTCTTTTCCATGGCGGCGATGGCCAGGTCGCGGTTGACCAGGAAATCGTTGTAACCACCGACGCTGCGGAAGTGGCCGTTGGGATGGCGCGGGCTGATTTCAACGATGCGGTTGGCGACTGCTTCCAAGAAAGCACGGTCATGCGTGACCACCACGAAAGCGAAACGTGCATTGGCGAGCATGCGCTCGAGCCACAGCACGCCTTCCAGGTCGAGATGATTGGTCGGCTCGTCGAGCAACATCAGTTGCGGCGCGCGCACCAGCTCGGCGATCACCGCCAGGCGTTTGCGCCAGCCGCCTGACAGCGAACCGACGGTCGCGAATGGATCGGCGAAAACCGCCTTGCGCAGTTCGACCTCAGCTTGGATGAGGGCCTCGTGGTTTTCGACGCCGATGCTGACCAGGGCCTGGGCGACCACGTCCACCGCCCGCTGCCCAGCAGTGAAGGCGTCACTTTGCGCGAGGAAACCCATGCGCAGGCCACGCGCCGTCGCACGTTCGCCACTGTCGGGCTGTTCGGTGCCGGCGAGGATGCGCATCAGCGTCGACTTGCCGCAGCCATTGGGGCCGATGAGGCCGACGCGTTCGTCGTCCTGGACATCAAAAGTCAGGCCCTCGAAGAGCGGGCGGGCGCCAACTGAACGAGAGAGATCACGGGCAGAGAGGAGTACAGTCATGGGCTCAGAACTAAGGAATGGGCGAGGTGACGGCCGGCAGAAAACGAACCCCGCCGTTGACCATTGGCGGGGCGTGACAGGTTCGCAACTCCCCGACGGAGGCAACGTGGAACCGCTTACTGGCGTCAAACTCTTCCTCTGCGGTCTGCTAGCCGCGCAGTTGCTCAGCTGTGCGGACGCCCGTCTGCAAGTACGCGACCAGGGTACCGGTGTGGCGGTGGTCCAGGCGCGGGCGTTCGAAATGCGTTCGACTGGTGATGTGTTGTTAGGCGAGGCCGATGCTGGGGGTAACTTATCCCTGCATTTGCCGGCGGACGAGCAAGCGATCGTGGCGGTGCGCGCCAGTGGTTTTGTACAGTGGTCGAAATCGGTCGCCTGGCTGCGCCATCAGCCACCGCCGTTGACCATCCAACTCGTGCCGCTGTGGATGGACGGTTTTCTGCATACCGGCCTGAAGCCAGCCGACATCATCGTGCGTGAACCCTGCCACTGCACCCATCCGAAAGCGCAGTGACGGTTATCACGCCGCGCACGCCGGCACGACCGTGGTTGCCGTGGCTGGCCCTGGGTCTGACGGCAGGTGCGGCGGGCTTGGTCGGTGGCCAGTGGTGGTGGCTGGCGCTGCTGGCGGCGCCGGCGGCGGTGGGCGTCGATCGACGATGGCCATTAGCTGCGCGCGCTTTGGCGGCGCTGGCAGCCCTGGTCGCTGGTGGCTGGCTAGGCGACCTGGGCGATTTTCAGCACGCATCGGACGCGATCGTCGGGCCGCGCCTGTACCATGTTACCGGCACGGTTGGGAGTACGGTGTTTGTCGGTCGCCAGCAAGCTTTCATACTGATTCCTGAAAGCAGCGATGATCCTGGCGGTTATCTGCCGCGGCGCTTGTTTGTGGTCGCACCCCCCATGCCCGCCGCCATCGAAGGCGATCAGGTCAGCGTCGCCGGATTGTGGACGCGTGACATCCGCGGTGAGCGCCTGGATGCGGTGCTCATTGAACGTCGCCAAATGCGCGAACAGGGCGCGCGCGCCGCGGCGTGGCAAGCGCTTGATCGCGTAGCGCACTATCGGCCGCTAGCTGAGGCATTGATTCTGGGCATGGGGCGACCGCCCGAACACGAGGTGTTCAAGCGTACCGGCCTGATTCATGTTCTGGCAGTTAGCGGCATGCATTTGGCTGTGGCAGCAGCGATGGGGGCGTGGTTATTGCGGCAGATGGGTTGCGCATGGCTGACGCGGCAGCTGGCCCTGGTCGGTTTATTGATCGGCTATACCTGGCTGACAGCGGCCAGTCCGGCGACGGTACGCGCCCTGGCCATGGCCTTGACGCTGACCATCTACGCTCTCACCGCCCGCGAGCCGCAGCGTTTAGGTGCGGTATCATTAGCCGCGCTCGGCTTGGTGTTGTGGGACCCAGCTCTGGCGCATGACCTGGGTTTCCAGCTGAGTCTGGTGGCGGTGCTCGGCATCATGACCTTGGGCATCGATCTGATGCACCTGCGCGCGCGTCTGCTGCCGTGGGCGGCATTGCCGCTGACGCGGCCAACGTGGCGGGCATTGTTGTTCATTGGTCGCAATACCCTTGATGGCGTGGCGGTGGGCATCGCTGCCACCATTGCCATCGCGCCAGTGTTGGCGGCGACCTTCGGCAACGTGAGCTGGTGGTCACCGATCACCACGTTGTTGGTGGCGCCTCCGACCACCGTCGCCCTATGGACCGGCCTGCCCCTGCTGGGGCTTGCCGGGGCATGGCCCGACGGCCCATGGGAAGGACTGTACATGGTGCTCGAAAGCGCCCTGCACGCTTTGGTGGTAGGGGTCAACCTCGCTGATCACTTGCCTGGACGGACGGCGATGCCTTTTCCTCCACCAGCGGTGATCTTGTTGTGGCCGCTGATTTTCATTCCGTGTGAAGCAAGCGAGTCTGATGAGTGGCCACGTGCGACTCTCTTGCGCGCCGGGATCTTCGTGCTGCTAATGTTGTGGTGGATTTTATCGGGGTGATCGCACAGCGGGCGAGGGCGCCCGCTGTGCGGATGTAGTCTACGCGGTTACCGTCACTGCCGCTAGACGGATGGCCTGCGGCCCATGGTAGTCGCCAACGGTGACGGTCTCGCGGCTGAATCGTGCATCGGCGAGAGCTTCCTTGAGCACGCCGCTGACGCTGCCGCCGCAGATAGCCTGGCGACTGCCATCGGCGGCATGCAGATAGGCGAGACGGATCTCGCCGCTGAAAGCACCCGTGTCGGAACGCGGACTGAATTCGCTGAAGCGCACCACTTCGAGCACACCCTGGCGCAACTCGGCGATCGGCGTGCGGCCGGCGGGCACCACCAGGGTGCCGCGGGCGCCGCGTGGCGTGCGGCCCAACACCTGCATCCACCGGCCACTGCCGTGGATGCCCACCAAGACATCATCCACCAGCAGATCCTGGCGCTGCGCGGCGTAGCCGTTGGCGTCAAAAGTATACGCCGCCAGGCTCGGCACGCTGGGGTCCGAGGCCAGGGTCAGCGGTTCACCACCTTGGCGGCTGAGCACAGCGGTGTTTTCGTGCAGGGCATTGACGCGCCGCACATGCAGGGCGGCATCGCTGTGGTACGCGTAATAATCGATGAGTTCAGCGGCGTACACATCACAGATCAGCACCGCCTGCACGCCAGCTGGTGGTTTGCCGGCGGCGGCACCGTCGCGGACACAGGCAGCAGCAACGGCGACGCGAGTTCCTAGGCGTAGGTCGCTGGCGCGGGTCGCTTCGACGCGGTCGAAGAACTCGACCTCAGCACCGTTTTCAGGGCGGTGCAATAACACGAATTCGGCATACAGCCGGGTGCTGCGGTCGCGCAGATCCAATCCCCAGTGATTGAGCAGCCGGCGATCGGTAATGGTAGCGAACAATTCCAACGTGCTTGGGCGCACGTCGGTGGGCACCGCCTGAGTGTACTCGGCAACCAGCCCATCGAGGACCTGCACCGGGTCGACCAACAAGCCTGAGTCGCAACCCACCGCCGGATCACTGGGCGGCTCGGCGGTGCCGGGGGCCTCGGGCAGGGGCAGATTCCACGCCGGATTGGCAGCGGCGGAAGCCGCGTCCAGGGCTTGGCGCATGCGCTCGACCAGGGCGTCCGCATCTTCTGCTGAGCCGAGGGTGAACGAGGCTTCGCCTTGTTTGCCGTCATGTGCCGCCAGGGCCATCCACACCATCCAGCGGGTGGCGGCGGCGCGGCGTTCGCTTTCGACGGCGAGAAAAGTCAGGTAGCGCTCATGGCGGACGGTAACGATTTCGGTGATCTGCCATTGCTGGATACTCGGCGCCGCACGCAAGGCGCCGATGACGTGTTCCAGAGTCATGCGATCACCGCTTTCAAGCGGAGAGCCGGCCCGCCATCGGTGACCTTGACCCATTCCTTGTAGCCCTTGCCGCACATGCCGATGCTGGCTTCGACCAGGTCGCGGCCGACACCGTCGACGCTCTGCAGCAGGCGCGGCACTGAACCGGTGACGACAATCGGAGAAAATACCCGGCCGGTCAATTTTCCGTCGCGGATCTCTTCGGCCATTGCCCCTTCCAGCTGAATGCCCCAGCCTTTGGGGTCTTCCATGCCGTTCGAGGGATGGGTGAGGAAGTAGCCGCGTTCGACACCGCTGATCAGCTCGGCGACGCTGCTGTCGCCGGTGCCGAAAAAGGTATTGGTCATGCGCGTATAAGGCTTGTGGTCATAGGCCTCACGCCGGCCGTTGGCGGTCTTGCGCACCACCAGGCCGCGGCGGCCGAGCACCGCATGGCTGTAACGATCATTCAAGCCGGCGTTGAGCACGCCATTGCGGATGATCTCGGTGGGTTGGCTGAGCGTGCCTTCATCGTCAAAGAAATAACTCGCTGCCCAACCATTGGCCGGGTCGTCGAACATCTGCACCAACGGCGATGCGACCGCCTTGCCCAGCCAGTTTGCGCCTTCGCTGCGGTCTTTCAGGTACATATCCTGTTCGGTGCCGTGGCCGAAGGCTTCGTGGGCGAAGATACCGGCAAAAGCACCGTCGAAAACGCAGGTGTGTTCGCCGGGGTCTGGCAGGCGCGGCGCACCGATCAGCCGTGGGCCATCGCGGCGCAGTTCGGCGAGGTACTCGCCATCGAGGGTTTGATGCTCCCAGCCACCGATGCGTTCGAAGCCACCATGCAATTGTACCTGCGCGCCCTCAGCGGCCCAGATGCCGAGCACGATCTGCCGCACACGGTGCAGCTGCTGGTGCAGGCGGCGGCTGCGATTGACGAAGACGATCTCCGCGTGCACATCGCCGACCACGGCGGTGGCCTCTTGCAACTGTGCACCGGCAACGGCGCGGCGCAGCTCACTCGCCAAGGCGATCTTATCGGCGGCGGGAATGCTGCGACTGTCGCGGACCATGGCTTGCGCAAACGAGCGCTGCAGGCTTTCGCCGGGCTCCAAGACCAGGCCGTCGCGGACGATGCCGGTCGCCTGGATGCGGGCCTGCAAAGCGGTGCTGGCGGCGAGCACGCCCTCGCTGTCGAGGCGATCGGTGCTTTCTTCAATAAAGCGCGCCCCGGTCCACGCCGTCAGAGTCACACCGGCATTGGGGGCTATAGGCTGGCAGGTGGTGCTAGCGCCATCGACACGCACCTGCGTGCCGGCATCACGCCGGGCATAGGCACTGGCGTATGGGGCTTGCGTTTCGAGCACGCGCACGACATCGGCAAGTAACGGGATAAGTTGATCCATGCCCCACACGATAACGGCCAAATGAGTTTGTGCACCGGCGAGAGTTACCCCTACGTACTGATCTTGGTGACGTTTTTAGGCGCCTGGCCGGTAGCTTGGCGGTAGGCTTTTGAAAAATGAAATGGATCGGTAAAGCCACAGGCACTGGCGGCGTCGGTGACGGTGCTGCCGTGGGCTAGAAGATGGCTGGCGGCTTCGATGCGTAAACGCGTGAGATGGGCGCGTGGGCTGTGGCCGGTGGCGGCGATGAAACGTCGACGTAGGAGCTCGTCATGGGTGTTCAGGCGTTGCGCGACGGTGGCGATGCGCAGCGCGGGATCACTCAAGTGCTGCAGAAAAAGGGCTTCGGCTTGGCGTACCAGGTCATCGCCACCGCCACTCCAACGCATGATCAACCGCCACAGAAGACGTATGAGCTCTTCGCCAGCAGCTTCCCATCCCGGGGCCTTTTGCCAGCATTCGCGCACCAGTAATTCGGTGGTGGTGCGGAACGATGCGTGTGTGTCGTCTTCACAGATCGCCAGGGGACTGTGGCCGCGTGGTCCGCGCAGGCCGACAAACAGGCAGCGATAGCCCTGGGGCGCGACTTCATGATGGGCAACGTGCGGCGGCTGGGCGACAATGGTACCGGGGGCAAAAGGGATACGGCGATTGCCCACGGTCAGGGTCCCGTTGCCTTCGACATAGTAGACGAGCTCCCAATGCTCATGCACGTGGGATGGAAAGCTGGTGCGGCATTCCGCCAATACCCCGGCGTACAACAGGTCAGCCATGTTGAGAGTTTGGCGCTAAGTGGAAAAACTCCAGGTCAGGTTGGATCCAACCATGGCCAGGTGCGTTTGCGGAATGATAGCATAAAGCCATGAATAATGCGTCACAGATTGAGCCGCTAGCGCTGGTCACGCCGACAACCGAGGAAGCGCACCACATTGAACGTGAGGGTTTTGTCGTGCTTCGGGGATTGATCGATCCCACATGGCGCATGGCGTTAGCGGCGCGAATCGATGCCTTGGTCGCCAACGAAGGCAACCACGCTGGCCGTGAAGTACATCAAGAAGATGGCACCGATCGGCTTGCCAACTTGGTGGATAAGGGTGCGCTTTTCGATCCGCTGTGGACGCACCCACGTGTGCTGGGCTTGGTGCAACATGTGCTGAAGCGGGCCTTTTCACTATCCTCGCTCAATGCACGCGAACCCAAAGCCGGCCAGGGTCATCAAGGCCTGCATGCCGATTGGGGTGAGTTATCACCGGGTGCGCCATTTCAGGTGGTCAACAGCCTGTGGGTGCTTGACGATATGGACCCCGGCAATGGCGCCACCCGTCTGGTGCCGGGTAGTCATCTGCTATGCGGACCGATTGCCGATCCGCATCCGCAGCAGGTGGTGGCAACGCTGGCTGCCGGTGATGTCCTGGTCATGAATGCGCACTGCCGTCACGGCGGCACCTGCAACCGTGACGGCCGCCGCCGACGCGTCATCCACAGCTATTACACGGCTGCCGAAAACCCACAGCAGTGCGATTTTCCCAAGCTTGTTTCGGCGGCAACGCGAGCGCGGCTGTCGTGGGCGCAACAACGCTGCCTGCGCTTGCCCGACTAGCTTGGTGGAAGAATCAGACCGGCGTCAACGCCGTCAGGCGGCCGCCATCGCGCAGCCACTCGCCAACGAAGATCACGCCCTTGCTGTTGCGGGCGATGCCATGCGGACTGATGAAACGGCCATCGAGGCGGTCTTCACGTGGCACGCTGGGATAGCCGGCGACGTGGCTTGGCCATTGGCCGGGGCGCATGTCGGGGTGCGCGCCGAGAGTGGCTACGTGCCTGTACTCCTTGTCCCACACCAGCACTGCGCCGAAGAGATCCGGGATCAAGGTCACATCACCATGCACGCGCACGGTGCATGGATAGCGCAGCCCACGTGAGATGATGCTCTGACGATGTTCGCCGTTGAGGGTCAGCACCTGGACACGGACATTGGCGCGGTCGGCCACCAGCAGCAGCGGCTCGCCGCTGCGCGTATCGATGCAGATGCCATGCGGACAGTCGAACTGGCCGGGGCCGTTGCCCTTCCAGCCAATGGTCTGCTGGTAATCGCCGGCGGCGTTATAGCGATGGATCAGGCTGGCGCCGTAGCCATCGGTGACATAGATGTCGCCATTGGGGGCAATGGCGGCGTCGGTTGGTTTATAGCCATTTCCATTGGCATAAGCCGCGTGTTTGGGTGGCTTCAACGTCAGCAGTTCTTTGCCGGCTAGCGTGCATTTGACTACCGTCGCCAAGTCATGATCGATGATGTACAGGAACTCGTCTTTACCGCGCTTATCATAGACCAAGCCATGCGCACCGCGGGCAAAACGATGGCCCCAGCCGTTGACGTAGGCGCCGTTGGCGTCGAACTCCAAGACCGCTGGTTGTCGCTCATCGCCGTTCTGCTGCAGCACGTACACGTGATCGCGCGCATCCACTGCCAGCGCATGGCAATCGCCGAGGGCCACATTCGCCGGCAAACGAAACCACTTGTGGTTGAAAGCGTAGGATGTCACGGCGGCGCTGGCAGATTGCATGAAGCGAGGTTAAGCAGGGGCTTGGCGTGGCAACTGTTGGCGTTGCAGTTTTCCCATGGCGGTGCGCGGCAGTGTGGCAGTCCACTGCCATTTTTTGGGACGTTGGAAATCTGCCAGATCACGGCTCACCGCGCGTACTTCGGCATCGCTCAGCGGTGCGTGGCGTGCTACCAACACCACGCATACGCATTGCCCCCACTCGGCATCGGCCTCGCCATAGACACCCGCCTCGAGAATGCCGGGATGGCGTTCGAAGTGCGCCTCAACCAGATGCGGTGCGACTTTTTCGCCACCGGTAATTATGACATCATCATGGCGTCCGAGTACCGTCAGCCGTCCGCATTCATCAAAGTGGCCGAGGTCACCGGTGGTAAACCAACCATCGATGTCAAAGGGAGCTGGCAGGTTCAAATAGCCATCCATCAGCGACGAGCCGCGCACACGGATCATGCCCGCCGTGGTCACGGATACTTCCATGCCGACGACGGGCGTACCGGCGGTACCAATGCCGGTGGCGGCCTCGCTCGGACTCAAGGTACACACTTGACTGGCGCATTCACTGAGGCCATAGGTCTGGCAGGGGGCGACACCGAGGGACAACGAGCGTCTAGCCAAAGCTGGATCGAGGGGTCCGCCGCCGATCAACAATACACGCAGGCTGGGGGCCCATGCCGCCGTTGCCAGGCGATGCAGCATGGTCGGTACCAATGACGCCCCGCTGGCGCCGCGGTCGAGATCGGCGCGCACCGCCGCGATGTCGAAGGTCTCGTGCAGGTGCACGCTGAAACCGGCGATCATCGAGCGCAGGATGGTGCTGATACCGCCGATGTGATCGAGCGGCAGGCAGGCACACCACCGATCATCGCATGTGAGCTCGAGACGCAGCGCCGCCGCCGCGGCTGCCGCCAGCAATGCCCGGCGCGACAGGCACACGGCTTTGGGTGCGCCGCCGGTGCCCGAAGTGAACAACAACAGGCCGGGAGCCGCCGGGTCATGTCCGTCGCTCCCGGGATCGGCGTCGCCGCTGAAGGCCGGCAGGGTGGTGAGGATCCGTGCACAGCCGACCTGGATGGCCAGAGCCTGGGCTTGTGCTTCGGGCAGGCGACGGCTGAGCGGCACCAGGCAGATGCCGGCAGCCCAGGCGCCCTGGATCAAGGCGGCGGTGGCTGGCGTGCTGGTGGCGCGCAATGCCAAGCGGCTGCCGGGCGCATGGGTGGCGCGCAACCAGTGCGCGGCCTCCGCTGCCCCGGGCAGCCACCAGCGTTCGTTACCGCGTGTCGGGCGAAGGACGATCATCGCCGGGCTTAGCTCGCCAGACGACCGATGCCCAGACCCGGTCGCTCACGGATCAGCAGGTTGC
This sequence comes from Planctomycetota bacterium, assembly GCA_043788625.1. Taxonomy (GTDB): domain Bacteria; phylum Planctomycetota; class UBA11346; order UBA11346; family UBA11346; genus CAIUVD01. The sequence continues at coordinate 10,709 of JAYVTR010000113.1, forward strand.
CATTCTTGACCTGCAGCGGTTCGCTGGTGAGGTCAGCTTCGAAGCGATCACTGGTGGCCAAGCCATGCGCATAGGTGGTAAGATTGCACGCTGCCGCCATGTGCGCGGCAAAAGCGACACCCACACAGCCATCCAACGATGAGGTGATGATCACCCCCAGGCCGCAGGTGCGCGCCAATTGCACGGCCTGCCAGGTGGGTCGCCAGCCGCCCAAGAACATCGGCTTCAACACCACCACGTCAGCTGCCTGGGCGGCCCCAACGCGACCGACATCGGCGGCGGCACGGATGCCTTCGTCGATGGCGATGTGGCAGCCGGTACGGCGGCGTAGATGTGCGAGGTCTTCAAGTGCCCGAGTCAACAAATGGTCGATTGGCTGCTCGACCACCTCCAGGTTTGCCAGATGCGTCATCTCGCAGAAGTTCAGCGCCTGCTCGAAGTTCCAGTTGGCGTTGGCATCGACACGCAGCTTCACCATTGAGCCGATGGCAGCACGCAATTCGAAGGTTCGCGCCGCTGCCTGCGGCGGCTCGCCGCTGACCTTGGCTTTGATGGTCTTGAACCCCTGATCAACTGCCCAGCGGGCGTCTTCGGGGCCATCCACCAAGGCGTTGACCGGCACCACCACTGCACCGTTGTCTGCCAAGCAGCCGGCGACTGGGCGTTGTATATGCTGTGCCAGCAGATCGATCAGCGCGCCTTCGATGGCATGGCGGGCGCACGGGGCCTTGGCCAGCAGCGGTTCCAATTGATGACCGAGTGGGGCGTCTGCTTTGCCGCGCTCCAACCAGCGGCTGACGGCGTCTCTGGTCAGGGCGGTCACCGCCAGGTTGAGCACGTGGGCACAGACTTCCGGCTCTTCACCGCCAAAGCCAGGCAGCGGGGCGGCTTCGCCAAAACCGCGGGCGCCCGAATCGGTGACGATCTCGATCACCCAGGTGGTGCGCGATGAAATCATTCCCCGGGCGGTGGTGAGTGGCCGCAACAGGGGGAGATCGCAACGGTAGAGGTGACAAGGCATCGGAATTAAATGCTAAGCAAGATTGTGAGCGCCGCACCCGTCACCAGTTCGAGGGCCGCCGAGCGTGCAAGGTACACGTTGAGTTGGGCACCCTGCGCCTGCATGACGCCTTTGGCTAACAACAAGCCACCAACGGCCGCAATCATTGCTGCGCACACCAGTGGATCGCGGGTCAAAGGCGTGCTGAAGGCAGCAGCGAGCAGGTATGCCAAGGCCGCCGCCAAGTGCAGGCCGAGGTAATACCAGCGGCTGCTGCGATCGCCCAGACGCACGCACAGGGTGCGCTTGCCGGCCGGGGCATCGGTACTGATGTCGCGCAGATTATTGACGCAGATGATGGCCGTCGCCTGCAGGCCCAGACCCACCGCAACCCACCACCAACGCGCTGGCAGGTGCGGTGCGGCCATGTCGGCGATTTGCAGCCAGGCCGAGCCAAGTACCGCAAACAACCCGAAAAACAGCAACACGAAGAGATCACCCAGGCCGATATAGGCCAGTGGATATGGCCCGCCCGTGTAAGCCACGGCGCACCCCAGCGAGATGCTGCCCAGGGCAAAGACAGTCCAGCCGCCGATGCTGCTCAACCATAAGCCAAGGGCCAAGGCGAGGGCCAACACCACGAGTGTGGCGCTGAGCATGGCGCGGGCACTGATCAACCCAGAGGCGACGGCGCGCTGCGGTCCGAGCCGGGCAGCGGTGTCGGCGCCTTTGAGGGCGTCAAAGGCATCATTGGCGAAATTGCAGCCGATTTGAATGAGCAAAGCCCCTAACAGGCAGCCGCCAGCCACCATCCAATCAATGGTCGTCACCGTCCCGGCCAAAGCCGTGCCAACCGCTACGGGCACTGCCCCGGCGGCAAGGGTCTTAGGACGGGTGGTTGATAACCATGCGGACAGCGACATGCGCTCAACCATCTTGTCGGCAACACGATGCCAATAGGCAGTTGGCGTGGGCAGGTTCTATGTACCGGCTGCGACCGATTTGCGCACGCGCGCATACAAGACCACCACGCGGATCTGGTAGAAAATCACCAGCGTGATGAAGGCCAACTGCAGCAGCGGCATGCCGTAAACGGCGAGGCTGGCGCCTTCGCCTTTTGTCCAGGCGTGCACGATCAGGGCGATTGGCGCCAGGCCGAGGATGCCCTGCAGCGTCAACGACAGCAGGAAGGTCGCCTTGCCCAACAACAGGAGGCGCGGGTTGGCATATTTCAGTGCCGCCAGCGCCAGGCACGCCATCACCAGCAGGCCATTGAACATCGCTAACAGGGCGACGAAACCAAAGGCCGAATAAAGATCGCGATAGGAAAAAATATGGCCGCTGAGACCGGTCGTCGTCAAGGTCGCCTGGCTGGCCTGGGCCAGGCCATGCAGGATTGAGAAAGGATCGGCCATGATGGTGTGAGGTTATTAAAAAAATGCGCCTGGGATTATTGAAAATTCCGTGGGCTGAGGTTTTGCGTCACCCACCGCGTCACAGCGGCGTCATGGGATACTTGATGGTGCTAGTCGCTGGCGCTGGTCGTTCGCGGCTTCGAGCTCCCAGCTACTCACTATCTCAGCCCAAATTCCACTGATAAACCCGCACTCCTGGCTGTTCCGCTAAATAAGTGCGAATGCGTTGTGCCGCCGGGCGATCCTTGGCCATGATGGCCACGAAACCGCCACCGCCAGCGCCGGCCAATTTCCAGCCATGCGACCAGTCGTGGACTGGCGCCAGCAACCGATCAACTGACGGATTGCTGCAATTCGGGTCGAGATCTTGATGGAGTCGCCAGACTTCACGGAACAAGCCGCCCAGTCCGGCAAGGTCGCCGTTGCCCAACAGCCCGCGACCATGTTCAGCGCATTCGACTAAGCGCTGGATGCCACCGACCACCAAGGCATCGCGGCTGAGATAGCCGCTGACTACGCGCTGCAAGACGTCGCGGGCAAGGCGGCTGATGCCGGTATAGGCGATCACCAGATGCTCGTGCAGGTCGGTGACCACCCGTGGCGCAAGGTTCACGGTATCGCAGCGGATGCGCAGCGGTCGGGTCGGCAGACTAGTAAGCAGTTTGGCACCGGGTAATAATCCGCCGAGTTGGTCCTGCCACCCGCCGCGCGTGGTCAGGGCCTGCTCGACGGCCAGGACGCAGGTGCAGATGGTGAAGGGATCGGTGTCGTCACCGGCGACCTCGGCCAATGCGGTACAGATGGCCGCCGCTAAGATACTCGAACTGCCCAGGCCACTCCCCTTGGGCACCCGTGACCAACAGCGCAAGCGTACACCTTGGGAAATACCCGCCGCCGAGCCGAAGCCCATCACCGCACAGGCCACCTTGGGCAAGGCGTAGGGATCGGTCAGTCCGCCATCGGGAAAAATGTGCAGCGCACTCAGGCGTACCGGTTCAAGACCGGCGATGGAGAGCTCCCAGATCGGTTCGGCGAGGGCCTCGGCATGCGCACCGATTGGTCGTTGGCCATCGAGCTCAATGGCCAGGTTGAGCACCTTGGCCGGACGTTCGAGGCAGTACGGCGGGGTGTCGCTCCAGCCACCGGCCAAGTCGAAGCGCGCTGCTAGCTCGCATGTGCCGGTGCTGTCGAGCGGGCGCTGGCTGACATGGCGGGCCTGGTGCATACCTTGAGCAACCGCCACCTCGTTTGAGACGGCGTCCCAGGCTTCCTGGGCATAACGTTTGCCGGCGCTGTGATTGCCCGCCGCATATTGGAGGTCGGCACGCAGGCGCAGGCGGCGGCTGCGGGCGACGTGGTTGGTGTCGGTCAGCGAAATTCGTTCGGCCAAAGCGAGCAGCAAAGGGCGATCAGTCTGCGCCAGCGTGGCGGCCAGGGGACTGATGGCGATATCGGCGCAAGACTCGAT
>JAYVTR010000114.1:0-3268 GCA_043788625.1 Planctomycetota bacterium
GGCTTGTGCCAGTACGGCCGGGGCCGTGGCCGAAGCCGTTACCTGGATACGTGCCGGGTTGGTGCCGGCGGTGCTGGTAGTCGGTGCCGATGCCTTGACCCGCCTGACCATGGCCGGCTTCCATTCGTTGCAGATCGTCGATGCACGGGGCTGCCAACCGTTCAGTGCCGAACGCGCGGGGATGAGCCTGGGCGAAGGCGCCGTGGCTCTGGTCATCGAAGACGAGGCCCATGCCCGGCAGCGCGGGGCGACAGTGCTGGCGCGGCTGCTGGGCTGGGGCCTCACCGCCGATGCACACCATGCGACGGCACCTGATCCGCGTGGCACGTGGTTGAGCTCGGCTATCGCTGCCGCCTTGGCCGATGGCGGAGCGGATGCGGCAGCGGTGTCGTTCGTTGCTGCGCACGGCACCGGTACGCGTGACAACGATGCCTGCGAAGTGCAGGTCCTGGCGCAGTGTTTTGGCCATGTGCCAGTGAGTTCCAGCAAGCGCGGCATCGGCCATACCATGGGTGCGGCTGCCGGCTTTGGCTTGGCCGCAGCCATGCTCGCGCTGCGCGAACAGGTGCTGGTTCCTACCGCTGCGTGGGCGGGCACACCGTTGACCGATGTCGACGTGGTCACCACCACGCGTGCGGCAGTGGTCGACACCGCGCTCGTCACCTGCTTGGCTTTTGGTGGCGTGAACGCCGCCATGCTTTTAGGTCGCGCATGAGTGGCCTGGAAAAGAGCCGGCCGGTGGTGATCCAGGCAGCGGCAACGGTGGTTGCCGGCGAGGTTCGTCCGCCACGCCCGGCATGGGTTTCAATGGCCCAGTCACGGCGCATGGATCCGTTGGCGGCGCTGGTGGTGGCGGCGGTCGATGGCCTGCCATCCGTGCAGCTGAAGGCCCTTGCCACCGATAGCGCCATCGTCGTCGGCACCGCCTGGGGCAGCGTGCACAGCACGCTGGCGTTCATCGATGGCCTGGCGCAATGGGGCGATGCGGTGGCCAGTCCGGCCAGTTTCACCACCAGCGTACATCACCATGCCACCGGCATGCTCGGTGAGCTGCTGGCCATCCATGGGCCGACGGCAACCATTTCCAACGGTGCCAGCAGTGGCTTGGGCGCCCTGCGCTGGGCGCAGATGATGCTGGTGACGGGGCGTGCCCCGAGTGCTTTAGTGGTGGCGGTGGATTTGCCCAATACCTGGAGCCGGCGTATCGCCGGTGAGCTCAGCAATTGTCCCTTTCCCATCGGCGGGGGGGCCACGGCGCTGTTGCTGACCAGCGGTGGCCCTGGCTGGATCATCGCCACGCCCGGTCAGGTGCCGCCAGTGCTGCTCATCGATGCCGGTGGCGCTACACCTGCCGAAGAAGCCATCGCCGCACGACGTGGTGGCAGCCAGCGCCGCACCAGCGTCAGCCAGCATGGCGTGTGGTGGCCGACCGCCGCCCTGGCGGGGGTGCCATGGACGTCGCCACAGCCGGTGCTGGTCCGTGAGACGAGTGATGGTATCGCTAGCGAGGTTCTTCTGCTGCCCCAGGAAGCGCATATTTCATGAGCAAAAGTCAACGAAGCTGGTGGTACTGTGGGCTGGCGCTGGTGGCGCTGAGCGGATTGGTCGGCTGTCCGTCGCGGAGCAACCCTCCGCCAGCAGCGGCGACGCCCGAGCAAGTGGCAAGCTTCCTCGTCACCACTCCTACCAGCAGTGCTGAGCGTGTGGAGCTCGGTCGCCAGCTGGTGATCACCAACTGTCGGCGCTGCCATGGTTATCCTTCCCCAACCGAGGTGACACCTGCGGAGTGGCCGGCAGTGGTGATCAAGATGTGTAAGCGCACCAGCATCCCCGAGGCCGATCACGCGTTGGTCTTGGAATACCTGTTGTCGGTCAGTCGGTGACGGTGTGACCAGCTGGCCTGCGTCGGTGCCGGTGCTCATCCCGGTGTACAATCATGTGCATACGGTGGGGGCGGTGATCGCCGGATGCCGTGCGCTCGGTGCGCAACGGATCATCGTCATCGATGATGGTTCCAATGATGGCAGTGGCGAGGCTGCCCGCCAGGCGGGGGCAGATCAATTGGTCACCATGCCGCACAATCAAGGCAAGGGCGCGGCCTTGCGCCTCGGCCTGGCCGAGATCGCCGCCGTCGGCTACCGCCAGGTGCTGACCATCGACGCCGATATGCAGCATCCTCCGGCCGAAGCCGCGCGCTTGGCCGAGGCTTCGATGACCCAGCCCGAGGCGTTGTGGTTGGGCGTGCGCGACATGGCCGGGGCTCCGCGGGCGTCACGTTTCGGTCGCTGGTGGACGAGCGTGTGGACGTGGGTGTCGTGCGGCGTGTGGCCGCACGACAATCAGACCGGACTGCGCGTCTATCCCTTGCCGGTCATGCAGCAGCTCGACGTCGGCGCCGGCCGTTACGCATTTGAAATCGAATCACTGGTGCGCGCCGTGTGGCGCGGCGTGCCGCTGCGCATGCTGCCAGTGGCGGTGCTGTATCCGGCGGATCGCATCAGCCATTTTCGTGCGTGGGCTGATTCATGGCGCACGGCACGGGCGTTCATCCGCTTGGTGCTGCGACGCCTGATGCCATGGCCGGAAAATGGCTGGAGGGGGTGGCGGCAAGCCTTCACCAGCGGCCTGTCGCCAGTGCGGCTGGCAGAGGCGGCAGCGGTAGGTGCGGCTCTTGGCGTGGCGCCGGTGCCCGGCGCGCAGATGTGGCTGGCGGTGTGGTTGGCGATGGTCTTTCGTCTCAATCTCGGCGTCACGTTACTGGCCTCGAACATCAGCTTTGGGCCGTTGCTGGCCGCCTGGTTTGCTTTGGAAGTGGTGCTCGGGCATTGGCTGCGCACCGCCAGCTGGCCTGATCTGACGGCGCTGCGCCAGGGTATCGAACAGCAGGGGGCGTGGGCCTCGTTGTCGCCGTGGCTGGGCGATTGGCTGCTGGGTTCGCTGCCGGTGATGGCCGGTTGCGCTGCCATTGCGGCCGGCCTGACCTGGGCGGCAGCGATGTGGTGGCGGACGCGTGTCTGAGGTGCCTGGCGCGCGTGCCTGGCAGGGTCGCAGTTACGGCGGCAGCTGGGGTACGGCAGTAATTTCGGCCTGCGTCCGCTGGGGTGGGCGTGACATAGGCTATGTCCTGGTGGCGTGTCCGGCCATCTGGTTTTGGTTAAGCGACCGCCGGGCCCGCCAGGCGACCATCGCCTATTGGCAACGTCTGCGGCCGCAGTGGCGACGCTGGCGTTGCGCGCTGCGTTCGCTGCTGCATTTCTGGGATTTTGCG
>JAYVTR010000115.1:0-24082 GCA_043788625.1 Planctomycetota bacterium
CCGTTTCAGGCATGCGCCCAGATTTCCTTTCGCGCGCCATGTGCTGGACGGGCAACATCAGTCGCGAACGAATGCATCCGACCATCACCAGCCTGCCGGATGGCGCCGGTCCGCACCAGCTGTTGCAGGCATTGTTGGATAAAAAACTGATCGATGTCGATGGCGCCCTGGATGCGATCGACATGTTGTTCGAAGAGGAGTTCACCAATATCCTCACCTGGACTTCTCCCGATCTTGAATTTCAGGAACGCAACCGCGTTGATGCCTGGGCGGATGCGCAGGTAAAGCTCGGGGTGTCGGTCAGTCCGAGTGCCATCCTTCTCGAATGCCTGCGCCGTCAGGATGAGCTGTCGGCCATCGCTGGGCAAATTCCCAATGCTTGGGATACGTTGTTACGGGTACCAGATCTGGCCGAGATACCCACGCTGACTCCAGATTCGCGCACCTTTCTGCTCGATTGGCGTGATGGGATTCCGTGCGGCGCTTATCTCGAATCGTATCGCATGCCGACTTTTCGCGCGACCTTGGCGATCGTCGCCTTGCGTGCCTTGGGCATCATCCGCATTTCCACCGCAGCAGAATTGGTCATTCAGGCGGATGTGGCCAACCAGGCTGGTAATTTCCGCAAAGCCTTCGGTTTATACCGACGGGCCTTGGTCCTCGGTCACGATACACCGCGCATTCATCTGCAAATCGCTGAACTGGCCGAGCGCTCAGGCGACAAGACCCTGGCGGCCGAAAGCTGCCTCGCCGCCGCCGCCCAATTAGTAGATCTGCAAGCTGCCGCCGCTGCCTTGCACAACGCCTTGCGCCTGGGGGCTGACAAAGAGGGCCCGCTGACGCAGTTGGTGGCCCTGCATGTCTCGCTCGATGACCATGTGCAGGCCATTCAGGCGTTGTTGGAATTGGCACGTCTGTACGAGCGCCGGCGGTCTTTCGACCAAGCGGTGCAGGTTTTGCGTGAAGCCCAGGACCTCGGCGCCGACAGTGCCACCACCGGGCTGATGCTGGCGCGCTTGTTTGTCGGTCTGGGCGACAGTGAGCAAGCAACGCTGCAGTTGGAATTGGCTGCCCGCGCGCTGCACGAAGCTGATCGCCTGCCCGAAGCAGTCACCGCGTGGCGTGAGCTGGTGCGCCTGCAGCCTGGACGCTGCGACTACGCCCGTGAATGCGCCGAATTGATGGTGTGGTCGGGTGACAAGGATGCGGCGGTCGAAATTCTGCGTACCACGCTCAACGTGCATCGAGGGGCTGGCCATCCCGCCAGCGACGAGTTGCTGCTGACCATGTACGAGCTGCTGGCCAAGCTTGATCCGGCCGAGGTCATGGCTCATGAATGGCTGGCCAAAGCTTATGAGCGGCGGCGTGATCGCGACGGGGCCACGGCGCAGCTGCGCTTGTCGGCGGCCGCTCAAGAAAAGTCCGGAGATGATCCGAATCTCGCCCGTACCCTCGAACGTATTCTCGAACTCGATCCGCATCAACTCGACGTGCTCGAATGGTCGGCCAAGGTCCGCCTGCGTCTAAAGCAAGACGGGCTTGCCGGCCAACTGTGGACGAAAGCAGCCGACGCCGCCCTGGCCCAGGGCCTGCGCAAAGAGGCCCGCGCCATGCTCGAGACCGCCGTTGCCAAACTTCCGGGCAACGCACCGTTGCGCGCGCGTTTGGCCCTGGTCATGAACCGTGAGGGGGATCGTCTCGAAGCCACGCGGCAGTACTTGTTTGCCGTCGACCTGGCACGTGGTTCAGGTGATCTCGAATCAGCCCGTGAGCTGCTGGTGCAGGCCTCACGCATGCGTCCAGACGATCTGATCATTCGTGTGCGTTTGGCAGAAGTCGCTGAAGAATTGAAATCGCCGGAGCTCGAACGCATCGAAGCGGAGGTGGTGCGTCTGGCGGTGCGCTCCAACAACAACGGCATCGCCTTGGAACATGCGCGCAAGCGCATCCTCCTGGCTCCCGGCTATGAGGCGCACAGCGAGTTGATCGAGTTGCTGCGCCGGGTCGGCGATCACGCTGGCGAGCTCGCCGCCGGCAATGAATTGCTGGCAGAGGTGTTAGCCGAAGGCAAGTACGAGCAGGCCGTCGAGTTGCTGACGCGCCTGGTCGCCAGCCATCCGAAGAATGCCGATTTGGTACTGCAATTGGCGGAAGTCTACAACAGCCAGAGCGACCCGCGGCAGGCGGTGCGCTGTTATCGCGATGCGGTGGTGCTGCTGCAGATGGATGACCGTGTCGCTGATGCCAAGGATGTGCTCGAACAGCTGGCGACATTGGCGGAAGAAACCGATCTGGTCGACACCGCGCGTGAGCGTCTGGAGGCCGGCATGCCGGTTGACTGGGACAAGATCCGCCTGGAGTTGAATCAGGATGCCCGGCGCAAGGCGGTTGAGCGTCTGACCGAAAGTGGCGCCCATAAAAAAGAAGAACGGCGCCCGATTACCGACCGCTCGCTGCATCCGAGCATCGACCAACCACGTCATGCCGACCCCGCGTCTATAATCGTATAAGGTCGTCCCCATGCGTTCTATCCCATGTCTGATGTTGGCGCTGCTTCTAACAATGACGGACTCACACGCCGCTGCTGCCGAGGTGGTGTTAGCCGATTGCGTCGGCACCTGGGTAACCGAGCAAGGTGGTTACCGTATATCGCTGAGCATCCAGCCTGGTGGTGGTGCGGAGCTGACCTCGACGCTGGTGGTGTTGGGCATGGCCAATACCGAACAGGGGATGGCCTCGGTCGATCACGACACACTGACGGTACGCATCCTCGATGACGCCGATTTCACCCGTGAGCTCGGTGAACGTCGCTACCGCATCGTCAGCGTCACCAACGCCATCCTCGAAGTCATTTGGGATGGCCCGGTGGTGCCAGTAAAGTTCCAACGCCAGCCAGACGCCTTCACTGGTTAGTTTGCTTCAGGGGCTTCGCCCCTACGGCCTTTGGCCTACCCCCGGGCTTTGTCGTGGCTCGTTTTCAGCGGAGCCGCTGAAAACGTGGCGGGATCGGCTTCGCCGATTGTATCCCGCCACCGCCACTCGGCGCCCGATTAGTTCTGTTGGCCGTAAACTGCGTTTTTTGCAGGGCGGGGACTTCGCCCCTGCCGGCCTGCGGCCTGATGAAAGGCCAAACCGTTTTACAAACCACACCGAAGGTCACGCCAGATTTTATCCCGCCACCGCCACTCGGCGCCCGATTAGTTCTGTTGGCCGTTAACTGCGTTTTTTGCAGGGCGGGGACTTCGCCCCTGCCGGCCTGCGGCCAAATGAAAGGCCAAACCGTTTTACAAACCACACCGAAGGTCACGTCAAGTCGGTACGTCGGGTTCCGCGGGTCCTGTATTGCTAAAAACGGTGGGAGGTATGCATATGCAAGGCGCCGGAAGCCGACGCATGGCAGGCGCCATGCTAGGTTTTCGGCAACGCCGCAGATGCGTACCTCCCACCGTTTTCAGAGGAGGGAGCGGAGACGGCGTTGGCATTCCCCGTTGGTGAAGGATTGCGCAAAGAGGTCGGCCTCGATGGTTTCGCTGGTGGCGTCGGCCGGACCATGGTGGCGCAAGCGCAGTTCGCGGATGGCACTGACGGCACTCGGGGTGAAATCGGAAACCGAGTGCGCTAAGTGATCAACCTCATCGGCATTGAGCACGATGCGATTCAACAAGCCGACCTGCAACGCGCTATCAGCGTCGAGCATCTGGCCACGTAGGAACAGATCACTGCTTATCTCCGGGCCGACGCGCTGGTGCAGTCGCCGCAGGCCACCCAAGCATGGAACCAAAGCCCAGGCTAAGCCGGGTAAGCCGATACGTACGCCGGACTCGCCTACTAAAAGGTCGCAACCCAAGGCCAGTTCGAGACCCGTCCCTAAGGCGTAGCCGTTGAGGTGGGCAATGGTGACCCCTGGCCACGATTCGAGAGTGCGTACGACTTGTTGCCCTAGCCGGCTGTACGTCGCTGCTGATTCCGTACAGAAACCTGCCAACTCACGCACATCGCAGCCCAAGCTGAAAACATTGCCCTCCCCTGAGAGGATAAGCGGAGCGTGTAACCCGGCGGCTTCCTCCAATGTCACCAGCAGTTCGGCGAGGGTGGAAATATCGAGGGCATTATAGTGGTCGGGGCGGCAAAGACGCAGGCGGGCACATCCGCTGCTGAACTCAAATTGCACCGAGCATAGCGGTTGACGCGCCATCGGCAAAGTCTCCGGGGCAGTATACCTCGCAGATCTTTCGCCGTCCATAATCCTTTAGATGAGTCAGTGATCGGGAAAAATTTGCGGATAATTCATGCGCATTAACCTCTAAATAAATCTGCTTACCGCATACTTTAGGCTCCTGAGAATGGTTCGGTGCCGCCTGAGGGTGCCTGTGTCCTTCAAGCTGACGTTGCGCCGCAGATGTTTATAAGGTACGCTGAGGTATGCTCGCTCAGTCCGCCGGTGTTTCTGCCCAGCTCGATCCGACGGTGCTTCGCCGGCTCGCCGAGCGGGTTTTGAAGGGCGCTTTAACTTTGCCGGTGCTGCCCGAGGCCGCCAGTAAAGTGGTGCAATTGTGTAATGATCCGACTACCGATTTGCGCGAACTTGCGGCCGTAGTGGCGCGCGACCCGGCCATGGTCGGTAATTTGATGCGTTTGGCCAATTCGCTTTTGTACGGGGCCGGCACACAGCTGGTATCGCTGGACCAAGTGTTGGCGCGTTTGGGCGTGGTTAAAGTTCGTGAAATGGCCTTGGTGATCAGTTGCCAAGGCGAGGTGTTCCAAGTCCCCGGCCACGAGGCTTTGGTAAAGTTGCAATTTAAGCATTGCTTGGCGACGGCTCTTTTTGCCCAGGAAATCGCCCGCAGCCGACGCCTAAATGTCGAAGAGGCTTTTCTCTGCGGTCTGCTGCACGATATGGCCCGGCCAGTGTTGTTGCAAGAAATCATCGCTATCTGCAAAGAGTGCCAGGTACCCTTCGATTTCGCGGCGGCTGATGGGGTGATCGGTTCGCTGCACCCACGCGTCGGCGCGGATATGATCAAATTCTGGAAGCTGCCGGTGCGTCTGGCCGAGGTCGTGCAGTTTCATCATGATCCGCTGAAAGCGCCCACCGCCCGCAACCAGGCGATGATGACCGCTCTGGCCGACGACCTGGCCCACTTGCTGTTGAAGGGTCCTAAAAAGATCACGAACGCCGACGTTAACGATCATCCGCTGTTGAGCGAACTGAACATCTATCCGGATGAGATGGAGGCGCTGATCGCCTTCGGGCCCAAGGTCAAAATGTCGGTGGAGATGATGGCATGAGTGGGTTCGACTATGATGTAATCGTCATCGGCAGCGGTCCGGCGGGGCATCACGCGGCTCTGCAGGCGGCGGCCGCGGCGCAACGGGTGATGATGATTGAACGTGATCCGCAGGTCGGTGGGCAATGCGTGCACCGCGGTACGATCCCTTCAAAAACGCTGCGTGAAACCGCCTTGGCCCTATCGAGCTTCCGCCGCAAAAGCGGGGTCGAGCTGCCCTTTGAAATGGGCGAGGAAGTGCAGGTCGCCAGCTTGATGAGCCGCTTGGAGGAAGTCATCCGCGGGCATCAGCGCTACCTGAAAGACCAGCTCACCCGCGCTGGTGTCGAACGCTGTCACGGGCGCGCCAAGTTCATCGATAGCCATACCATCAAGATTCAATCGGTACGCGGGGCGACGACGACGTTCACCGCTCCGGTGATCGTCGTCTGCGTCGGCAGCCGTCCGCGCGCCCCGGCCGAGGTGCCGATCGATCATGCGCATATCCTCGACAGCGATTCGATCCTGTCGCTGATCTATCTGCCGCGCACGCTGACCGTGCTCGGGGCTGGCGTCATCGCCACCGAGTACGCCTCGATCTTTGCCGCTTTGGGCACCAAGGTGACGATGATTGACCGGGCAGAGCGGCCCTTGGCCTTTCTCGACCCGGAACTCACCGAGCGCTTTCTCGCCTCGTTCACCGCTACCGGTTCAGAATACCTTGGCGGGGCGCAGTTGGCGTCGGTGGTGCATGATTCCGGCTCGGCGCAAGTGGTGACCACACTCACCGATGGTCGCGTCATCGTTAGTGAGAAGCTCTTCAGCGCCCAGGGGCGTATCGCGTGCTTGGATGGCCTCGATATCGAAGCTGCCGGCCTGGTTCCCACCGAGCGCGGTCTGATCTCGGTCAATGAACACGGGCAGACGCTGGTGGGACATATCTATGCCTGCGGCGACGTGGCAGGTGCACCGTCGTTGGCCAGCGCCAGCATGGAACAGGGCCGTCGCGCCATCCGCCATGCGCTGGGCATGCCGGGAGGGTCGGCGCCCGAGCTGATTCCGGCCGGTATTTATTCCATTCCCGAAATGTCGAGCATCGGACTAACCGAAGCCGACGCGATCAAACGTTTTGGCGCCTGTATGGTGGGACGTGCCACCTTCAACGAAGTCTCACGTGGCCTCATCGGCGCCAATGAAAACGGTTTGCTCAAACTGGTGGCCGATGCCAAGGGACGCAAGCTGCTGGGCCTGCAAGTGGTCGGGGAGAGTGCCGGTGAACTGACCTCGATCGGACAGATGGCCTTGCTGCATAATGACGACATCGATGTCTTCGTCGACCATACTTTCAACTTTCCGACCCTTGCCGAAGCCTACCGCAATGCAGCGTTGGATATTATTCAACAGCGTCAGTAAGAGCCGCTCTTAGTCAGCGCTCCAGTCTTGCAACTCACGGCAAAGCCTGGGAAGCTTGACGTCATGTCGATCTCCCTGGTTTGTAGCGGCTGCGGCACCTCATCCATGGTCGCTACTGCCGTCACTGGCCAGGTGCCGCTGTGCGCCTGCGGCAAGCCGTTGTTACCACGTGAGCCGCTCGTCTTCGTGTGTGCATGCGGGGTGCGTTCAAAGCCCTGCCGCATCCGTTTGGATCAAGTGCGGCCGTGTCCGAAATGCCAGCAATCCCTGGCCGCCGAGAGCCCGTCGGCCGCCAATATGCCGACGATCATCAGCACCACGCCTGCGGAGGTTCGGCAGCCACCGCCGCCAGAGGCGTTGTTTCAAGAGTGGGATGGCGAGCTGCCAGCATCCACACCCGCGACCACCGCTTCGCTAGCCACGCAGACCGCAATGCCTGGATCCTTGCTGCCCAGCGTCGATGCCACGGGCTCGTTGGTCGGCATGTTCGGGCGGTATCGCATCATCCGTGAGCTCGGCCGTGGCGGCATGGGCGTGGTTTACCTGGCCCATGATCCAGCGGTGAAGCGCGATGTGGCACTTAAAGTCCTGATTGGTGGTGAGGGCGCCGGCAACATCGCCGTCGCCCGCTTCATACGTGAGGCGCGGGCGGCGGGGCAGTTGCGCCATCCGCACATCGTCGCCGTGCATGATGCCGGTGAATTGGCCGGTCGGCATTACTTCACCATGGATTTCATCCGCGGCAAAGAATTGGCGCAGGTTATCAGCGAAGACGGCACTGATTTGGCAACGCTGCTGCATTGGATGTGTCAGGTGTGCGATGCCTTGGCGCACGCGCACCTCAAGGGCATTGTCCACCGTGATCTCAAGCCACAGAATATCCTCATCGATAGCACCGGCCGGCCGTTGGTGATGGATTTCGGCTTGGCCAAGGATTTTTCCTCGAACAGTTTTCAATCATTAAGTGGCGCGGTGATGGGCACTCCGGCCTACATGTCGCCCGAACAAGCGCGCGGCGATGGCCCGCATGTGGATCAGCGTAGTGACGTGTACTCGTTAGGAGTCATCTTATACGAAATATCAACGCATAAGCGGCCATTCGTCGGCGACACTCTGTTCGACACCATCCGTTCGGTGATCAACGATGAGCCGGTGGCGCCATTGCGCTTGGAGCCGACCCTCGATCCCGATCTGGATGCGATCATTCTGCATTGCCTGGAAAAGGAGCCGGCGCGGCGTTATCAAAGCGCCAGCGACCTGGGGGCGGACCTGCAACGCCTGCTCGCTGGCGAATCAGTGGTCGCCCGCCATCCGCCGTTGGTGGTGCAATGGTGGCGCGCTGGCCGTTCTCTGGTGCGCCGCCAACCGCAGCTGATTGCCGGCATCGCCGCCGCCGCCGTAGTCGCCTTGCTACTCACGGTGTGGCTGGCGCGGCCTTCAGCAGTGCAGCAATTGATTGTCGAGACGCGTTTGGCTGAAGCCAGCCGTGTGCGCGCGGCAACCGTGACCTTGGGTGCCCAACTGGCCGATCACACCATCAGCGTCAATGACGAACGGCGGCGGGCGATTGAGGTACTGCGTGGCTTGCTCAATGCGGCCGATGGCGAAACCGCCAACGCCGCGCTCGACGGATTGTTGGCGGCCCAGGTCGATCAGCTGGGGCCGCTGCTGCTGGCCCGGGCGATCGATTCAGCTACGCCGACGCGGCTGCGCGAACGCTGCTTGGAAACACTGCCGAAATACCTCGCCGGTGACAGAGCGGCGGCAATCACCTTGGCCAAGCACGCCCTCGCCATCGACCAGCCGGAAGGGGCGGCGCAATTCGCCGCCGCCGCCACGATAATCGAAGTGGCAGCGACCATCGAGGCCATTTCTGACGCGCTGTTGGATGGCAAGCGGCCCGCCACCTGGCGGGTGGCGATGATGAACAGCGTGGCGGAAAAAATGCCCAGTTTGCAGGTGGCGGCCAATAACCTCTTCATGCGCTTATCGGCCGACCCGGAGGTGACGGTCGATGATGCGGCGGTCGCTATCCTCGATCGCCTGCGCACGCGTTCGGCGGTGGTCAGTTTCTATGGCCTGGAAAAAGGCGCCGGCAGTGCGGCGGCCTCGCTCGGCAAATTGAATCGCAGTGCGGCTGACCGCGACCGGCAGATCGCCAAATTGCTTGCCGAGGAAGAGGGTGAGTCGCCGGCTCAGGCCGATCCGCAAGCCGCGGCCCTGCCGGTCATCGCCAAGCTGCATGATGCGGATGCTGGCGTGCGGGCGCAGGCGGCCTGGGATCTGGGCACCCTTGGTTTTCCACTGGCGATACCGGAGTTGCGCAAGGCTCTGGATGACACCGATGTCGTGGTACGCCAAGCTGCCGCCAAGTCTCTGGTGCGCTTGGCGGCAAAAACGCCCATCGATCTCCCACCACTCCTGGCGCGTCTGGATCTGCCCGAGGTCGGCGCGAGATCAGCGGCCTTGCGTTTGCTGGGTGAATTGGAAAGCCGCGAAGCCGGAGCTGCGATTGCCACACACCTGACCGCCAGAGATCGCAGCGAGCGGATGGCGGCAGTGGCGGCGCTTACCCGTGTGGCCGATCCCATGCATCTGCCTGCGCTGCGTACGGCACTGGTCGCCAATGCCGGTGACGTGGATTTCTCGGTGGCGGTGATGGGTGCCTTGGCGGCAGACAAAGCCCTCGGCACAGCAGCGATTTCTGATCTGATCGCAGCACTCGGGCATGCCTCACGGCGGGTTCGCGATGCCGCCCAGCACGGCTTGGAAACCGCCACCGGTCAGAATCTGGGCGCGATGCCGTCAGCGTGGACGACGTGGTGGAAAAGCCAAGCTAGGTGAAGTACGAAAATGAGTGGGTCTCAAAGCTTCGCGCTCGCCACCGGTCGCGCTCTAATCAACCGTCCATTCGCGCTTTTCTTCACACAATTCCTTGAGCTTGGCGCCGAGGGTATTGCGGGTGATGCCCAGGAGATGAGCGGCTTTGGATTTGTTATTGTTGGTGGCGGCCAAAACCGATTCGAACAGGTAGCGTTCCCACTTGTTGCGTACGGTGTCGTAGAGATCGCTGGCACCACGTTCAAGCGCGCCGTGGGTCTCGGCGCGCATGTAGCTTTTGAGCCGCGATTCGAAGCTCGCCAGGCCGTGCTGCTTGTCGGTCTCCTGATGCGGGTCAAAGGCCATGATCGCCAGGGGCAGCAGGTCGGTGGTCAGCTCCTTGCCGGGGGCCATGACAATCATTTTCTCGATGCAGTTTTCCAATTCGCGAACATTGCCGGGCCATGGGTACTGACACATGGCTTCGATGACTTCACGGTGCACGGTCTCAATGTATTTGGTGTTGCGTTGGCAGTACACGCCGAGGAAGTATTCGATCAGATGCGGAATGTCCTCGATCCGCGACCGCAGAGGGGGGATCTGCAGGTAGACGACGTTGAGGCGGTAATAGAGATCGGCGCGAAAGGTGCCCTTCTCGACTTCTTTTTCCAGAACTCTATTCGTCGCGGCGACCACGCGTACATCGAGTTTGCGCGTCTTGGTGTCGCCGACGCGTTCGATCTCCATCTCTTGCAGCACGCGCAGCAAACGTACCTGCATGGCCGGCGATACTTCGCCGATCTCATCAAGGAAGATGGTGCCGAGATGGGCGGCTTCAAAACGGCCTTTGCGGTCATTGATGGCGCCGGTGAAGGCACCTTTGACGTGACCGAACAATTCGGACTCGAGCAGGGATTCAGACAACGCACCGCAATTGACGGTGATGAACGGGCCGTTGGAGCGCGGACTGTGCTCGTGGATGATGCGTGCGATCAGCTCTTTGCCGGTACCGGTTTCGCCATGCACCAGCACCGTCGCGGTCGATGCTGCTACCCGATGTCCGGCTTCGAGGACACGGCGGAAACTGCCTGAAACGGCGATGATGTTGCGATCGCTGAAACGGGTACGGATCTCTTCACGCAGCTGGACGTTCTCATCGATGAGTTCGGCTTTTTCAAGATTCAGGAACTCGTTCATCGCACACCACTGCAGGAACAAATCTGCCAGCAGATGTCCGGCCTCGGGACCCGAGTGTTCGACCAGCAGCACGCCGTGGGTACGCTTGCCCTTGCCCAGCGGATAGACGGTGAGCCCACCTTGCTGGATCACTTCGTGGCTCTCGCGGACTTTCGCCACCAGGACCCGGTCGAGTTCCTCACTCTGCGAGTTCTCGCCATGAGCGATGATTTCACGTACCCCACCGTCATGGCGCAGAGTGAACAGCCGGCCGCCGGTCAGCAGTTTGCTGCCTTCAGCCAAGCGCAGGGCCGCAAGTACCGATGGCCGCAGCTGCGGATTGTTGACCCGCGCCTCGGTAGCGGCATCCAGAAGTTCGAGCAACGGATTGGACATGGGGGCGATTAACGGCTGAAGGATGACGGAATACCGGCGCCCAATGGGCGGCACCTGTGTATTCCATGATCGAATGCGCAATTGCACCGCAACCATTGGTTAACGGCGTAACACAGCTTAAAAATGCAGCAGTGTTACGCCCTCATCGATAAAATCAGGTTAGGCCTTGGCTTGTGCCGCGACAACTAAGGCCAATTCTTTCAGTTGTCGCTCGGCCACCGGGGTCGGGCAATCGAGCATTTCATCACGCGCCTTTTGATTTTTCGGAAAGGCGATGACTTCGCGGATGCTCTCGGCGCCGGTCATCAACATGATCAGGCGATCAAGGCCGAAGGCCATGCCGCCATGCGGTGGCGCACCGAACGACAAGGCGTGCAGCAGGAAGCCGAACTTTTTATCAGCGTCTTCCTTGCTGATGCCGAGAGCGGTGAAGACCTTCGATTGCGTTACCGCATCGTGGATACGGATCGAGCCGCCACCGATTTCGTTACCGTTGAGCACCATGTCGTAACTCTTCGACAGCACCTTGCCCAGATCGGTCACCAGCAAGTCGACGTGTTCGGCATACGGCGCCGTGAACGGGTGATGGGTAGCGACGTGCTGGTTCTGTTCTTCGCTGAACTCGAACAACGGTGCCGAATGCAGCCACAGGAATTCGAACTGCTCGGGACGCGTCAGCTTGAGGCGATTGACGCCGAGTTCGACGCGTAGCGCGCCGAGGGCGGCGCAGACGGTCTTTTCGCGGTCAGCGCCGAAGAACAGCACGTCGCCATCGGCGACCGCCAGTTTCACTGCCAGCGCGGCACGGGCCTCGTCGGTGATGTTCTTGGCGGCCGGGCCCTGCCAGTTTTCCTTCACCGCCGGGTCGCCCTGGATCTTGATCCATGCCAGGCCCTTGGCGCCATAGGCTTTGACGAATTCGGTGAGCTGATCGAGAGTCCGGCGCGAGAGGATTTCGCAGGCCGTCTTCTTCGACTCTGGCTTGCTCGCGCCGTGTTCGAATCCGTGCTTGGCATTGATGGCGCGCACCACGCCGCCAGCGGCCACGGCATTGGTGAAGACGGTGAAGCCAGAGGTCGGAGCCCACTCGGTGAGGTCGACCACTTCCATGCCATAGCGCAAATCGGGCTTGTCGCTGCCGTATGTGAGCATGCCCTCGTGCCAGGTCATGCGCCGGAACGGCGTCTGCAGGGTGATGCCGAGGGTCTTCTGCCACAGTTCACGGGCGAGACCTTCGCCGATGGCCATGATGTCATCCATCTCGATGAACGACATCTCGAGATCGATCTGGGTGAATTCAGGCTGGCGGTCTTGGCGCAGATCTTCATCGCGGAAACAGCGGGCAATCTGCACATAGCGGTCATAGCCGCCGACCATCAACAGCTGCTTGAACAGCTGCGGTGATTCGGCCAGGGCATAGAACGAGCCCTGGTGCACGCGCGATGGAACCAGGTAATTGCGCGCCCCACCCGGAGTGTACTTGCACAGGATCGGAGTTTCGATCTCGATGAAATCGTTGCTGTCGAAATAGTCGCGGGCCGTCTTCACCGCGCGGTGGCGGAGGATGAGGTTGCGCTGCTGGATCGGCCGGCGCAGATCGAGAAAGCGGTACTGCAGGCGTACTTCTTCGCCGACCTTGGCGTGCTCGTCGATTTCAAACGGCGGCGTCTCAGCCTGGTTGAGCACCACCAATTCCTTGGCGAAGACCTCGATGGCACCGGTAGCGATGTTGGGATTGGCGCGGTCGCCGCGCGATTTGACCTCGCCGGTGATTTGCAGCACCCATTCGCCACGGGCGCGGCTGGCCAGTTCATGCGCCAATTTGCCGCACAGATCGGGGTCGAAGGTCATCTGCGACAGGCCCTGGCGGTCGCGCAGGTCGATGAAGATGATGCCGCCATGGTCGCGATAATTTTGCACCCACCCGCACAGGGTAACAGTCTGGCCGACGTGCGCGGCACGGAGATCGCCGCAATAATGGGTGCGCTTCATGGATTATTCCTCAAGGGGGGTGAAACGGTAGGCGTGGGCGCAAACAGGGCAATGATTGAGCCGTAGCGTGGTGTGCCATCCTCGGAGGTCGTATGCGTCAGTTCCTGCTGGTGAGTTTCTTGTGCTGCTTGGCCGGGCTGGCCTCTGCCGCCGAAGGGGTGTTGGTCAAAAACGGCGTGAGCGTGGCGATCAGTCTCGAACGCACCGGTTCGTCGCCAGAAACGACCGAGGCGACCCTGGTCGGCGTCTTCACCCCGGACCCGCAACATGCTGAGCCGTTGCATCTCTATGGTCTGACCTTGCCTGCTGGTGGTCCGGGAATCGCCACCCGCCTGGCCGTGCCGGCGGATTCACTTTTACGCGTACGCGGCCCGTTGACGGCCGAGCCGGAGCCGCAGGACCTCGCCGGTTTGTCGGTATTCCCCGACGGCCCGGTGACGTTGCGTCTGCCGGTGCAATTACCCAACGGTGATGGAATGCCGGTGGCAGTGACCGTCCTCGTCGATTATCTGGCTTGCACTCATGATTCCTGCCTGATTCCGGTCATCCGCGGCAAGGTCACCCTATCGGTACCGACCATCGCGACAGCAATAGCCACCCCGGTAATTCCAGTAGCCGCGCCGGCAGCCCCGTTGTCGGCCGACGAGGTACGGGCCATCATCGCCGAAGAGCTCGCCCGCCAGCTGCCCAAGCCCGACACCGGTATCGCCTGGCGCCATCCGCGGACGGTGGCCGAGGTCGAGGCGCTGCTGGCCGAAGCCGTGCATGCCGGAACCCCGGCCCTGCTCGACTTCACTGGTCCGTCGTGCCTGAATTGCCAGGTGATGGAGAAAACCGTCTTCCGCCATAGCGAAGTGCGCCACGCTTTTACCCGTCTGCTGGCGATAAAAGTTGATACCGATCCACCCAACGATGCCTTGGCTGCGTGGCAGCAGCAGCGGTTCCAAAGTCAAAACCGGCCGCTGTATGTGCTGATCTCAGGCGAAAAAAATGAGCAGCGCTGGAGCCAGGTTTTCGCGCCTGACGATCTGCCGACGATGACGCGCTTCCTGAGTTTCCTTAGCGGCGGCAGCGGTGCTGATGGGGGCGGAGCCGGCAGTTTCTGGCTGCTAGCGGTACTCGGCGGCCTGGTCACTTTGTTGATGCCGTGCACCTATCCGATGATTCCATTCACGGTGAATTTTTTCGCCAAGCAGGCGGCGGCGGGTAAAAGGCTGCTGCCATTGGCGCTGTTCTATGGCGCGGGAATCGTCGTCTGCTTCGTCGGCCTGGGCGTGCTGATCACCGGTGTTTTCGGGGCCAACCTGGCGACCGTCGCCGGCCATCCGCTGACCAACCTGGTGATTGCCGGTTTCTTTGTGCTGTTCGGCTTGTCGCTGCTCGGGGTGTTCCTGTTGCAAGTGCCGTTCATGAGCGGCGCCCGTGGTGGCTACCTCGGCGCGCTGCTGATGGGCCTGACCTTTGCCATCACCGCTTTTTCATGCACCGCCCCGTTTGCCGGCTCGGTGCTGGCAGCGGCGGTGGCCACTGGCACGTGGTTGACGGCGGTGGCCGGCATGACCGTCTACAGCCTGGCGATCGCTGTGCCGTTCATCGCTCTCGCTCTTAGTCCGGGGGTGCTGCGCAAGATGCCCAAGGCCGGGGCATGGATGAACGAATTGAAGGTGGTCGGCGGCCTCATCGAGCTGGCCGCGGCCCTCAAATTCCTGGTCATCGCCGACTATGCCTGGGGCTGGGGGGTGTTTGGCCGCACCGTGACGTTGGTGTGCTGGAGCATCGTCGCCCTGGCGGTGGCCGTGTATGTGCTGGGATGGATCCGCTGGGATGGGGACGAACGCATTACCCACGTTGGCCCAGCTCGCCTGTTATTCGCGCTGGCGTTTGCCGGACTCGGGTTGTTTTTTGCGGCTGGCTTGGCGGGCACCACGCTCGGTGCTTTCGAGGGTCTTTTTCCCGGCGATGCTTGAACTCTTATCTAAAAAAATTAGTGGGCGATCAGCTTGAGCATGGCGGCCTCATCGGCGGCGATGACGAAGAAATCAAGCATGCCGATCATCTTGATCACGGTCAGGATGCGCGTGTTGGCGCCATAGAGGATGACCTTTTGCGAGCCATTGGCTTCGGAATTCTTGTGGAAGAACACCAGGAACGCCAACACCACCGATGGCAGCGACATACTGCCGCTTAAATTGACCACCGCATGCCGGGGGCGCAAATTGGTCAGCACTTGTTCAACTGCCCCGGTAAAACTTTCCGGCAGGCTGTCGCTGCTGGCGCCGGTGATGTGCAGGATCAGGGCTTCTGCCCGCGGTTCGAGGTACATGTGCAGGTTGGTACCGATGCCGGCGCTGCGGTACGTTGCTTGCGTCAACAGCATCCGCAGTGGGTCGTTAGCGGTATCGACTTCTGGCATATGAAGGTCAGTGCTCATGAGTTCGAGTGAAGTATGTCTCACGAATAGCGGCTGCGCAAGATGACTTCGGTCCACCGCTTGCCCTCAAGCGCATCACCGCACCATTTCGGCCCTCAACGCAGGGCGTTTTCGCCACAATGGAGGAATCATGGGTCTCAAGGTCGTTATCGTCGGTGCAACCGGGGCAGTCGGCGTCGAATTCATCCAAGTTCTTGAACGGCGGAATTTCCCCGTTGCGCAATTGACTTTATTGGCTTCCAAACGTAGCGCCGGCACGACCTTGCCTTTTCGTGGCCAAAACATCGTGGTGCAAGAGCTGACCAGAGAGGCTTTTGCTGGTCAGGATCTCGCCTTGTTCAGCGCCAGTTCGGCGGTGTCGAAGGAGTATCGCCAAGCCTGCGTCGACGCCGGTTGCCTCATGGTTGATAATTCCAGCGCTTTTCGCATGGAAGACGGCGTGCCCCTGGTGATCCCGGAAATCAACCCAGCCGAAGCGAGCAAAGCACTGCAACGCAATGGCGGTAAAGGCGTCATCGCCAATCCCAACTGCACCACGATCATCGCCTTGATGGCGCTAGCGCCATTGCACCGCGTAGCTGGAATTAAGCGCCTGGTTGCCGCTACGTATCAGGCTGCGTCTGGCGCCGGCCATGCGGCGATGGTTGAATTACAAGAGACCACGCGCGATTTCCTCAATGGCAAGCCAGTGGTGCCGAAAGTGCTGCCGCATCCGTACGCTTTCAATCTTTTCCCGCATAATTCGCCGATGACTGCCAATGGCTACTGCGAAGAAGAGATCAAGCTTCAGAAAGAGTCGCGCAAGATTCTTAACGACGATTCGCTGCGCATCACCGGCACCTGCGTTCGCGTACCGGTGCTGCGTACGCATGCCGAGGCCCTCAACGTCGAATTCCATCGCCCGCTGTCGGTCGAGCAGGCCTATGAGCTGCTGGGTAAAGCCGTCGGAGTGACAATTTTGGAAGAGCGTGCCAAAAATCGCTGGGCGATGCCCACCGACGTCGCCGGCAAGGATAACGTCTACGTCGGGCGCATCCGCCAGGACCTCAGTCAAGACAACACACTTGAGTTGTGGGTGGTCGGCGACCAGCTGCTCAAAGGCGCGGCGCTGAACGCCGTGCAATGCGCGGAAGTGGCGTTGCTCGGCAAATTGGCGGCCAACGCCGTCTGATGCGGCGATTTCAACTGTTCAAAAGTGTTGCCCGGCGTTTCATTGCGTCACCGATGGGCAGCTTACCCTGCCGTCATGCGCACCCTCATTGCTTCTTCCGTGCTTCTGGTTGCCGCCGCTCCGGCGCTTTTTGCTCACCCCGGGCATGGCGAAGTCGGCGTTGTCGCCGGTCTGGCGCATCCGCTGCTAGGGGTCGATCATTTGTTGGCGATGATCGCCGTCGGCTTGATGGGCGTGCGTTGCGCACAACAGCCGGGTAATAATCGGCAAGCCTTGTGGCAAGTGCCGGCCAGTTTCATGGTGGCCATGATCGGCGGTGGTCTGTTGGCCCTCATCGGTCTGCCCATGCCCCTGGCAGAGTGGGGCATCGCCTTGTCGGTGTTGGTTTTCGGCGTGCTGATCGCCCTGGCCCAGGCACCGCGCACCTGGATTGCTTGTACGGTTGCCGGCCTTTTCGCGCTGATGCATGGCCATGCCCACGTGATGGAGATGTCCGGTTCGAGCGTCACTGCCTATATGGGCGGTTTCTTGCTGATGACTGCCATGCTGCATGCAGTGGGCGTCGCCGCTGGCTGGTACTTGACCAGAGCCTGGCAGCAATCGGCGGTGCGGGCAATGGGCGTTGGGGTGGCATTGGCCAGCGTCGGTCTCTTTGTCGGACTGTTTGCTAGCTAAGTTTACCGAACGGTAAGGGGGTTTTCCACCTTGCTCAGTCGGCGGCTCACCGAGGATCCTGGCCCATGAAAGCCACGATCACGACGCCCCGCGGCGATATCCACATCACCCTGTTTGAAAAGACGGCGCCAGCTACGGTTGCCAACTTCGTTAAGCTCGCGAAAGAAGGGTTCTATAACGACCTGGCCTTTCATCGCGTGATTGCCGATTTCATGATTCAAG
This sequence comes from Planctomycetota bacterium, assembly GCA_043788625.1. GTDB lineage: Bacteria > Planctomycetota > UBA11346 > UBA11346 > UBA11346 > CAIUVD01. Next base: position 17,564 of record JAYVTR010000115.1, read on the forward strand.
GCGGCTGCCCGAATACCAAAAAGGGTGCCACTGGCCAACCCGGTACTGGCGGCCCAGGTTACAAGATCAAGTGCGAGCTGGGTGCCTCGAACCCAGAACGCCACACCCCCGGCACGTTGAGCATGGCCCACGCCGGCCCCAACACCGGTGGCAGCCAGTTCTTCGTCACCCATCGCGCGACCTCGCATCTTGATGGCGTGCACACGGTCTTCGGCCGTATCGACACCCCCGCCGATTTGGCGGTGGTCAATGCCGTGAAGCAGGGCGACCGCTTCTCGATCACCATTGTCGAATAAGCCACCCTGGTGTAATTAGTCGCGGCCGGAGGCGTGTGCCTTCGGCCGCTTGTCATTTCAATTTGTCATTTCAATCCCCGCAGTGATGTGTGCCGACCATGACTTCCTCAGCTCCGCTTTCGTCCGCGCAGACGGCGTTCATCGATCTGCTGGTGGCCCGCCAGGCCCTGCGCTTTGGTGACTTCACTTTGAAGTCCGGCCGCAAATCACCGTACTTCATCAATACCGGCTGTTTTCATCAGGGCGGTGACCTGGCGCGTCTGGGAGCGGCCTATGCAGCGACCATCCGCGCGCGCTTCGGTGATGACGTCGCTGTAGTTTTCGGTCCGGCGTACAAGGGCATCCCCTTGGCCTTGGCGGCAAGCCAGGCCTATGAAGCGCTGGTGGGTCATGGCGTGGGTTGGACTTTCGACCGCAAAGAAGCTAAAGATCACGGCGACGGGGGGCTGTTCGTCGGCGCCCCGCTGCAGGCGGGAACTTCCGTGGTGATCGTCGACGACGTCCTCACCGCCGGTACTGCCATGCGCGAGACATTTGCCAAACTCAAACCACTGGGAGTGGTCATCCGCGGCGCGGTAGTGGCCGTCGATCGTCAGGAAAAAGGCCGCGGCAATCAGACGGCGCTGGAAGAGATCGCCGCCGACACCGGCATCACCGTCGCCCCCATCATCACCATCAGCGAGGCCGTGGCTCACCTGCTGGCGCATGAGGTCGGCGGTACGCGCTATCTGACCGATGCCGACGCCGACCGCATCCGCTCGCACCTCGCCCAGGCGATCTAACCCATGCACGGTGAACGCCTCAATCAGATCATCCGCACCCTGCTGCTGCTGGGATTGTTGGGCGTGTTCGTGTGGTTGCTGATCGGCCAATTGCTGATCGATCGCGAGGCCCGCGGTTTCGGCCGTTTGCGTCAGGGGGTCGGCCAGGATCCAGGAGTGCGGGTGCTGCTCGCCAACCGCCTGCCGCCAGAGCCGCTCAACAGCCACGACAAGGTGGCGATCGAGATGCTGCAGGCCACCGAGCTGGTGGCTCCTGACGATCCGTTGGGCAAGCACGAATTGCTCAAAGCCGGCGCCGTGGTGCGTGTCGAGGTGGTCGGCAACGATGGCTTTCTGCTGTCGAGCCGCGATTGGTCGGACGGCTCGAAAGACCGTCGCTGGGCAGTGCAGTCGTTTCTGGTGCTGCCGCGCCTGACCCGTCCGGCGACCGATAATCGCATCGATCGCGAGGGCAATCCGATTTTGCCCAATCCGCGCTTGTTCGAAGCGGCAGATCAGCGGGCGGTGTTCCGCTTGCAGGGCATCGATCCCAAAGCCCAACCGATCTATCGCGGCAGTCTGCAGGTGCTGTGGAACAGCGCCAAGGATCTGCAGCTGATCAATCTCCTGCCCATGGAAGCCTATCTCGAAGGCGTGATCGCCGTCGAGATGTCGCCCAGCTATCCGCTAGAAGCCCTCAAAGCCCAGGCGATCGCCAGCCGTGGTTTCGCTTACTGCAAAGCCGCCGCAGCGGCCGCCGCCAAGCGGCCGTTCGATCTGGTGGATACCCGTGAGGATCAAGAATATCGCGGAGCCGGATTTTCAACTTTGGGCGTGGTCAAAGCCGTACTCGATACGCGTGGCGTCATCCCCACTGTGCACGGCAATCCGTTCATTCCCTTGTTCAGCGCCAGCTCAGGTGGTTACACCACCGCCATCGAGTCGGTGTTTCCCACCGCCAAGGATCTGTACGCCCGCGAATCACTGGCCGGGGTGATGCTGGCCAAGCCGGACCCATACTGCCTACCGGGCGTCATCGCCCTGGGTAAGCAGGACAGTCATTGGGAAAATTCAGCCGACATTCTTTCGCAGGACATCCAAAAGAAGTTGGCCCAGGCGATGCAGGCGTCGTCGGCGCAAAATGGTGGTCAGCAGCTGGGCTTCATCAATCAGATCCGTGTCGGCCGCCGCGATCCGCGCTCGATGCGCGTCGAGAGTTTGTTGATATCACATACCCTGGCCACCAATGCCGTGGAAATCCCAGCGACGACCTTCCGCAATCTGGTTGGTCCGCAATTGATCAAGAGCACCTTGTGGAATCCCGAGAGCCCCAAGAAAATCGAAGGCCTGGATCGCAAGTTCCGTTGGCGCATCACTGGCTATGGCTGGGGTCATGGGGTTGGCATGAGCCAGATCAGCGCCTGGGAAATGGCCCATCAGGGCAAATCAGCGCGCTCGATCATCGAGTTTTTTTACACTGATGCTGAACTAAAGGCCTTGTGGTGAGTTGCCAACCTGCGCTTCGTTTCGATCTCGTCGCCTGTGACGGCCTGGCCCGCGCCGGTACTTTGCATACCCCGCATGGCAGTGTGCCGACGCCGGCGTTCATGGCCGTGGCCACGCTCGGTGGTCTCAAGGGGGTTACCGTGCAGCAGGCCGAGGAATTCGGTCAGGGGATCGTGCTCGGCAATACCTATCACCTCGCTTTGCGTCCCAGTGCCGAAACCGTGCATGCTCTTGGTGGCCTGCACCGCTTCAGCGGCTGGCGCGGCCCGATGCTGACCGATTCGGGTGGCTATCAGGTGTTCTCGCTGGCCAGCCAGCGCAAGATCAGCGAAGAGGGCGTGGCTTTCCGCAGCCACATCGACGGTGCGGCGTTCATGCTCACGCCCGAAGAATCCATCCGCATCCAGCGTCTGCTGGGTGCCGACATCATCATGGCTTTCGATGAGTGCCCGCCATCTGACGGCACGCGTGAAGTGGTGGTGGCGGCAGTCGAGCGTACCGCCCGCTGGTTGGCGCGCTCGGTCGCCGCCTGGCGCGCCGAAGGCCCGATCGGCGGCGCCACTACGCAAGGCCTGTACGGCATCGTGCAGGGCGGTCTGCATCGTGACCTGCGTGAACGTTCGGCCGCTGATATCCTCAGTCATGAGCTGCCGGGTTATGCCATCGGGGGACTGGCCGTCGGGGAAGGTTTTGCCGCGCGCAACGCCGTGCTCGATTGGACGGTGCCGCTGCTGCCCCTCGACAAGCCGCGGTACCTGATGGGCGTGGGTACGCCGCTCGATTTGCTGGAGGCAGTGGCTCGCGGCATCGATCAATTCGACTGCGTCTTGCCGACGCGCATGGGTCGCCACGGCATCGCCTACACCGATAACGGTCCGCTGCGTATCAAGCGCGCCGAGCATGCCCTAGATGCCCGTCCGCTGGATTCCGATACGCCAAGCCAGGCCTCGCGCGTCAGTCGCGGCTATCTGCACCACTTGTTCAAAAGCGGTGAAACCCTGGCCGGTCAGCTGCTGTCGATCCACAATCTGGCTTATTACCGCCGCCTGATGGCGCGCATGCGGGCGAGCATCCGTGCCCAACGCTTCGCAGCCTTCGCCGACGCATTCCGTTTAAGTTACGTTGATGACAAAGTGGATCCGCCGAGTGGCGACTAAATCATGACCTATGACGTGATTGCGTACACCGACGGTGGTTGCCGTGGTAATCCCGGCGCGGGTGGCTGGGGTTTCATCCTCATCAATACGGTCAGCGGCAATGCTCTTGAGCGCTGCGGTGGCGAACGCGATACGACCAACAACCGCATGGAGATGATGGCCGCGATCGAGGCCATCAAGGCCATCAAGAAGCCCAACATGCGCATCCAATTGCACACCGACAGCCAGTACCTGGTGAAATCGATGACTGAATGGGTTGCCGGCTGGAAGGCGCGGGGTTGGAAAAAGAAAGACGGCGAGCTGAAAAACGTCGATCTCTTGCAAGAGCTCGATCGGGTGAATCAGCTACACCGGGTATCGTGGCAATGGGTCAAAGGCCATGCCGGCAACCCCGGCAATGAACGCGCCGATGAGCTTACCAACAAAGCCATGGATGCGGTACAGGCCGGGCGCGACGCCAATTGGGAATGCCGTCGCACCTGGCCGTGAGTCAACGCTGGCGCAGTTTGGCCAGCAGGCGTAAGATTTCGAGATACAGCCACACCAGGGTGACCACCAATGCCAAGGCGCCGACCCATTCCATGTATTTGGGCTGACGGTTTTCAGCAGCTTTTTCGATGAAGTCGAAATCTACGATGAGATTGAAGGCTGCCAAGCCAACGCACAGCAGACTGAAGCCGATGCCGATCGGACCCGAACCGTACAAGGCGCCGGTCACACCGGTGATCAGGCCGAACATATTCAGTAAAAATAATAAGCCGACGCCGATCGCCAATCCGACCGTGGCACCGACGATGACTTTGATGAACATCGGCGTGGCGCGGATAATGCGCTGGGTGTAGAGGAACAGCATGCCCATCAGCGTGCCAATGGTGAGCGCGGCAGCCAACAGCGGCAGACCTTTGTAATGGGTGTTGTAGAGATAGCTGACGCCACCGAGCAATATGCCCTGGCACAGCACGTACAGTGAGCCGGTGAGCGGCGTCGAGCGCGGAAAGAAGCCAGCGATTAAAGCCAGCACCAGGCCGGCAATCGCCGAGCCGATCAATGCCGGGCCCACCGCCATGCTGAAGATCAGTTTGGTGCGTTCGAGCGAGTCCCAGGTAGCGGCAAACATCAGCATCATCAAAAGCAGGAAGAAGCCGGTTTTGACCACGGCTCCATTGATGGTCATGACGTTGTCGCCAGTGGTTGCGGAATTATTCCAGCGGTCGTTTTCGAGAAGCGGGTTACTCATGAGCCCTGTCCTAGCCGATCGATCAACGCTGTCCACGCGCCTTTTCGCGTGATACTGCAACCATGCGTTTTTTCTTGCTGTGGTGCTGCTGCGTCGCGAGTCCATTGGCTGCGGCTGATGAACAGTGGTTTGTCGGCACTCTGGGCGGCCAGCCGCTGGTGTCGCTGCGTCAAGCCACCCAGGTCATGAACGACGGCAACCGCCAGACGGTGGCCGACATGCTGATGGTGATCCGCCGAGCTCTGCCCGGGCAGCCGGAATTCCGCATGGAGTTACGTGAGACACAGACATTGGTGGAACGGGCAGACGGCTCCCTGCTCAGTTTCCGTTTTGATCACGATGAGAATGGCAGCGTCACCACCGCCAGCGGCGGCATCATCGGTCAGGAAGTGACCGGCGTGGTGGCACGCCTGGGGCGGACGACTCCGATTCACCTGCTCATCGCTGCCGATGTGCATCTGCTGGGTGATGTGGCGGCCCAGGCGGCACTGGCCAAGTCGGGTTTGCTCAAAGGATCGACGATTACTTTCAGCTCATTGGGCCTGATCAGCAACCAAGTGACGATTTTGACGAGCACCGCTACTTCAAGAGGCAGTAAGGACGGCCACCTGCTGTTCGAGGTGGTCGCTGATGCCTTGCCATTGCCAATGCAGATGCGGCTTTTGCCCAATGGCGAATTGGCCGGTATGACCATGAACCTTGGCGTCATGGTGCTTGAATTGACGCCATCGCCGGGGCCGGTGGCGCTGCTGGGAGCGGAATTGCCACCCACCGGTCTGGTGGTGGCCGCCGGGCCGATGCCGGGTATCGGTGCCGAAAACCGCCTGCGAATTCCGGGTGGCGCGCCTTTGCCCAATGATCCGTTCCAACATGAAGACGGCGAAGTGGTGGCGGTGCTCGCTGAAGCGGCGCGCTCGCCGTTGACTCCTGCTGAGCGCGAACGCTATCTCGCCGCCACGCCGCAGCTTGAGCTGGATGACGCTGACTTCCGTGCCTGGGTCGTCGCCAGTGCCGCTGAGGGTAAAGTCGCTGAGCGCGCCGAGCGGCTACGCTTGGCGGTGCGTTCGCACATCACCATTAAGGATCTGACCAAGGGCGATGGTTCAGCGCTCGAGACCTTTCGCAGCCGACGTGGCGATTGCACCGAGCACGCGGCCATGCTGGCGGCAGCCCTGCGCATCGCTGGCATTCCAGCGCGGGTCGAGGTTGGATTGGTGTTTGCCGCCGACTACGGTGGGTGGGTCGGACATGCGTGGAATCAGGCTTATGACGGTGAGCGCTGGATCCATCTCGACAGCGCCTATCCGGGTATCGCCCGTTCGCGTTATCTGGGCCTGGGCTTTGCCGACGGCTTGCAGACAGGGGCTGCCTTGATGGTGCAGCTCAACCGTTTCCTCGGCCACACGGTGACGGTGGTGCCGTAAAATCTACGGAACCGGCATCTGCCTTATGTCGCAGGTACGACATTCGACGCGCTCAACATGCGCAGTCCAAAACGGCTTGATGCTGAACACCGCCACTGCTTTTCATCAGCGGATCGAAGCCACGGATGGGTCAGGCCG
>JAYVTR010000116.1:0-2632 GCA_043788625.1 Planctomycetota bacterium
GGTCGAAACCCAGTAATGGTACGGGCTCGGTAGAAACACATACACGTCAATCACCCGGAGATCTCTCTGCATATGCTGCCAGAGGAATTCGGAGAAAACCCCCGTGCGGTAGCGAACCGAGCGTAGGAGGTTTACCTCGGCTGGCGTGAGGCCCAAGATTTTTGCTGCCATTTCAGCCATGGTTGGGGAATCGTCTTGATAAAAGATGAACCGGTTAGGGCTCTGGGCCAGAAGCGCCTTGGCGATGGGGTTGGAATCGCATTCGGTGAAGGTCTGCGTCACTCCCCAGCAGGCGACGCCAATTTTCCGATTCTCACGCCAGGCAACGCTGAGCGCCTTGCCAACGATCTCATCGCCCCAATGGCGATGAATCTCTTCTACCAGGAGGAATCGGGGCAGACCGCGTTGACTCGGCGATTTGAAGTGCTGGTTCAGCACATGCAGGAGAACCGCGATCGTGACCCCCTTCAGGTGCGGATCCGCATCCAACCCATCCAATTCAAAGGAAATCACCCGTTTTGACAAATCAAAAGCCGTCGGGCCGTCGAAATAGGCGCTCTTTAACCCGCGCCCATAGTAGGCATCCAGCCGTCGTTTGAGATCGTCTGCCCCAGGGGTCCCAGCCTCGGCCATCTGGTCAAGGATGCGCCCAAAATCATTGAAGGTCACCAACGTCTGCAATACCGCGACCCCGGTCAATGAATCATAAATGCGTGTGGGAGGAATTCGTGCCGCACGTTCGGAAGCGACCAACCGTAAACTCGCCGGATCGGATCCCGCATAGTTTGGATCCGCCTCAAGCTGCGTGAGCAGCTCCTGTACATAGACCTCGGCCAGCCCGGGTTCAGCAATAAAATCGACGCCGTAGCGTGCCAAGTCTTCGGCATCAATAGCCTGTTCGACATCGATGATGCACGTGGTCCGATCCAGCGTCAGGCTCACGCCGCGGGCGCGGAGTGTCCGCTCAAGATCGGCCGTGAGACCGAGGAGCACGACTAATCCATCGACGTCGTCGATCAGTTCGCAGTTTTTGGCGGCGAACAGATCATTGAAGGCTTCGGGGCAGCGACTGACGGCATCGGCGGTGATCTCCACCTTATCATCCTCACCCGTAAAGCTGTGCACCACATACCGATAACGGATATCGAACTCAGGCGTACGCCCTTCAGTGCGACGGCGAAGTGATTCAAGGCTGGTATAGGTTTCCGCCGTTACGAATTTAGCGAGCAGACGCTTGCGGGCACGATCGATATAAAGACCGGAGTCGTCCGGGGGAAGAAGCTCCTCGAAGGAGGTAAATTCCACAGGATCCTGGTTGGCAGTGAAGGCCATGACCAAAATCTGTTCGATCAGGCCGATACTGGCCTGATCGAGATGATCATGCTCGCCGGAAGCAAGTCGCTTGATGGTGCCTGGCGCGAGTTCGCGCACCTGCGCCAACGTACCTTCAAACGGGTTGATGGTAATCCGATTGGTTCCACCCAGGTTGTAGACGGACCCCTCTTCACCGAGACCTCCCACGCTGAATCCGTACGAATTCATGTAGTCGAGCAGGATGACTTGGGCCCGTGGGTCGCAAAGAAAATCGTCTTTGAGCTTTTGTGCCCAGAAGGTTTTCCCGGCCCCCGTCTGGCCAAAAATAAACCCGTGGTTCACACCATTGCCATTCAAGGCGATCTTTGCCGGCTCGCCGTTGCGATTGGTGACTATGGACAGCGATTTCGTGGCTGAAACGAGACCGCGTCCATAATGCCAGATGGGAAGAAACTCGGCCACGTGATGATCGTAGACCAAACGATTGCGATGATGACCAGACGTTTTCACGCCCACCGTTGGAAGAATGGCATTCCCGGGGAAGGCCTGGAATAAGAACTGTGGTCCACAGCTCCGTTCGACACGCGTCTCGGCCTTGGAGCGGGACAGGAGACGTTGCACGGCATCGGCTCGGTTACGCGCTTCTTCAAAGGTGCGTCCATGGCTCACGGCCACAAGCTGCATGGTCATGAGGCGCCCGCCGCTGTTGCGGTACCGCTGAGCTTCGATGACATCGGCCTTCAGGATTGGCCGCAATGCAGGCGGGCAGGTATCGCCATCAACCTTGCCTGCTCTCTTCTCAAGAAACGCATCTACATCGGGCTGATCTTCAGAGAAGGCCGAGACCGTAATGAAGCCATGCTGACAACCATGCATGATCGAGGCGCCGCCAATTAAGGAGTTGGGCGAAGACAGAATTCCCGGCCAGCTCTCCTTAGGGGTCGCCTGCAATGTTGACACGCAAAAAACCGCATCACCGGTATCAACTGACCATCGATTTCGCCGGGTGTCGATCGCTAAATCGGCAAGTGCGACCTGCTCGGCAAGGTGGCGTGTCGGGTCATAAGACGATGTGCCAATGGAACGATAGGGATGCATGAGGCGACGCATCACGGTGAGATAAGCATCCGGCAGCAATGGCCTGGTGGCGATGCCTTCCGTGCCCAAGGCATCAATCACGCCGGCCATGATTCGTTTTAGGTAATCAAAAAGCGAATCCCGAACGGCTGCAAACGGCTCCTCGATCGGGGATAACTGACTGGTCTTGGTCGGGCGGCCGATCAATCCCCCGAGAGAACCGATAAAGTCTTTGAAGGCA
>JAYVTR010000117.1:0-5695 GCA_043788625.1 Planctomycetota bacterium
CGATTGCGATCGATGCTTTGCCTTCGTCCGGAGCAGCATTTAGGCATGCTCGAGTCCCTCCCGGACGCTACGATCATCGTCAATCAGCAGGGAGCGATCGTCTTCGTCAACAAACAGGCCGAGACCCTGTATGGGTATCATCGAGACGAAATGCTCGGGGAACTCGTCGAGATCCTGATACCGCATCGATTTCGCGACTCTCATCTCGGCAAACGCGACTACTTCGTGGATACCCCGCGCGTCCGGCCAATGGGAAGGGACATCGATCTCTTCGGCCAGCGCAAAGCTGGGAGCGAGTTTCCCGTGGAGATCCACCTCAGTCCCATGGAGACGGAAACCGGACTGCTGGTATTGACATCACATCGGGACATCAGCGAGCGAAAAACCACCGAGAGCAAGATCCAGCGCCTCAACGAAGAACTGGCGCGATCGAACGCCGAACTCGAGCAATTCGCTGCGATCGCCTCCCACGATCTCCAAGAACCTCTGCGGACGATCTCTAGCTATACCAGCTTGCTCCACCAACGATGCGGCGACAGGCTCGATGAGGAGGGACTAAAATATATAAGCGTCGTAATCGATGGCACGAAGCGCATGCATGACCTGATCAAGGCCATTCTCGACTACTCGAAGGTCGGCCACTAAGGATGCAAGGTGGAGGCGGTAGACGCTGCCTCGGTCGCGCGCATGGCGGTTGCGAATCTCGAGCGCAAGATCGCTGTCGCGCAGGCATCCGTGGAGGTCGGGGCTCTTCCGGCCATCGTCGCGGACCCGGTACTCCTTACGCAGCTCATCCAGAACCTCGTCAGCAATGCGATCAAGTTCAAGGACAAGCACCGTCTTTCGGTGACCACGATCACCGCGAGCGAAGAGCAACACGAGTGGGTGTTCTCAGTAGCTGATAATGGCATCGGCATCCGCCCCGAAGATACCGAACGCATCTTCAACCTGTTTCAACGTCTCCACTCGGCTGCGGACTATCCCGGCACCGGGATTGGTCTGGCGACGTGCAAGAAGATTACCGAGCGTCACGGAGGGCGGCTGTGGGTGGAGTCCAAGATCAATGTGGGCACGACCTTCTTCTTCAGCTTGCCGAAGCCGTAGGGGGAAGTTGCGCCGCACTGGAGGGTTCAATTTATTCTGTGCTAGCCGTGCCTCCAGCGCAGGAAGGCTGATGCCGAGTTGGATCGCTACCTGGGCCGGAGGGACGCCCTGGAGATCTACTAGATGAACCGCGCTCGCTTCGTGGATGGGTAATAACGCTACTTGCGCTCTGGCAAATGCCGCCAATCCCGTTGCATCGAAGGACTCGTCATCGGGATGAATACTGACGGCATCGGCGGTCAGCGAAACCCACTTGCGATTGCGGCGCTGATGATCAATCAGCGCGTTGCGGACTGTGCTTTCATCACCACGGAGTCGTCGATGCAAATAGCCTCGAACGGTGGCTTCCACAGCAATCCAGGCGTTCTCGATTTCAAATGCGGCCATTGGTGATCCTCGCTCATCTAGACGCATGGGGTCGCTGCCGGATACCGGTTACTTGGGCAAGCTACCAGGAAGACCGGCGACGAAGTCGCGGATCTGGTCGCGGACGCGCCGGTAGTGGCCCAGGGCTTCATCGGGAGATGTGGCGGTCTTCTCCACCTCGGGTGGATCCTCGAAGCCAACATGAACGACGCGGGTTTTCCCCCCGTGGAAGATCGGACAGGTCTCATGAGCATGGCCGCAGACAGTCACGACCAAATCGAATCGTACACCGGCATCCAGCACGCTCTGCAAGGTCTTCGACGTCTGATGGAGCGTCGGATCGATACCGACCTCCTTCATCACCTGCACCATCGTGGGATTGAGGCCCTTGGCGATGGTTCCGGCGGAATAAGCCTCGTAACGGCCACTGTGGAAGGCGCGGCACCAGGCCTCACCCATCTGGGAGCGGCACGAATTTCCAGTGCAGAGGAAGAGGATACGCTTGAAGGTTGGTGCCATAGTCATGGAAATGGTCATAACGCCGCTTGAATTATTTTCAACATTTAGAAAATATGAATATGACTAAGCGTTCTTCGCCTGCCTGCTGCCCCTCCAAGCCGCCCAATCTGGTGGCCACCCCCGAGCACGTCGCCGCGCTCAAGGCGCTTGCGCATCTCGGTCGCCTCCAGGTGTTCTTCTATCTGGTTCACGCTGGTGAGCCCAAGCCTGCAAACGAGATCCAGACTGCATTAGACCTACCAGGTCCAACCCTGTCGCATCACCTTGAACAACTGGAAAAAGTCGGGCTCATCGAGCGGGTACGCCAAGAACGGTTCATTCTGTCCTCGGTGCGCCGCGAGATGGTGACCGATCTCGTCCGCCTGCTCACAGCCTGCTGCTGAATCACTATGCAAAGCCCCATATCCTTCGCTCGTCAGCTGGTCGCGGAAGCGGTCGGCACGTCTTTCTTGCTCGCTGTGGTTGTTGGTTCCGGTATCATGGCGGATCGCTTGGCAGGCGGAAATATGGCCGTCGCCCTGCTGGCAAATGCACTGGCAACCGGAGCGGGTTTGGTCGCCCTGATCTTGACTTTCGGCCCGATCTCGGGCTGCCATTTGAATCCGGTGGTGACCGTCGCACTGGCGACCCAGGGTGCGATGTCCTGGCGACGGGTACCCGGCTACGTGCTGGTGCAGTGCGTCGGCGCTGTCGCCGGTGTACTGCTTGCGCATTTGATGTTCGATCTCCCCATCATGCAGGTCTCAACCCATGTCCGTCACGGCACCGGTCAGTGGGTGAGCGAAGCAGTGGCGACCTTCGGGCTCCTCGGCGTCATCTTCGGCAGTTCGCGGCATGCGGGGCATTTCACCCCGTTCGCCGTTGCCGCGTACATCATGGCGGCTTACTGGTTCACCGCCTCCACCTCGTTCGCCAATCCAGCCGTGACCATTGCGCGATCGCTGACCGACACGTTTGCCGGCATTCAACCTGGGGACGTCTGGGTCTTCATTATCATGCAGATGATGGGGGCCGCGGCGGCGACGGCTCTCTTTGCGTGGCTCTGCTCACCATCGAAAGCATCGTCATCTCACGAGGCTGTAAAATAAATGTTTTGAGAGTAGCAAACCGGACCGCCTGATCGCGGGGTAAGTTCGATCCGGGAAAGATCCACATGAAATGACAAAGCTTATGATCTTCCCCCGGTTTCACGGACCACTAGTTTAGAGAACGGAACAGACCTTTGCGGCGGAGATGCCGATGGTCAAGCTGAACGAGTGCCGGTCGGAGGGAGGAACTCAAGCGGTGCTGGGGTCTAGCGACGTGCCGGAGTCCAGTCTGCGGAGCAGTCCCCCCGCCCAGCCGCAAGGTTGGGCGTCGTGCTTGATGCGTTCCGCGGCGCTGCCGCGGGGTGGAGCATAATGCCCGCCTCCGTGCTCATGCAGCATCATGGCGGTGCGCGGCTTCGAATGCCGCCGGCGAAATGTAGCCGATCGAGCTGTGGAGCCGGATGCGGTTGTAGAGGACTTCGATGTATGTGAACATCTCCTGTTCAGCCTCGATTTTGTTGGCGAACTAGCGGCGATGGACGAGTTCGACTTTCAGCGAATGCCAGATGCCGAAATCGAGCGCTCTTAAGCTCATCAGGTTGCCGCTGACGTGGCGAATTCGGCTTTGATGATAAAGCCCCCTTGATTGACCACCTCATCATCATCCTCGACTCCTGATATAATGGGCACCAATGACACGAGCGGCGGAGCCGCTGCGACCTTGCGCATGGCATAGGTGCTTTGGTGATCGTCATCGGCGACCAACACCACGGTGCCGCCACCGACGGTGAAAATCGCTTCGCGGGGAACCGCGACGATTTTGGCCTCCTTCTCACCCCATGCAGACGCAACCGGCGTGATATCGACCTCAACAAAGGTTCCGACGCTGAATCCCTGTTCTGAGGTCATCGAGATGCGCACCGACAAGGTGCGCGTATCGGCATCGACCTGCGATGCGATGTAAGCGATGCGGCCATTGATGGCCTTGTCGCCCATGGCGCGTCCTCGCATCTTTGGGCAGACGGCTGAGCATCAGCGCCATGCCTGCGTAGCTGGCGAAGTTCACCAGCCACGCCACAGGTCAGGTCAGATAACAACATGCACAAGCTATGCATATGAATTAGTGAGAGAAACTATCGCGAATGAAGTATTGGTGCGGCTATCATCCCGACAGCCCTCCACTTCTTGTTCATATTACCTTCCCGTGATTAAAGGCGTGTAAAAACTCCAACCTCCATCACCTATGCCGATCGATGGCTGCACGCAGCATTCCCGAAGCGGTCGATTTCTCAGTCCCGAAAATGTTGCTGTTTGAAAAAACTACAAAGCTCTCTTTTGCACGGGAAACGGCGACATTGAGCATATTGGTCCCCCGATCATAAAACTTGCATGCCATCTTATCGTTTGTGCCATAAACCGCTGAAAAGATGACTACATCGTATTCAGCACCCTGCATGCGGTGCACCGTTCCAACGGTAACCTCCCGCATTCCGATGCGAGCCAGTCCCCGCTGGATCAATGCCGCCTGGGCCTTGAAGGGCGTTACGATCGCCACTCTCTTGCCCAATGTATCAGAACACTCCTTCCCTTGATATCTCCTGAGGATTAGAGGCGCCCATTCCTGCATCCAGTCGACAATCGCATCTGCCTCAGCCTGGTTCCGCCGGCTCCCGCCCCTGCGTTCAGATTGGCCATCCACATGTTCAAATAGAAACGGCGGGAAAAGGGAATCGGACGCAGATGCACGCATTGACTCAAGAATGCCACCGTACACTAACTCATTACAATAACGGATAATCTCCGGCAAACATCGCCTGTGTTCGGTGAGGTACAGCCCACGTTGCAGCTTCTGCCCGGAAAATGGGAAGTATCTGCACGCATCCTGGGCCAGCCGCATGAGATTGCCATGGCTGGCACATCGACCCGACCCGTACCACTGGTCGAAGGAATATGTGTCGAGTAATCCCGCTTCCCTCAGGTTGGCTCGATCAATCGCAGGCGTCAGCTCCCAAACCGGCTCGATCTGATCGATGTCCCCCACGACGAGCGCACGTTTTGCCCGCGAAAATGCTGCCCCCGCAATGGATGGCGTCGCCTGGCCGGCCTCATCGACAATCAGCAGATCGATCGAATCCCCATCGGGGAAAAGACCCGATTTCGGCAATGAGTAAAAGGTGGCTACGCTGCATGGGAACAGCATGGAATGACGTCGTACATCCACCGTCTTCTTAGGACTCTTGCTATCGGTTTCGACCTGGTCAAGCCAGCGCGCCTCCCAATAGTGCACGGCCAAGAGGAAAGCCCGGTGTCTGGGGCCCCTATCCAAGGCCCCGGCCAGATCGTGATCAACGCACGGGCTCTCAAATTGAGCCCGATCGGCAAGCGATGCGTCGCATCCCACGGCAGCCAATTCAAGCCCGAGATCATGCATGGCTTTGCACAACAAGGTGTATCTCTGTGCCAGACGGACATGAAAGGTTGCCGCATCCCTGGATATACCTGCAAGGCGGTCCCTTCCGGCAGCCAACCAACGCTCCATTGAACGGCTATCAACCGCACCATCCACCTCCAAGCCATTGAGATCGCAAAAGGAACGATTCAGGAGGGCCTGCTTGCTTCGACCGAGACCGAACACCACTAGTAGCCGCTCACTCCAGGGCCGACGTGCGGCCGCTTCG
>JAYVTR010000118.1:0-3488 GCA_043788625.1 Planctomycetota bacterium
AAATTAGAGATGAGGAACTTGAGCATTTCCGTTTGCTCAGCGATATCATCGTCTCACTTGATGGCGATCCGACAATGGAGACACCCTGCGCCGATCTGGAAGGAGTCATGTCCAGCGGTCTGATTGCCGTCGTCAATGACCCTCGCACAAGCCTGGTGGATGCACTGCATGCGGCGCTGATTGCTGAACTCGCCGATGTCGATGCTTGGGTCAGTCTACAAGAGCATGGCACCCCTTTTCTCACCAAGGACCAGATCGAGGTCTTACGTCAGGCGGAAGAGCAAGAGCAGGAGCATTTGCTGCTAATCCGCAAATGGCGTATGTATTTTGAAGGTGTCTTGTTCGCTCCAGCGGAGTCCGCTGCTGATTCTTCAAATGAGGCCTTGGAAAGCACCTGATTACTTGAAAAAAATCTTTACATACATCAAGCTTGCGCAGGCCAAAGCTGTCCATGTACCAATACCGCAGCCGCCACTGCCACCACCACTGCCACTAGACTCACTTGTACCTGTATCGCCAGTAGTCGTCGTTGAAGCCACAAGCGTCATGAACGTCTGATCTGCCGAGTAGGTAAGATTCCCGGCTGCATCACGGCTTGCGATTCGCCAGTGGTAGGTGGTGCCGGGTTCTAAGTTGCTCAACACGAGCTGATGAGACATACCGCTGATGGTGCTATTTCCAAGATGCGTGGAATAAGCCGTGGTCAGGCCAAAGTCGATCTGCGCATCAGTGGCTTCGTTCGACGTCCATGTTGCGGTGGCGGTCGTTGTGGTAAGATTATTTATGGCAATCGCACTTAGAGATGGGGGCGTGGTGTCACCACCGGCGCCGCTGCCGACCACAGTCACCACCACTATGTCATATGCTGGGGTGTGTACGCCATCAGTGGCTTTCAAGCGCAGGGTATAGACGCCGGCAGCGGAGAACTGCACGTTGGTGCTCAGGGCATGTGCCGTGGTAAAAGTAGCGTTGCCAACGGCGGCGGACGTGGGGTAAAATGACCAGGTGCTGGTCAGACCATTGCCAGTCGCCGTGCCCACCACGGTGGCACCAGCGGCGAGAGTCACCGTTTGATCACTGCTGGCATTGACGGTGGGGGCGCCGGGTGAACGAGGTCCCTCGCTGGAACCGGTAGTGGTGATGACTTCGAATTGATTGACATCGATGGTCGCCAGCGAATCGAAGCAACCGAGCGGAAAACGATCATCCGGACATGCAGAGGTGGAAAAAAAGCCCCCATTATCGGCCATCAGGCCGCCGTATTTCTTTAAGGCGGCAGCCACGCATCTGGACTCAATGGTCCAGGTGCTGGGTATTGTGAACGATGATTTCAAACGAAAACGCTGACCCATTGCCGGATAGTCAGCGAAATGCGTATTCGAGGTGCCAATCGATGAAGCGAAATGAGTTGCCGGATAAATATACTCGCGACGGGTCTTATTGCATACCAGACGCAGTGCGTGTTCGATCTCACCGCGCTGACATTCATCATAACGGATCAAGGCCGGAAACATCGGCAGGCCTGCGGCGTCGGCCGATGTCCATCCATCCGGGCGCAAGACATTCGAATTCAATGGAAACAACGCCGCCACGGCGCACGTCCATGCTGGCGAGGCGGTGGTCAATACCGTGCGCCAGGTTTCAAAGATCTGCTGTGCGGCTGGATCGACCATGATGGCATGACGATCACCGCCATCGTCGGTGGTCTGTGCATGGGCCAAGGTTTCGCCATCACGTGCCGACGGCCACCCTTCGATGGGCAAATTGTCAGGGATGGGGTAATGCGCCACCGGCGTGGCGCCGCCATGCAGGTCTGACTCCTCCGGATAATCGCTCACCAGCAGATCGCGTAGGGGCTGGGTCGGTGGTATCAGCACATAATTCATCTCAGAAAACACCTGCATGGTCGCACGATTGCTGTTGATGGCAACCAGATCAGCACGCACTTGGGCGATGATTGCCGCTGAGTTCGCATGCACTGGGCGTAACGAAATATCTTCATTCCACGGGTTGTCGCGGGGCATGATCTGCATCCTCGACACCACCATGTCGGCGGCGGCCGAATTAAATGACAGCGGCGCCGTGACTGCCGGAACATCTTCCAGGATCCGCCCGGCGTGATTAATCTGCTCAGCAGACCAGCCACCGGCGGTCATTGCCCATCCTAAAACAATCAATCGATGATATCGCATTCCGGCTCTCCTACTGTACTCTATGTCTGCTTCGCGTTGATCTCACGGACGGTTTGCCAGCCGTAATTGGGCGTCGGTGATTTCAACCCGTACGCCAACCGGAGTGTAGAAAGCGAGCGGACCCACACGCGGCGCAGCTCCAGCGCCGGCTTCGATCGGTAGCTCATGGCCGTCAAGGGTGGCGGTGATGTGACCCATGACCTGTTGCAGGTGCAGGCTATGCCACGCCACTATGTCGTGATCGTGGTCACGATCGTTGCCCACGGTCACGAACCAGTTGTAGTCGCCGACTTGGATTTCGCAGTGCGCGAGACCGCCACTGACACGCAGGCGGCACTGCAGTTCAAGGTCACCATACTCGACCAGGCTCGCCAAGCGGTTTTTTGCCTGTGCTGAAGCCTGGCCGATGACGGTGCCGTCGTCATTGCTCCAAGTGCCGCCTCTGGCTTGCCAGCCGGCAAGACCGCGCTGGGGAAACAGTGGCACCCACAAAGTCTGTGCCCCTGTCGCGTCCACTGTCGCGTCCACTGCCACGTCCACTGCCACGTCCACTCGCTGACCAGCAGTGACCAGTTCGCTGCGGTGATCCACTTGTCGAGTCAGACGTACCACCCCCTGCTGCAAGTCGAGATGGGTGCCGTGAACGGTGCGCTCAAGGATGAAATGAGTGCCAACGACTTCGATCAGCGCCTCAGGTGTGCGTATCTGCATCAGCTGCCCGGCTGGCTGATGCGTGACTGCCGCGGTCAGCGAGCCCTCGGTAAGCGACCAGCCGTCGGCCAGCAAGGCCAGCTGACTGCCGGCCGCCAACGTCAGACGGGTGAGATCGCTGGCCGTCACGGAGCCACCACCGGGAAAATTCAGCTGGCTACCAACCTTGATTACTGTGCCGATACGCAGCGGCTGGAGCGTTGCATCAGAGTGCATCGAAGCCCCCTCACCAACCTCAGCCACCTGCCAATGGATGATTGCGGTGGGCACCACGGCTGAGGATGACGGTGACCATAAAGCTGCCATCCACCACCAGCCCAGGCCGGCCATGACCGCCACGGTCAGCAGCGATGCCAGGGTGAACTGGCGGTTCCCAGTCCGCGTGCGACGTGGGGTAGTCGCCAAGCGGCGGCGTAGCACCCGGCGGAACGACACGGCGTCGGCCTGTGCATGCAAGCGCTCAGCCACTCCACGCGCGACCGCTTGCATATCGAGCTCATCAAGAGCGACCGCCAGCATGCCTGGTAAGGCCACCTGCGCGCGGATCTCGGCTGCCTCGTCACCACCAGCGGCCAATACCGTCGC
>JAYVTR010000119.1:0-5284 GCA_043788625.1 Planctomycetota bacterium
GGGCCGCCGACCTTCACATTGTTGAACACCGCCAGCACTTCACGGAATTCCAAGCGGCCGGTGGTTTCGAGAACCCGGCGCGTCCGTGAGGCGTCGGCCTTGGTACCACCAGGGATGACCACCTGGATGTCGCCATTGGACAGGCGTGCGACGGCCGGCTCGGTCAGACCGCGCTCGTCGAGGCGATTGCGCAGGATAGCGAGAACTTCGTCATCAGCGGGAACAACTCGGCCATCTTCATTATGCAGACGGCAGATGAATTCAACCCCGCCGCGCAAGTCGATGCCACGGGTGATGTGCAGCAGATCACGCGGTGCATTGTCGCGCTTGAACGGCTTGGTCGCCACGCGCGTGCGCAAGGCAGCGACATCGGTCTTATCGTTGGTGGTTACCAGAACGCGTTTGTCAGCGTCTTCCAGGGTGACCGAGGCGACGGTGACTTCAGTCAGATTCTGCGTGGCCTTGAGGCGCTCTATGAGGGCGTCGCGATCTTCGACGCTGGCGGCCACGGGGTTGCCGGCGACGTCCTTCAGGACTACTTGGAAAGTGGCGGGAACGGCGCCCTCGCTCTGGCCAGGAACCAGGCGCAATTCGGCGCTGAGTTCCTGTTCACCCACCAGGACTTTATTTTGTAGAAAAAGCAGCAGCAGACAGGTGGTGAAGACCAGCCCGATAACGATGAGGCGGCGGAGCATGAGCTTACTTCTTCCCGCTCTTGTTGGCAACGGAGTCCGTAGCCGCATCGGCTGATTCACTGCTCATGTTGGCATTGACGGCACCTTTGTTGAAGGTTGCCACCAGGGTGTTGTTGCCCGAACCGACGCGGACGTCGATGGTCTGTTCACCGATGGTTTCGACCGTGCCGTGTACGCCACCGATGGTGACGACCTTGTCGCCACGCTTGAGTGCTGAGAGCATCTCTTTGCGCTTCTTCTCTTCCTTCTTTTGTGGACGGATGAGCACGAAGTACATGAAGGCGAAGATGCCGACCATCAGCAGGATCGACGGCAGCATGCTGCTGGCGCCACCGGCTGCTGGAGCGCCACCCGGCGCGGCAGGAGCCACCGGCGCCGACGGTGCATCAGGGCCGGCGTTCTCGGCGAATGCTAACGATGCACTGGCGATGAGGGTGATGATAGGCGCAACGCGAGAGAAAAATGACATGGAAATCCTAAAGGAAACGTGAGTGGATTTGAAGAATGATGGAAGTGATGCCGCACTGGGCGGCTCTATGCGTCTGCTCTGGGCGTCTGCTCAGGGTGTTTGCTAAGGTGCGCGCGCAGCAACCGGCGACGTGCGCAGCGGACGGATGGCTGCGATTACCGTTTCCGGGGAAGCTGTCGACTCTACCGCAGCCGGGACGTTATACGCCGTCCTCGATGCTGAGGCCGGTGCATGCACCACGCCGATATTTACTAATGGTCCGTACAGCGGTGCGCTTTGCGCCGCGATTGCCGACAAGCGTTCAGCCCGGCGTTCATCATTGGCCCCACGCGGGCCGGCCAGCACCGACAGCAGCAGCGCCAGCAGCGCCGCAGCTGCCCGCGGCACCGTACGCAATGCTGATCGACGCTGGCTGAGCGCGGGAATCATGCGGTTTATTCGAGCTTCCGCGTTGCGCGATAGGTCAGGTAGTCACCCTTCCAGTCGGTGAGCTGCGAAGGTTCGCCAGGCTTGTTATCATCGAGGACGATGACGCGGGTGGCAACCTGATCGATGAATTCACGGTCATGGCTGACGACGATGAGCGTGCCGGTGAACTCTTCCAGGGCTTCCTGCAAGGCCTCGATGGCTTCCATGTCGAGATGGCTGGTGGGCTCGTCGAGAACCAGGGTGTTGGCCTCGGTAAGCATGACCATCGACAGCACGCAGCGCACTTTTTCGCCACCTGACAAAACGCCGACCGGCTTCTTCACATCGTCGCCGCTGAACAGCATGCGCCCGAGCATGGCGCGCATGTTGTTGATGTCTTGGTTCTCGGTGTACTGGCGGATCCACTCGTAGATCGACAGCTCTTCCTTGCCCTCGAACAGGTTGCCGCCGTCCTGTGGGAAATAGGTACGCGAGGTCGTCGACGACCACTCGACCTTGCCTTTTTGCGGCGGCAATTCGCCCAGCAGCAGGCGCACCAGGGTGCTCTTGCCCATGCCATTGCGGCCGACGATGGCCAAGCGGTCGCCACGGTCGAGGCGGGTGGTGAAATTGCGCACGATGTCGCGATCGCCACCCGGATAACGGAAAGTGATATTCTCGACCTTGATCACGTCCTGGCCGCTGGGCTTGGGCACCTTGAAAAACAGGCGCGGCGAGACACGCGAACTCGGCAGCACTTTTTGGCCCGACAGTTCGTTGATCAGCTTGACGCGACTGGTGGCTTGCTTCGAACGCGCGGCATTGGATTTGAAACGCTCGACGAATTTCTTGAGCTTTTCCACCTGACGCTCGACGCGACCGCCTTCTTTGCTGCGTTGGGCGCGGGCGAGCTGCTCTTGCGCCTGGTACACGTCGTAGGGTCCGGAGAAGATGCGTACGGTTTTGTAATCGACGTCGCAGGTATGGGTGCAGACGCGGTTCAGGAAGTGACGGTCATGGCTGACGACGATGACCGTGCCTTCGTAGTCGGCGAGGTACTGCTCAAGCCACACCATCGCCGGGATGTCGAGATTATTGGTCGGCTCGTCAAGCAGCAGGATGTCGGGGTTCGAGAACACCGCCTGCGCCAACAGCACGCGGACTTTCAGCGCGGTGTTGATCTCCGACATCTTGCGCTGGTGCTGATCAGGCGGCACGCCCAGATCGGTAAGGACCTCAGCGGCCTTGGATTCCTGGCTGTAGCCATCCATTTCGCCGAATTTTTCCTGCAAAGCGGCGAGCTTTTCGCCATCAGCGTCGGTAAAATCCTCTTTCGCAGTCAAGCGGTCGATCTCGGCCTGGATCTTCCAGATGTCCTGATGGCCCATCATCGCCACCTGGATCACTTGAAAGACCTCGTGACCGGTGATGTCCTGCTTCAACCAACCCATGCGTTTGCCGGGCTCCTTGATTACCGCGCCGGTCGAAGGCTCGAGTTCACCCGTCAATATCTTGAGGAATGTCGACTTTCCCGTGCCATTGGCACCAATAAGGCCATAGCAGTTGCCGGCGGTGAATTTGATACTGACATTTTCAAACAGGGCCTTCTGACCGAAGGCCATGCCGAGTCCGGCGGTGGCTAGCATAGGGTCGGGGATGGTCTGGAGACGCCACTCGGGACAAGGGAAAACGTCGACCCGGCCCTGATAGGCTCAAGAAGCAGGCTCATGTTGGGCCCCAAGTGCTCAAAAAGACTCAACCACGCGCGTGCGGCCTGGAGGGTATTCTTATGCAATTTGAAAACGTTTTCATTTTCATCTGCTCAGAGCCCCCATGCCACGCCCTGTTTCGCTGCCAATTTCTTCGTCGGCGTGCGCTTACCCCTGCTGAGCCTGTACGCCGTGGGCCTGAGCTGATCTTCTCCCCCAAAACGTTGACACCGATTTAAGGTTATTTGGACGAGTGGCGACGTTGTCGATATAATGCCGGGGTGCCAGTGAGAATGAGGCACCCAGGTGGTGCTGGGACTGAGCGCTCGACTGGAGGCCTGATTGCCGCGAGGCGGACACCGACGGGTTCATCGGAGATTCCGGTGAGCCCGTCGGTGTTATCCGGTGCTCGGCTGACGCCTGCGCTCCGGGGTAGAGCATGTTGCCTACTTGCCGGGTGTTCATGCGGCCGTCAGTGCCCGGCGTTCGAATTCTGCGGGGCTCAGATACCCGAGGGTGGAATGGCGACGCGCATGGTTGTAATAGCCTTCGATGTAGCGAAAGACTTCGCTGCGCATGGCTTCCCGATCGCGCAGTTCATGGCCGTGAATCCATTCGACCTTGAGCGAATGGAAGAAGCTTTCGGCCACCGCGTTGTCATAGCAGCAGCCGGTTTTACTCATGCTTTGGCGGATGCCTGCGAGGCGCAGTCGGTCTCTGAAGACCTGACTCGTGTACTGGCATCCGCGATCTGAATGGAAGATGAGGTCGGCCGACGGCCGACGTTGTCTCAGGGCCATATCCATGGCCTTGATGATGATCGTCGTCTCCAGGCTGGGCGCACAGGCCCAGCCGACCACGCGCCGCGAGTACAGATCAATGACTGTGGCCAGATACGCAAAGCCCTGGTTGGTCTCCAGGTAGGTGATGTCACCGACCCAGCGTTGGTTGGGTGCTTCCGCCGTGAAATCCTGCTCCAGGAGGTTGGGGGAGATCATGGCCTCGGGATCGACCACCGTCGTATGCGGACGGAATTTCCGCTTCTGCTTGGCCCGTAGATCCATCTCCCCCATCAGACGCTCGACGCGCTTGCGGTTGATGCGCTGACCCAGGGCACGCAGTTCCGCGGTGATCCGCGGCGCACCATAATTGCCCCGATGCTGCTCGAAGACGCGACGGATCATCGGGCCAAGGCGGTCGTCATCGATAAACCGCCGGGAATCGGGACGCTTGATGCCGGCATAATAGCCGGGAGGCGTAACACCCAGCACTCCGCACATGAGCGTCACCGGCCACGTATCGGCATGCGCCTTGATGAAGCGGTACCTCACCCGTTTTCCTTCGCGAAGTAGGCCGCCGCTTTTTTTAAAATGTCCTTCTCCATTCGCAAAATGCGGACCTCTTCCCGCAGACGACGTACCTCAGCATCCACATCGGTACGTTGCGATAGCGGGGCAAATGCCTGCGCTCCACGCGCACCGACGGCCTGGATCCAGTTGCGCAGATTGGATTCACCTACGTGCAGCTCCTTGGCTGCCTGGCTGATGCCCACGCGTTTGCTCAGGGCGACGGCCTCGTGCTTGAAGGTAGCGTCAAATCGACGCCGGGAGTCTGGTGATGGGCCTGCGGCAGTGGGGGACGTGGGTTTAGGGGACTTGGCCATGGTGGCATCCTTGCAGAGCGGGCGCTCTTGTCAGGGTGTCAACCGAACGGGGGGAAGGTCACTTCTCGACCCGACGCAAGTTGACGGGGGTGATGACTTCAATGCCGGCTTCTGCCAGGGCTGCGACCTCATCCGTGCCCCGATAGCCATGATCGCCAATCATACCGGTTGGGATGATGCCGGTCAGATCAGCGACTTGATCGCGCACCTGCGCCGTTACATGGCCATCGTATACATTCTGCTGGTGATTCATCGCCGCCACGATCACGCCGCTGTGCGGATCGATGGCAATCGTAACCTTGGTGCCGAATTCGTACTTCGCCCGATCCTTGCCTTTGCC
>JAYVTR010000120.1:0-3343 GCA_043788625.1 Planctomycetota bacterium
AGTCGGGCAGTATTAAGACGTCGATGCCGGCCAGTGTCGCCGGCTCCGCTAGCCGGGGCTCGCTGGTGAACGCCACATCAAGGCCCAGGTCATCGAGCAGGCTGTAAGCTCCGGCGATGGCATCGGTTCCCCGTTCGCGGCAGCGCGGCTCACTGACGGACTCGCCCTGGCCGCACACATAACCGAGCATCGATGTCGCCTCGGAGTCGAGGACCATCACCTGCGGTCGGGGTGTACCGAGGCGGTCGAAAAGGTCGGCATGTTGGTCAATCATCGCCACGCATTGTGCACTTTCACGCAAGCGGCGAGATGGTTGGCCACGCTGATCGAGGAGCATCCACTCGCCGCTCTCGCCATCAGAATTCCGCCCGGTGAAGGTCCAGTAGACGATGGCCTCGCTCCCTTGGCCGATGCATTCCCAGAGCCACGTCCGCAACTCGCCCGGGCTGACGCTGCCAAAGCGTGCGGCGCCAAAAATCGAGGGTCCGCCCTGCAACTCAGACACCCAAAACCGGCCGTTTGGATCGCGGGTCGCACTGCGCGTGAGAGAACAGAACAAGCCCAAGCTTTGCACCACTCGATTGAGAGGAAAACGAGTGGAATGATGTACAGGGTGCGCCGAGGTCCCCATGAAATCCATCTGCTCCGCGATCTGCCATAGGGATTGCGAGTAGCGGAACATGCACGATCCGACGAGGTGCGGATTCACGTGCACCGGATGCTGTCCGTCGTGGGCGCGGATCTCATGGGTAAAGTCGGCAACTATGTGCATAAGGAAATTGACGGAAAAGCGCATCCAATCGAGACGATCGACACTCGTCTGTATAATGGGCCCATCACCATTCGACTCGAGAACGATTTCGGAAAAATATTGATACTGCCGATAGTGCATCGCGTTGTATGAGGCGATGTCCGTGTAGGTTTCGGCAAGATATAAACGATAAGCATGAACCGTTGCAGACGTCACCGGAACCGTCATAGACGCCTCGTTCCAGACGATCCACGAATGCAATCCCGGGTGGCGCGCATAACGACCGACGTACGCGCGGATGTATGCGAGCCCCGCGGCACGTATGCCCGGATCCGTGAGATCGGCAACGTCCTGGCAGCTGCCTACCCGAGACGTCCACCACCAACCGGGAGGGGTCTGGGCGCAAAGCGTCGGCACCACACCCATACCCAGGGCCGCAGCTTCGGCAAAGATAGCATCGGTGACCTCCCAGATCCACACGCCCGGCCACGGTTCAACCTGGTCCCAGAATGAGAACAACCGAATCAGACGCAGGCCATGGGCATGCATCAGGCGAACCTGTGCTCTCAAGAATTCCGGGTGATCCTGACGGTTGATAAAAAGCTGGCTGCCAAAGACGGGAATGGGCATGGAGGATCCCTGTATTGTGAAAGATTATCCGTAACTCTTTAAGCGTCGATTTCTATTTCGCGTCACAGTGATTAATTTACGCCATCCGTGGATCCACGTCTCGCGCTTTCTGATATTCAGAAAATCATGCGCTTGGTCCTTTATCCGCACGGAACAGGGGATGTTGGTTGATTCAACAGAGGGTAGGTCCTAACGACCGTCACTCCTCCGATGCCCTTGTCATTTCAAGACGGCAACCATGTTGCCTCCTCACCTAGGAATGCAGGTGAAGATTATGTCTCTCACTTCTCGTTGCGGACTTGTAGGACTGACACTAGCTACGGCTTACGCGGCAAACGAAATTACCACACCGTAAAAGCCATTTTTTTCCGCGATCGACAGGTGACCTATGCAGCTACTTGATCATTAAATAATTGGCTTCAGGAAATAATCGCTCGTCGCAAAGTACGCTGATGCGACGTTTGTCGGTAGGCATAATAGTTGCGCTGGATTACCGCGCACTTAGACGTGTATACAGCGGCGGAACACGTCGCGCCTCACCCCTATTTCAAAACGAAAGGAGTCTTCTAGACTGCAGCCCATGTGCATGGGAAGTTTCAGGCTTTTTCAATTACCTGGTGTCCGCATCATGAGAGCGCTGTTCTTAGCCTTCCTTGCCCTGGGACTGTCATGTACGGTTTTCGGCAGCGAGATGTTTGATTACGATTCAAAGAGTGGCCCGAATTTCTCCACGGCAAATTTCCGGCTATGGTTGCCCGAACCACCCACAGACATCCGTGGAATTGTAGTGCTTCTTCCTGGTTCCAACGCGGATGGAAGACAACAGGTCGATGATGTCGTATGGCGAAATTTCGCGAGTCGCAATGGCTTGGCGTTGGTCGGCTGCTTTTATCAGGACGTGGCACACGGTGAGACTTTCATTGAGGACTACACACGGGCTGGCTCCGGCAGTGGACAGGCGCTTCTGGATGCCCTCGACGCGTTTGCAGGAGACGTCAAGCGGCCACAGCTCACAGATTCACCACTGTTGCTCTGGGGGCATTCAGCCGGAGGACAATTTAATTACGAATTCGCATGTTGGAAACCACAACGAGTGATGGCTTTTGTCGTTAACAAAGGTGGTGTGTACTTCACTCACCTCGCCCCTGAGGCGACGCGTCTGATTCCAGGAATATTCTTTGTCGGCGAGAAAGATTCTGAATTCAGGAAAACGAGTCTGCTCGGTATCTACTCCATGAATCGGCGAGCCCACGCACTCTGGACCCTGACCGTCGAGCCGCGCGCCGGACACGAGATTGGACATACCCGAGAGTTGGGTATGTCCTTCTTCGCCTCCGTGCTTGAGCAGCGGCTACACTGCCATCCGGCCGTCACCATGGTCGGCCTGCGCGAGGATGCCGGCTGGATTGGTGATTTGAATTCGAGGGCATTGCGCCAGGGACGAATGCACGACGATGAATGGTGCTCCTGGTTGCCAGACGCCCGTTTTGCCGAGGAGTGGCAGACGTTCCAACGACCGCCATAAACGAATCATTTCATGGGAATATCTTTATGATCTTTATCATGAAAAGTTGACATCAGTTTACGGTTGTTCGGATTGCGGCGGCGCCCGCTCACTACCGGCGGATGCAATCACCTGCCGGCCGACATCGGACGCCGCTACAGTACTTACACACCCCCGCCGATCACCCCACGCTGCGCCACGCGCTCAGCATCATTCCCGCCGGCACCACCATCGTGCGCTGGTCGGTGGGCAAGATATCGCCCTGCATATCGACGTGATGACGTACACTCCTGGGGTTCACGAAATAATCCCAGGTGGCCGTGGCATGACGGGTCTGAAGGCGTCGCGAGAGGTGCCGAGGCAATGGCATTCACTTGCCCCTTGCGAAGTGTCCAAACGGCGCAAGCCGTTGTCGTGGCCGCGAGCGTCCAGGTCTACGCTTTTGCGCTGATCTGACG
>JAYVTR010000121.1:0-23564 GCA_043788625.1 Planctomycetota bacterium
CCTCGGGCCGGGACTTCGCTTACAGCTTCCTTCAGATTCCACCTCGCGATGGACACCCTTGCTGTTCAGCTCGGAGTTCCCGTCATCAGGGCCTCCAGAAAGACTTGCACCCTCCACGTCACTTCCCGGCTCGCTTTCGCTCGCCGGTTGAAAGCGCCAGTCACGGCGCTTCGCGCCATGCCTGGCGCACCAAATAAAAAAACCCTGCTCATCGAGCAGGGTTTTTTCCAATCAATGCGAATGTGACTTATTGCTTGATGTCGGGCTTGCGCAGGCCGACGCCGTAGGCGCCGAGACCCGTCGACAGCTCCTGAACGATGCTCTGGCCCGAGCCTGGGGCTTTGTACAGATCGAGGTCAGTGTACTGTACCAGGTCACCAATGCGGCTGACGCCGAGATTCTCAAGCATCTGGCTGACCTTGACGGACAGTTCCAGACGTTCGATCGATTCTCCGAGCACCTTCTGATCGGCCTTCGACAGCGAACGTTCTTCGACTTCGCGGTACATGCCCAAGCGCAGATTACGCGCGGCGAGCATTTCCTTTACTTCTTTCAGCGATGTCTCGCCGAAATTCTTGTACGACAGCATCTCGGCTTCGGTGATGCGCAGCAGGTCGCCCAAGGTGAAGATCGACATCTTAGCCAGGCAATTACGTGAGCGCACCGACAGCTCGAAATCATTGACGCTGGTACGCATGATCTTTTCCATGCGTTCACGCTCACGCTCTTCGCGCTCATCGTAATACATGGCGCGGCTGGCCCTGGCATCGCGCAGCAGGCTGAGGGCCTTGGCATCGCGCGGATTGTATGCCAACACTTGGCGGAAGCAGTCGACGGCGGCATTGGCTTCGCCACGCTCTTCGTAAAGAATGCCGAGATTGGTCACGCCCGGCAGAAAGGCCGGGATTGCATCGCAGCACACCAGGTAGTGCTCGGCGGCGAGATCATCGTCACCGATACGATCGAGGAGGACGCCGATCTTGAAGGCGGCTTCGACATGCTCGGGGTGGCCTTCGAGGGCAGCTTCGTAGGCCTTGATGGCAGCTTCGATGTTGCCCTTGGCTTCGAGCAGGACACCAGTCAGGAAATCGCGGTCAGCGGCATAGGTCACACCGCCGATGGTCTTTTCAGCGTCTTCGAGGTCACCCGCTTTGATCTGCACACGGGCCAGTTCAGCCTTGGCTTCGGGCATGGTCTTGGCGGCGGTGGCGAGATGGTTGATGGCATCCTTCAACTCATCCAGCTCGGCGTTGACCAGGCCGAGCACGGCTTGGCCAAAGGCCTCTTTGGGATCGAGGTGTTCTTCGGCATCGGCAAAGCGGCCGAGGACATAGGCCAGTACGCCCAAGCGGGCCTTATCCTTGACGCCTGGCAAGCCGTCCTGGAAAGCGGCAGCGAGCTTGGCGCGCTCTTCGACATCTTGCGTTGCAATGAGGTGCAAAACGCGGATCTGAGCCAGCGTCGGACGCTCGGCACCAGTAAGGACCTGGGCACTGCGGGGAAGAGTGGCGGTTGACATGCGGATCCTCAATCGGGACTAAAATTGGAAAAGGGCGCGGATGATAGTCTGCAGTCAGCGATGGTCAACCGCACTCAGCACGCATTGCCCATCCGGCAGACTCCGGCTGCGGCGGAGAATTTACCCACGCCGACTTAAGATCAAGGAATCTCATAGTCGATGGCGCGTAAGATGTCGCATAGGGCGATCAGCGGCAGACCAACGATGGCATTGTGGTCAGCCGAATCGATGCGTTCGAACAACGTGATCCCTCGTTGTTCGAGCTTGTACGCACCGCTGCAATCAAGTGGCTGATCAGCCGAGACATAACGCTCAAGCTCGGCCCGCGACAAGGCGCGCATGCGTAAGGTGGTGATATCGGTGTGGCGCCAGCGGCGGGCGCCCTGGGCGACGACCAGGGCAGTGATCAAGCGGTGCTCGCGTCCAGCCAGGCGCAGCAGCTGGGCCACCGCGCGTGCGGCGGTCCCGGGCTTGTGCAGGATCTCGTCATCGACGGCGCAGATCTGATCGCTGCCGATGATCACCGCCGCAGGGTAAGCGGCGACCAGGCTCGCAGCCTTGGCCTCGGCCAGGTGTTCGGCCAGGGCCTGCGGCGTCAGGGCCGGGTCTTTGAGGGCCTCTTCATCACAGGTCGGCGGCACGGCGGTGTAGGCCAGACCCAGGCGATCGAGCAGCTGCCGCCGATAGCGTGAGGTGCTGGCGAGAATGAGCGGAGGCTGAGATGCGACGGGCATGGCGCCATGCTGGAGCAACCACCGGCGATGCCATTGCCGCTTGGCTGCGGACGCGAGACTGCCGCGCATGGTGTCCGCCCCCGCCGATTATCCGTCCTGCTTGCTAGCGGTCATTGCCGCCCCGACCGCCAAGGCTAAGGATGCCCTGCTGGCCAGCATCACCCCGCCCGTCGACGGCCACACGTGGACATTGCCGTCCTTGCCGCAGCGCCCCGGGCGTGAGCCAAACTTGTGCGAAGGCGAAAGCCCGCGGCGGCGGCACGGTTTGGATCACCGGCAGACGCGGCTGCGTTTCCTGCATGCGATCTGGCACATCGAACTGACGGCGATTGATCTGGCAGCGCTGCTGTGCCTGCGTGCACCAGGGGCGCCGATGGCGCTCCATGTCGACTTCTTACGCATCGCCCGCGAAGAGGCGGCACATGCGACCCTGCTCGACGACTTACTCAGCGGTGAAGGATTTCCACCCGGCGCTGCGCCGGTGCACCACAAATTGTGGGAATCAGCTCTGGCCGCCGCCGATCTAGGCGAACAGCTCGTCGTCATCCCGAGATTCCTCGAAGCCCGCGGCTTGGATGTCTCGGCCGAATTGCTGCCGCGTCTGATCGCCATTGATCCGCCAAGCCACGCGGTGATCAGTCGGATCTATCACGATGAGATCGGTCACGTCGGCACCGGCACCCACTGGCACCGCTGGTGGTGCAACGAGCGCAGCCTCGCCCCAGACGAACACTTCGCGGCCGTCGTCGAGCGCCACTTCGGCCCTTCTCTACCCAGCCCCTTCGCCCTCGACCGCCCCGGCCGCACCACCGCCGGCTTCAGCGAGCTCGAACTCACACTCCTCGCCACTCCGCCCTGGCGAAAACCCCCCATCAAAGGAAGCAATGCCTCGCAAAGCGAGGCGGCATCTCACTAACAAGGGCATCTCAAAACCACGCGTGCGGTGCATATGCAAGGCGCCGGAAGCCGACACATGGCCCATCATGCTAGGCTTTCGGCAACGCCGCAGATGCACCGCACGCGTGGTTTTGAATTGGCGCTCCCGGTTGGACTCGAACCAACGACCCGCACCTTAGAAGGGTGCTGCTCTTCCAGCTGAGCTACGGGGGCATTCCCAAAACACCTAAACGACGCGGCGGATGTTCAGGCGTCGCTGCCAGTGAGCAAGGGATCGGTCATGCCGGCCTCAGCAAAGCCCTTAGCGCGCAGCAAACATGCCGGACATGTCCCACACGGCGGCACATTGCCATTATAGCAGGTATGGCTCAGCGCCAGCAGCTCCAACCGCCCCAGCTCACGCATCATCAACACCGACTCGGCCTTGGTCAGGTACATCAGCGGTGTGTGGATGACAAACGGTGAATCCATACCTGCCCGCAGTGCCACCTGCAAGGCCGTGATGGTATCGGCACGGCAATCGGGATAGCCGCTGAAATCAGTCTGACAAACACCGGTGACGATCTGAGTAATACCGCGTTGATAAGCAAACGCCGCAGCGATGGTCAAAAATAGCAGGTTGCGTCCGGGGACAAAAGTATTGGGGATGGTGCCCGCCGCCGGTACACCACTGGGCACGGTCAAGGTGCCGGTCAACGAGCTGCCACCCAGAGCCCGCAGGCTATCGCACGGCACTACTGTCAAGGCCACTCCCGCCGCCTTGGCAACGGCAGCAGCGGCGGTCAGCTCGATAACATGTTTTTGCCCGTAATTGATGGCCACGCACTGCACCTGTGACCAACGCGCCTGGGCCCAGGCCAAGCACGTCGTCGAATCCTGGCCACCTGAAAAAAGGACGACTGCACTCATAAACCCAGGTTAGCGCCGCCCCTTGATGGCGAAAGTGCTGAACCACGCACGCCGACGCCCATCCGCCCTCATCGGCTTCGCCAGCGCGACCCTCACCCACCAGTGCGGGTTTCACCCGCGCGACGCAGGGCCCAACTCAAGACCACCGGCACCCATAATTCGTGCACCGTCACCATCGCCACGATCAAGGTCGCCAGGCTTTCGCCCCACCCGGGGTAACGCACGCGCACGATCTGCGCCAGGGCCAAGGTTACCCCGGCCTGCGACACCATGCCGATCCACAACGATTGCCGCACCACCGGTTCGACCCCAGGAGAGCGGGTGCCCAAACGTACGGCGGCAATGATGGTGCAGTCGCGCAATACCAGCAGCACCAGCACCACCAGCCATCCGCTGGCCAAGGCGCCAAGGTCGACGTGCAGCCCGGCCGCCGTGAAAAACACCACGAACACCGGCATGCCAACTTGCGCCAAAGTGCGGCGCAGACGCTGGCGGGCGCCTTCGACCCGCGACGGATCAGCCGACGGCAAGTTGCCGAACGCGAACCCTGCCGCCAGCAAGCAAAAGAGTGGCTTGATGCCGAGATGCACACC
This sequence comes from Planctomycetota bacterium, assembly GCA_043788625.1. Classification (GTDB taxonomy): domain Bacteria; phylum Planctomycetota; class UBA11346; order UBA11346; family UBA11346; genus CAIUVD01. The sequence continues at coordinate 4,653 of JAYVTR010000121.1, forward strand.
CAGCGCTGCCACCGCCAGGGCAATGCCCAGCACGAGCCAGCCGAGACGATGTTCGGTGTGTTCTGCGTAGCGGCGCAGGCCCCAACCGATGGCGACGCCCAGCACCACCGATGAACCCAAGCCAGCCAGCACGGTCCCGGCAGCGCGTAGCAGCGCTCCGCCATCGAACAAGGCGCCGGCGAGATGCCCGCCGGCGGCAAGATCGATCAGGGTAGTGACGATCGAAAACAATAAGATGACGCCGGCATCGAGCACCGCTGAAGTGCCCATCAACATGCGCGTCAACGGTCCGCTGGCGCCGGTTTCCTTGATCACGGTGATGATCACCGTCGGACCGTTGGGCAGCAGCATGATTGCCGCCAAAGCAGCCACCAAGGCCATCATCACCCCGTGCATGGCGTGGAGGAATGGCACCCCCGGCAACAGCAGCAGGCAGCCCATCAGCAACGGCGGCACCATGAGGATCTCGGCGCCGGCAATCGCCCCCAGGCGGCGCAGGTGACGGCGCAGCCAGCCGGCTTCGATTTCCACCCCGGCCATCATGGCGATAACACCCACCGCCAGATCATTGGCTGGGTCAAGGGTCCCTAAAGACGCACGCGGCACCAACAGATTCGGCAGCTGCAGCAGTTCCCATAAACTCGGACTCAAGGCTACGCCGGCCAGCAGATAACCGGTCAGTCGCGGCAAGCGTACGGCCTCGGCGCAACGTCCGGCAAAGACTCCAATCACCAAGATCATGCCGACCAGAATCAACTGCGAAGCTGCCGGGCGCTCAGCGTTACGCGCCAACCACATCAATCCCGCCAAAGCGGCACTGGCACTCAACAATGCAACCAAAGGCGGCGCTAATCGCCGCCACCACGGGCGTGGCGCGGCGGTGCGGGCGGCAACTGTACGCCGATAGATGTGCGAATGACTTGGGTTCATCCGCCTTTGCCCACCCGTCCAGAGTTACGGCGTTCGGCCACCTCGGCGACCAAGGTGCCAAGAGTGAACATCACCGTCAAAGGCACCACCAGCTCTGACAATGGCAGTGGAGCGATGCTGGCACCGGCGACCAGCAACACGCCGGTGGCGCCGCTCGAGGCTAGCCGTCGATCACGACTACACACCACCTCGGGACGCGTTGGGCTGCCGGCGATGCGGCTGCTGCGCAGCACCCAGCGCGCCGGCAAAATCAACAGGACCAGCCAGGCGGCCGGCGGCGTCAACATTGGCTCCAGACACAGACCCGCCAATAAACCAGCCGCAATCGCCACCGGCTGCTCAAGTTCATCCATGGCCCGTTCAACCACGACAGCTCGCCCACCGCCGGCATTCGCCAACAGGCAGCCGATCACCATGCCGGTCAACAAGGGCGTACCACCCAAGGCCACCGCCAAGCCACCCGCCAGGGCCAGCACCGCCGGCAACAGCACCAGGGCTTCCGTCCGCGATGGTGCGCTGGTCGCCGTGCGTCCGAGCAACAGCCCCATCCCCGCCGGCAAGGCCACCGCCAACAATAGGCCACCCAGGCCTTGCCCTGGTAGATCACCCACGCCCAGAGCCAAGGCGCCCAAAACACAGGCTAGCAGATTCCACCAACCGGCAGGCACCACATGGCCCATTACCACTTGGTAATGCGGTAAGGATTCAGCTGTCGACGGCAGACGTTGAGTGGTGGCGACGGCGGCGGCACCCGCCAATCCGCCTACTGCTACCGCGGCCCAGGTACCCAGATCATTGCCATTGCGCGGCAGCAACCACCACGCCAAGACCCCGGCCGGTAGGGCCAAAGCGGCAAAGGTCACCAGGGCGTGGCTACTTTCACGGCGGATGAACGGCCACCCGGCGGCATTGAGATAAGCCGGGCGTACCTGCGTGCCCAGCAATACACCGGCAGCGGCTAGGGCCACGGCCAAAAAGGGCTGCAGGGCGTGTGCGGTGTCCGGCGACAGCCAGCCGTCACCGAACGGACTGGCGGGACCGACGATGATTCCCATCAATAACGGCAGCAAGCCGGTATTGATCCATGGATGCCAAAAACGCCGCCGGGTGCGGGCCGTGAGATGCGGCAGACCCAACGCCAGACCCCCACCGACGAGCAGTAAGATCAGCGTATCGGTCGAGCCCGCAATGAATCCCCGGTCCACTAAGCCTCACGCGCGGCGAGGCCGACCACGCCAGCGACGTCGATGGCAAAGGCAATGCCGGTGCCAGGCTGATGCAGGCCGGCAACTGTGGCGGCCAGATCCAATACTTCTGCACTGCGGCTGGCGGCGACCACCGTCAACACCACCTGGCTGTGACCGACGGCGGTGAAGGCGGCTTTGAAACCGGCGAACAGACTCAGATGCGCCGCCAGCTGTTCGGCCATGCCCCGACCATCAAGCACCGTCGCGCCATGTACGCCGCATTCGGCAAAACGCCCCAAGAGCTGATCCACTGCGCCGGCGTCCTTAAGGATCACCACTACCAGACGATGGCCCTCATGCAGTGCGGGAAGAGAAGTTGTGGTGGCGTGGCTCATGGACGGGCGCAGGTTGCCTGTGCTGGCGGGCAGGGCAACGTCAAGACGTGCAACGTCATGATCTTCTCGGTTTGGATCTGGCGGCCTTCACCGCCTGGAGCCGTGGCTTGGTCGGGCATGCCGATCGTTTCCACTACCAACTCTATCGTCGGATGATGATCGATGGGCGCCTGGCGCCGGATGAAGCCCCCTTGTGGCGTGAGGCCGAGCAGGCCCGCCCGGGCCTCTGTGCGAGTCTGCAAGCGCACGCAGCAGCTGACCAAATGCCACCGATCACCGATACTTTGCAGGCAATGGATGATGAACAGGGCACCACCACCAAGGTGTTGTGCCGCCTGCAAGACGGCGCTGCCGTCGAAGCGGTGTTGATTCCCATGCATGCGGGCGGCCACCACACGGTGTGTGTCAGCAGCCAAGTCGGGTGCAAGATGGGCTGTTCGTTCTGCCACACCGCAAAAATGGGCCTGATCCGCAATTTGACGGCCCATGAGATCGTCGCTCAGGTGCTGGCGGTGCGGCGCGCCACCGGCCACCGCCCGCGTAATGTGGTGTTCATGGGCATGGGTGAACCGCTAGATAACCTCGACGCGGTAGCGCAAGCGGTGCGTGTGCTCACCGGGCCTGGTGGCCCAGCCATCGCCCATCGCCACATCACCATCTCTACTGTCGGGCGCATCGACGGCCTGGCGCGCTGGTGCGAACTCGGCCTCGAACGCATCAATCTGGCGGTCAGTCTGACTGCCGCCGACGACGATTTGCGTTCAGAGCTGATGCCCGTCAACCGCCTGTATCCGTTGGCGCAATTGAAGCAGATGTTGCATGCCATTCCCATCGCCGAAGGGCGCCGCATCCTCATCAGCTGCGTGGTGATCCCTGGGGTCACAGATGGCGAAGCGCAAATTCGCGACTTGATTGCCTGGCTGGCCGGCCTGCCGGTGCTGGTCAACCTGATTCCTTATAACCCGATACCCAGTCGCACCTGGCGGGCACCGACCCTGACGGAAATCAACGCTGTCGTCAGTCAACTCGATGCAGCGGGAATTCCTGTGCGCCTACGCCTGACCAAAGGCGATGCAGTGATGGCGGCATGTGGGCAACTTGGCGACCCCTCTCGACGTAAGGCGCCTGCCCTGACACCAACCAGCCCCGCCACAGCTTCGTAAACTGCGTGTAGCGGGACGGCATTTTGGCGGGTACACTGACTCAGCCATTTATGTCAGACGATCTCTTCAGTCGATTCCGCACTCCAGGCACTGCCCCAACAGTCCCGAGCAGCGTTCCTGTTGCTGCCGGAGACATGGCGACGCCAACCTCGGCCAAGGCGGCTGATGATGATTCGGGTTTGGCTTATCGCCAAAGCGCTGGCGCCCTGCGCCTCAGCGAAATCGAAGTGCTGGGCGCCATCGAGCGCATCCCCTCGATGCCAATCGTGGTCCAGAAATTGTTGGCGCGCAGTGGCAACCAAGCCGCCAGCACGGCGGGCTTGGAAGACCTCATCAAACAGGACATCGGCTTGGCCGGGCGGCTGCTCAAGCTAGTCAACAGCCCTTTTTATGGCCTGGGCAAACAAATCGCCTCCATCAATCAAGCGGTGGCGATCATCGGCCTGGCGAGTCTGAAAAGCCTCGCCGTCGCCGCCTCGACCAGCAATATCCTGGCAGTTGACTTGTCAGGCTATGGCTATGCCGACAAGGGTCTGTGGTTGAACTCATGCGCCACCGCGGCCCTCGCCAAAGCAGTGGCACTGCGCAATGGCGCTACCCGTGACGAAGCCGAAGAATATTTCGTCGCCGGCTTGCTGCGCGATATCGGCATGTTGGTGCTGGGACCGTTTTTGGCGCAGAAGAAAATCAAACTGCGTAAGATCGTGGATGCCAAAGAGGACCACGATATCCTGCGCCGGGAGCGTGAAGCCCTAGGCTTCGACCACTGCTGGGCCGGTGAAAAGGTCGCCGAAAAGTGGACCCTGCCCGAAGGCTTGCGCCTGGTCATCGGCCACCATCACCGCATACCACCGGATGCCTCGATGCAGGTGTTGCGTCAGCTGGCCAGTGTACGCCTGGCTGAGCGCCTGACCTACAATATGAGCGTTGGCCTGCTCAAAGACCACCCATTCGACCACCAGATCGACGCCTTGCTCATCCAAGCCGCCGGCCTGAACGCAGTCAAATTCCAAGAGCTGCTCAAGGATATGCCGGAGATCATCGCCAAGTCGGACTTGGCCAACGTCTAGTCCCGTGCGTCTGGATTTGCTGTTTCGGTTTGCTGTCACAGTCAACTGCCTCAGTCAACTAGCACTCGGTCAACTATTCCCAACAGACTCCTAGGCAGCGCCCGGCCTGGTGATAGCACCACCGGCCATGTCGAATGCGTCCATGATCTGTCTGACGCTAGTGGTGCTCAGCCTGAGTGGTTGTGCCGAAGCCATCGCCCGTCGTGTTACCGCCGCCCCCAATGCCCAATGGGCATCGCAGCTGCCGTGGCAAACCACCGTGCCAGCCACCCTCGGCATGAGCTTGGCCGAACATGTCAGCGTACGCCGTATCGCTGTCGCCAGTGGAGCGGTAAGCCTGAGAGCAGTGATCTTGGAACCGAGTGCAGCACCATGGCAGCTGGCCACCGTCAACGGCGGCGAGCAATGGCAGCATGCATGGTCACCGTCGCCGGTGCTACCAGCGCTCGGCACCATCGTGATTCTCCACGGCTTGAAGAGCAGCAGTGACTACACCACGGCGCATGCGGTAGGCTTGGTCAATGCCGGTTTCCGTTGCGTGCTGATTGATTTGCGCGGCCATGGCGAGAGCACCGGCACGACCATGTCATTTGGAAAATCCGAAGCCGCTGACCTGCGTCAGGCGCTCAGTAACCTCCAGCAGACAGGCACCATTCAACCGCCATTGATCCTGCTGGGCTACAGTCTCGGTGGTTCTGTGGCGCTCATGGCCGCCACTGAACCGACACCGGTGACGGCGGTGGTTGCCGTCGCCCCCTTTGCCCACCTGGCTGATGTAGCACCAAATTTCGCGAATTATTTTGGCGGATGGTTGACGTGGTTCGTTACCGACGGGCTGACCCGCAACACCATCGCCGCCATCGGTCGCGATGGCGATTTCGATCCCTCCAGTGACAGCCCACTCGCATGGGCACCGCGGGTGCAGGTGCCGGTGCTGCTGATCCATGGCGCTGACGACACACTGGTGCCACCCGAGCAAAGCGCCCAGCTTGCTGGCGCCCTCGGCGGACCGGTGACGCGCATCGTGCTGCCTGGGCAAGAGCACATCCTCGCCGTGCTCGAAGCCAGCTTCACCATTCCCACCATCTTGCCGTGGCTGGAATCCTACGTCGGTGGCGCCTATCGCACCGTCGACGGGCCCATGCTCGGCTGGGCCGGCGATGCTGACAGCGCCACCCGTCCCCTCAGCGCGACGTGGGCCCGACGCGAGAACCGCATTGACTCCTGCCACGCCTGGCCGCGTCCGGTCGGCGGGCGCAATGTGCGCACCTGGGCCCGCTTACCGGCGGCCTGGATCGGACGTGATCTCACCTTAGATCTGGGCACCATCGACGGCGCTGACGAAACCTGGTGCGGAGCTGCACGCATCGGCGGTTATCCAGCCTTGCCGAGCACCTTTCCAGCCGTCTATCGCCGCTATCCGATTGCCGGTTGGATGACCACATCGAACCTGGAAATTACCACCCATCTTGTCACCACCAGTGAAGACGCCGGCGTGCACCTGGCCGCCACTGGCGTGGCACTGCTGCGCCTGCGAAATGACCTTAATTTACCGCAGGGCAAAAACAAAGGCGAAAGTCAGCCATAAGATCGCCTCGATCACCAGCAGCCGATTGCGCCACCGCCACCCTGAATCAGTCCCGGCGCAGCACACCACCGAGCCCCACAGCGCCGCCAGCCACCACGCCGTGGGCGGCTGGCCCCACAGCGCTAGGCCGAGCGCAGGCAGCTGCAGGGCATGCACCAACAGAAAGCGCAGACGCCACGGCGGCGGCGCTGCCGCTACCTCAGCAGACTTCATCTCATTAACTGACTGCAGCTCAGCCGAACTCATCAGGCACCATGATGGTCAAAAGTTCCGCCGCCGCGCGCTCGGGATCGGCAGCCCGACACAAGGCGCCGGCGATGGCCGCACCATGCGGCAGGCGTGGCGCAATTTCACGCAGGCGTGCAGCATCCAGGCCACCAATAGCGTAACTGGGGCGATCGAGAAACGGCCGCACCGCGTCCAGCAGCTGAGGTCCGCGACAGGGTTCCAAGGGCTTGGTGGTGGTGGCGAACATCGGCCCCAGGCCGAGATAGTCCGCGCCCACTGCCAGCGCCGCCTGGGCTTGCTCGGGGGTATGGCAGCTGAGGCCGATAGCACAGCCGGGCCCGACCACCGCCCGCACGTCGGCCACACCCAGATCGTCCTGGCCGACATGCACACCATCGGCGGCCAAGGCGCGGGCGACAGCGACGTGATCGTTGACGATGAACAACGCGTGATGCGTACGGCAGACCTCTTGCACGCGCGCCGCCAACTCGCGATAGCCGCGCTGCGACAAATTCTTGGCGCGCAGTTGCACGGCCCCCGCGCCACCGCGGGCTACCGCCGCCGCCACGGCCACGGGCTCAGTTGTCAGGCTGGTATCGACCAAGGCGTATAAGCGCACACGCATCAGCTGCCAGGCAGGAAAGCGCGCCAGCAGGCCGCTCTCAAGTTGGTACAGCTGATAGCGCACGCCTTCAAAGGTGCCTGCCAAGGTTGCATCGCCGAGCAGTTTGGCGGCTTCTTCGGCAGCGCGCACTGCTTCGGCGGCGCGCGCGGCATTGGCGCGAACCAAATCGAGCGGCCGAGCGCGCTGCATCTCTCCAGCAGCTGTCAGGTTGGTACCGACATCGCCGGCAGTGTCGCGCGCATGCACCGCGTGCGCCGGCACCCCATGCCGCAATGCATGCCGCAGATTTTTGGCCAAACCGGCCAGACGTGCGTCATCCAAAATAAAGCGGGCGATGTCTTCCAGGACACGCAGCCCCTCGGCGGCACGGTTGCCGTTGGCGTCCAATAAACGTAAGATGGCCGTACTCATGCTTAATGGCCGGTCTTGGAACGATCAGTCAAGGTCGCCTGCAAAACATCACTGGGTGCTGACGCATTCCAGCGGCCGCTATCAGCCCAGGCTTTCATGCGCGGCCAGAAATACTCACGTAGCAGAATGCGAAAGCTGGCCGCGATGGGTACTGCCAGGATCAACCCGAGGATGCCCAGTAATTTGCTGCACAACAACAAGGCCACGATCAAGGTGACCGGGTGCAACTCGACCTCACGGCCCATGATCACCGAGATCAGACAAGCCTCAAGACCCTGAACCACACCGTAGACGGCAAAAACCGCCAGGAAATCCGTAATCCCGGCGCTCGGCGCCATCATCGTCAGAGCCGCGGCGGGAAAGACAAACAGCAGGCCGGCCAGTGGGATCGCTGTCGCCATACCGATGCCGATGCCCCATAACATGCCGTAAGGAACGTGCACGCCAAACAACCCGATAAACAGAAAACCGCCGCAGCCAACCAACGAACAGATGGTACAGATCAGCAAGCGACCACGGAAAAATGCCGCCACGACTTTTTCGATTTCACGGGTGATGCGCACGATCTGCGGTTTGTGAACCGCCGGCAGGTACTGCTTGATGAAGGTGCGGATGCGCGGCATGCCCAACAACAGAAAGAAGCTATAGATGGGTATCAGCATCAGGTTGATGGCCAAGGCCATCACCGCCTCATAACTGCTGAGACCGGCCTTGGCCCAGCCGCCGAGCCGTGTGGGCAGATCGTCTACAGAACCACGTACGCTGTCCTCGACTTTTGCCACCACGTCGGACAAGGTCGCGCTATTGATCGGCGCATCCGAACTCACCCCGGCAACTGTCAGCAATTCATGAGCGGCGTTTTGTCCGGCCTTGGCTTGGCTTTCCATCGCCAGGGCGAATACCGACGCCTGCTTGCGCTCTTCAACACTCAAGGCGGAACACCAAGCACTCTGAATCTGCGCCACTAAGGGCGAACTAGCGCTCTTGTTATTATCCTTGGCTTGGCGCAAGGCGGCCACCCACGCCGCGTGCCGTTGAAACAGGGTCTGACCGCCGCGCACCATGAGTTGGCGCCAAGCGGGCTGATCGGCAGCAGGGATATACGACTCGGCATCGACCACTTCGCGCACATGTGGGCCAGGCCACATGGGATTCCAATCAGTTGCCGATGACTCCAGCAAGGTCGTCGGCGTCAGCGGCCATTCGCTCTCTGGCCGGCCGTATTGCGCCGCTTGGATCATCTCGTCGAGCCACGCACGCAGTTCGTGCGTATCACGTTCATACAAGGTCAGGAAAGCCAGCGACTGCTCGCCGAGGCCGAGGCCGAAATTTACGCGCAGGCGCTCTTGGGATTCTTCAAGAAAAGTCGCCAAACGGGTGAGCAGGGCCGGATCGCGGTGGTTGTTGTGGTTGGCGTCATCAAACGGCTCACCGACATTATAGCGGCCGTCCTTATTGCGGTCGACGTAACTCTCTCCCTGAAAAATCTGCACCGACAGATCAACCGATTGGCGCACCACCGCCGGTACCACCAAGACCAGGGTGATGATCATTATCAATGAGCCGAGGCCAAACAGCAGACCGGCTGCGACCAAGCGATTGACGCCAAGACGGGTGATCTGATCCACCACCGGCGTCACCACATAGGCTAATGCGAAGGCCACCGCCAAAGGCACTAGGACCTCGCCCAAAGCGCTCACCACCGGTTGAGTGATGGAGGCGGTTTCACGCAGCGCAAATGAGCACATGGCGATGGTGGTGGCGATGATCAGCACCTTCAGCCATGGGTGATCGAGCAATTCCTTCATGGTATTTCCCGGCGCACTCGGCGCCTCATCCGTCCAAACCGACCCGGGCCCGCACGCGCGAAGCCACCGCCACCACCAATGCGTCGGCGGCCTGGAAATCTTCGAGGCGATCCGTCGGCTCCTTGCTGAACACGCCGTGCTCGATCAAGGTGAAGGTGATTGCCCCGATATCGCTGGCGCTGCGGATACCCCAGCTGGCCAGCACCACATCGCCGAGCAGCGACCAGCGTTCGGCGGCCAGATCCACCGCTCCGGTGACCAGCTCGACCGCGGTCAGGTGGCGGGCGGTGCCGACCAATTGCCGTTTGCCGTACAGGTCTGCGGCGCGCGCCAACGATTCCGAGACGAATTGAAAGGCCTCGACGTCAAAGCGCCCGTCATCGCGCGCGATGCGCCCTAGATCAACATGACCAACCATGCCGCGATGGTACGCCAGGCCCGACCGGGGAAAGGATGAACGCCACCTCGGCGATAAAAATCAGCGCACGACTTTTGGTGACACGCGCACGCATTCGACTACGGCATCTTTAGGTAGGGTCAGACCCACCACCGCCGGTGCCCCGTCGCGCAGGCCGCGCACGGGATAACTGGCGACGATACCGCCGACCCAGCTGCGCACGCTGCCGGCGGTCAATTCAAAGGCGGCATTTATCCGCCCGCCCAAGACGCGTTCTTGGCGCAGGACCTGTGGCGGCTTTTCATCTTCTTGGTAGACGAACTGCAGCACGCCCTGGCCCTGGCCATCGGCCGAAGGCGCCGCCGGCACCACGCGATAAGCGGCAAAATGCTGGTGATCTTCAACTTCCTGCGCTGCCATGAGATAGCCGCCATACCCGGCGGGGACGTTGATGATCAGGTGGGCGAACACCACACCCTTGCCGTACGGCTTCAAGGTCGCCTGCTGCAATTCGCTGATCTGCAGGCCGATGCGGTCGACCAGATGCCATGCCGGCGAAGTCCCGCTGAGGGTGTTGCCCGACGCCAGCTCAAGTTCGAGCTTGCTGGCTTCGGGTTGCTGTGCGGGATCCGTACGTCGTGGATCGGGCACGAAAAAGGCGCTCAGACTGCGGTATTGCAAAAGCTGTTCTTGCAAGCCGGCCAGACGATCACGCAGGTCGTCGTATTCTTTGGCCACGCCTAGGGTAGAGGTCAGGGTCTGCAGGCGTTCGACGCCTTCCTTGTCGAGCTGGGCGCGTTTGCCATCGCGGATTTCGGCGATGCGCGGCTCAAGCGCACTGAGCGACTTCTCATAGCTGCGGCGGATGGAATCGACCAGCCGGGGAATGAACACCATGCCCATCAGCAAACCGGTCAAGGCAACACCCGAGACCACACCGACAACGACACGTGGGTGAAAGCGCATTTGCGCGCGCACCATGACCTGCAACGGAATGCGCTGGTACCAGCTGATCTTCTCGCCACGGGTAAAACGATCGAGATCGGTGATGAACTCATTCATCGTCTGGTAACGGTCTTCACGGCGGAAAGCCATCGCCCGCAAAATGATGCGCTCCAGCTCAACCGGAAAACCAGGACGATGCTCACGCGGCCAGTGCGGCAGGTAGTTCTCGTTGCGGATCGCCGTCAGGCAGCTCTCGCGGTCCTGCTTATGCTCGTAGGGCAGTTTCCCCTGGGTGGCGAATTCATAGAGCACCACGCCCAGGGAATAAATGTCGCTGCGGTGGTCAACGTTTTTAGCGTCGGTCGCCTGCTCGGGGCTCATGTAATCGAGCGTACCGATGATCTGGCCGGTGCGCGTCAGCCCTTCGCTGGCATCCATTTCCTTGGCGATGCCAAAGTCGGTGAGGTACGGATGATCGATCGAACCGAGGATGTTTTCCGGCTTCAGGTCGCGATGGATGACGCCATTGCCGTGCGCGTGATCGAGGGCCGTGGCGATGCAGCGGGTGATGTGCACCGATTCGCCGATGGTCAGGCGATAGCGATCGAATGTGCATTTCTCCAGGTCCATGACCATGAATGCCAAGTCGCGATGCTTGCCACGATTGAGCGCCAATTTCTGCATCACCCCATCGGGGCCATCATCGCCGTTGATCCAATGCACAGTGACAATGTAGGGATGGTCGCCAAGCCGATGCGCAAGCTGGGCTTCTTGCAAGAAGCGCCGATAGCCGGCGGTATTCGAACGCGCATTGCAGATCTTGATGGCAAAACGCTGATCCGCCGGCAGTTGCAAACCCAACAGTCGTCCGGCAAGCCGCGCTTGTTCGACGCGCGGCAAGCGGGCGATCTCAGCTTTAAGAGTGGCCTCATCGTTGGGGAAATGGATCGCGAAAAGGTGCTCGAAGTCATACTCGGCAGCGTACACCTCACCCATGCCACCGCGTCCGATACCTTCGGTAAGCCGCCACATGCCAATGGTGTCGCCCACCAGCGGGTAACCCTGGTCATCATCGCGGCGCACGACCGGAGGCACGATAAGCTCAGCCATTATTGGGCCGGATTATGAACATCGCCGGGGATTCGTCGAGGGGGATGGCTGCCAACTGGCAAATCGGCAGACAATCGCTCTGGCCACAGAAACCCCTTGGTCACCTCGCCTTAGTCCCCAGGATGACCAACCGGCCTATGAACTCGAACATCCAGACCCTCCTCGACCTCCAAATCATCGACAAGCAGCGTTTAACGCTCAAGCGTGCGCGCGAAGCCAAGTTGGCAAAGCTGGTAGCCGCCGACAAGGCACTGGTGGCCGCCGAAGCCGCCGCCGCCTCGGCGCACAACGAAGTCGATCGCCTGGGCGCCATGATCCGTCAATATACCGCTGACGTCGAGCGTTGCGATAAAACGGTAAGCGACCTGCGTGGTAAGCAGCCCGAATCGAAGACCAACAAAGAATACATGGACCTGATCAACGGCATCGAAGCCGCCAAATTGGAGAAGGTCAAACGCGAGGCATCACTCAAAGAGCTGACAGCCCGCGTCGATGCCCTGACCGCCAAGGCCAACGAAGCCAAAGAAGCCGCGACCAAGGTCAAGAGCGCCCAGGAATCGATCGCCATCGAAGCCGAAAGCTCCAAGGTCCCCACCGCTGAAGAATCCGCCCTCCAGGCGCAATATGATGAAGCGAAACGGACAGTAGATCCCACCTTCATCGAGCACTATGAACGGTTGATCAAAGCCCATCACAAGACCCCCCTCTTGCGTGTCGACCCGGCGACGCGGGCGACTCCCTTCGGTTCGCTCTTATCGCCCAACCACCTTGAACAGCTCAAAGCTGGCAAGTTGGTCATTGATCGCGCCACGAACGGCATCCTCTACTTAGGTTAAGAGTTCCGGCGCAGTGCTGCGCTTGACACCCTTGGCTTTCTTCTATTCTACCCGCCCCGTATTCGCCGGCGCTGTGCGCTGGCTTCCTGACTGAGGTAATTATGGCCGTTCCTAAACGCCGCGTTTCACATGGCCGCAAAGCCCGTCGCCAAAGCCACCAGGCCTTGCCCGTTCCTGCGCTGTCGGTCGACAAAGCCACCAAGAGTGTGCATCGCCCGCACCACATCGACTTGCGCACCGGCATGTACAATGGCCGCCAGGTCTTGTTTAGAGACGACGCGGCGGGCGAAGCCCCCAAGTCCGAGTAAGCAGACATCGCCTTGAGTGCACACCGCATGCGGTTGGCTCTTGATGCAATGGGTGGTGACGACGCGCCCCGGGCCATAGTCCAGGGCGCGTTTGATTATTGCTCGGCGCATCCCGAACAGTCAGTGATTTTAGTTGGCCGTGACGCGGAAATCCGTGCTGTCATTGCCGGTGAATTCAACGGCGTCATCCCGAGCAATATCGTCATTGAACATGCCCCCGAAGTCATCGGCATGGCGGAAAAGCTCAAGGCGCTGAAAGAGCGTCCTGACGACAGCATGAACCGCTGCGCCAAGCTGATGAAAGCCGGCAAAGCGGATGCCATGATCTTGTGCGGCAACACCGGCTGTTCCGTGGGTGCGGCGCAATTGCATCTACGGCGTATCCCCGGGGTCAAGCGCGCCGGGATCCTGGTGCCGATGCCCAACCCCAAAGGCCACACCTGGGTGTGCGATATGGGCGCCAACGCCGAATGCCGCGCCGAGCACTTGGCCCAGTTTGCGGTGATGACCTCGGCCTTTCTCGAGTCCGTTTACGGCAAGCTGAACCCCAGCGTCGGCGTGCTGTCGATCGGCGAAGAAGACGACAAGGGCGTCGCCTTGACCCAGGAAACCCTCGAGCTGCTGCGCAAGACCGACCTCAACCTGGTCGGCAACGTCGAAGGTCACGATATCTTCTCCGGTGAACTTGACATCGCGGTATGCGACGGCTTCACCGGCAATGTCGTTTTGAAAGCTGCCGAAGGCGTGTTCGACGCCATCGTCACCATCCTCAAAGAAGAAATCAAAAGCAGTGTGCGCAATACCCTGGGTGCCGCACTCATGCGCCCGGCGTTCAAAGCATTGAAGCGTCGTGCGCATTGGTCAGAAGTGGGCGGCTGTCCGCTGATTGGCGTCGATGGCGTGACCATCATCGGTCATGGCCGTAGTGACCGCACGGCGGTGTTTAATGCCCTCAAGCAAGCCGCACGCTGCGTCGATGGCAAGTTCGTCGAACGCTTGCGCGCTCATTTCAAGATGGCCCAAGCGGCCCCTGCCGCTGTTTGCCCTGAAACTGTCGGCCCTAAAGCAGTCGGCCCCACCACTGTCACCGACGCCATCTCAGCCTAAGCTTAATATCATGCAGGCCGCACCGGCACTGTGGCAGATCCAACGACGCGCGCATGGACGCATGCTGGCGTGGGTCATCGTGCTTGGCGTTTTGCTCGGCACCACCTCTGCCCTGCTGGTGCAGATGCTGATGCTGCAACCCGACGCGATCACTGGCGGAGTGGTGGGCGGCATGCTTGGGTTGGGCTTGGTCGGCACCATGTATCAAGGGTCCGCAGCCCGAGTCGAACGGGGCGCGCGGCTCGTCTATAGCCTGCGCGGCCATGACACCGTCGCCGTAGATCTGCGCCGCGTGACCGGTTTCCGTTATGTGCAAGCCGGGGCTTTGAGCGGTATTGCCGTTGAATGTCCCCTTGATGCGCTGACTTTTCTCTCACGCAAAGGCGTTACCCGCCGCCAATGCGAAAGCTGCGCCCAGCACCTCGGCGCTCCATTAATTATGGAATTCCTCCGTCGCGAGGACCTCGATCCGCTGCTGCTGGCGTGGCAGCGGTCGCTCACCGAACACAGCAGTTAAGGCGCGTAGCGTACCTGGCCACCCATGCGTCGGGACAACCAATTCGAGCTGATCAGCGCCATTAATGACACGGCGATCGAGATGCTGGCCAGGCGCAATACCGAGGCTTCCCCGTCTGGTACCTGCGCGAAAGCGTACACCGCTACAGGCAGGGTTTGCGATTCGCCGGGAATATTGCCGGCCAGGGTAATGGTGGCGCCGAATTCACCCAAAGCGCGCACGAACGACAGGACGAAGCCAGCGACGATTCCGGGGGCCGCCAGCGGCAGCGTGATGCGGCACAGCACACGCAACGGGCCGGCGCCGTGCACACGGGCAGCGTCTTCCAGTTGTCGGTCAGTCATCTCAATCGCCAAACGCACCGCCCGCACCATGAGTGGGAAGGCCATCACCGCCGCCGCGATGGCCGCTCCCTTCCAGGTGAAGGCAATACGCAGGCCGAAACAATTCTCGAGATAGGAACCCAGCAACCCGCGTCGGCCAAGCAGCAGCAACAGCAGATAGCCGGTGACCACCGGCGGCAAGACCAGCGGCAGGTGCACCACGGCATCGACAAGGCTCTTGCCAACAAATTCCCGCCGTGCGAGCAGCCAGCCCAACAGGATCCCGGGGATTGCCAACAGAAGCATGCTGCTCAGCGCCACGCGCAGGCTCAGAAGCAGGATGCGAATCTCTTCGTCGGTCAGCGTCACCGGGCCAACCTATCTGGTAGGGGCGTGGTCTTTGGAATTATCCCGGGAATGGTAAAGCCCGCCGCACTGAAGACCACCATCGCTGCCGGCGAATGCAGGTAAGTCAGGAATTCCTGCGCCGCCGGTTTCGCCGTGACGGTGAGTGCCAGCGGATAGCGGATGGGTTGATGCAAAGCGCTGGGGATGACCGCAACCACGCTCACCTTGTTCGAGGCTTTGGCATCGGTGGCGTAGACCACCCCAGCATCAGCTTCACCGAGTTCGACCAGTTTCAGCGCAGCGCGCACGTCCGCCATTGGCGCCAGCCGCTCACTCAATGCATCCCACCAACCGAGGCGGACGAACGCCTCCTTGGTATAGATGCCGGCTGGCACATGCGTCGGATCACCGATAGCTAGGCGTCCGCTGAAAGCGGCGGCGATGGCGAAGCCTTTTTCAGGAGTGATGGCCAGCGACTGGCCACGGGGGGCGATGATCACCAGCTCGTTGCCGAGCAGATCACTGCGACTGCCGATCGCGAGTGCTTGGCGCTCAGCGAGATAGTCCATCCACTTCGCATCAGCTGAAAGGAACACATCGGCGGGCGCGCCCTGCTCGATCTGCTTGGCCAGGGTTGATGAGCTGGCAAAGCTGCAGACCACCGTGAGCTGGTGGGTCTGCTCATAGGTCTTGGCTACCACCTTCATCGTTTCGGTGGTGCTGACGGCAGCGAAGACGGTTATGGTTTCAAGGCCGGTTTCCGCTTCGACAGCGAAAGCGCAAGCGCTTATGAAAAGTGATGACATCACACGGAGTGAGAAAATATGCATAGTGTTGACGAAGTTCGGAAAGTCTTTGCCGTCGTTCAACGATTTGTGAAATCGTTAAATGCCACTGGGCAACCGTAACAAGTACATGGCGACCCCGACTGGATTCGAACCAGTGACCTTCGGTTTAGGAAACCAACGCTCTATCCAGCTGAGCTACGGGGTCGTACGCCTGCATACTTCCAGCTGCTCAGCGCGGGGCAAGGCCACTGCTGCGGCCCGCACGATTTTGTGACTTACATGATTTTGCATATTTATTCATACCTTGTTTTATACCCTACAAACATGCGGGCATGTTCTGTACTGATCGTTCTCCCTTGGTACGGTATGGCACGTATGCTCGCCCGTCGTTTCCAACTTTACCTCCACCACGTGCGTCATGACTGAGGATTTCTCACTCCGCACCGGCACTCAACTGAGCCATTACCGTATTACTAAAATCCTTGGTCAAGGCGGCTTCGGCATCACCTATCAAGCCTGGGATGACCAGCTTAACCGCTTAGTGGCGATCAAAGAGTATTTCCCGCACGGCCAAGCAACGCGCGCCGAAGATACGCGCGCGGTGCAAATCGACTTAGCGGATATACCGGCCTATGAGAAGGGGCTGGAACGCTTCCTCGATGAAGCCCGCACTTTGGCGCAGTTCCGTGATCCGCGCATCGTTCATGTGCATGGTTTCTATGAGGCGCATAACACCGCCTACATGGTCATGGATTTCGAAGAGGGAATGACCTTACGCGACCACGTGCTGCAACACGGCGTACTCAGTGCCGCCGAGGCCCGCCGCGTACTGGTCGATATTCTTTGCGCATTGCAAATCATCCACGCCCGTAATTACCTGCACCGCGATATCAAGCCGGCGAATGTCTTGCGTCGCCCCAATGGCAGTGTCCTGTTATTGGACTTCGGCTCGGCGCGCATCGCCCAGCTCAATCAAGAACAGGCTTTCACCGTTATCATCACCCCCGGCTATGCGCCACTCGAGCAATACAGCAACAACGAGACGCAAGGCCCTGCCACTGATCTCTACGCAGTGGGCGCATGCATGTTATTTTGCCTTACAGGGTCGTTACCAATTGACGCATTGAAACGCACCATCGCTGAACATGCCAGTGAGGACGATCCGCTAGAGCCGTTGTTGGCGCGCATCACGATGCGCCAGTCGAGCGACCATGAGCTGACCGCAGTTTTACGCTGGCTCTTGCAATCGCAGGCCGCGCAGCGCCCTCAATCAGCCGCCGAGGTATTGCAGCGTCTGGATAGCGCCCCCACTACGCCAACGTATACCACGCAGCTCATCGAGACCCTTGCACCGCTGGTCGATCTCAGCCAACTGCGCTCGATACCATCGAGAATGGTTGAGCCGATTCGTCAACAGTTGCATGAGGTCTTTGGTGACAACTCAACACAGATCCTGCTGCAAGCCATCCGCGGGGCGCGCAATGCGCAAAACCTGGTGGATAATCTGGGCACCCATTTGGCCGAGCATCCACGCCGCACCTATATCCTGAACAAAGTATCCAATCTGCTGACCACGGCGGCACCGAAACTCGCCATCGATCACAGCGTGCAACGTCCGCCAGCAGGCTCTATCAGCTCGTCGCGCGCATCCGCAGCCCCGGCGACGCGCGCGACTGAGGTAATTAAAGATGAAGAAACCACCCATCAGTTGAGCAACGAGCTGGCGAAATTCATCGGCCCGATTGCCAAGATGCTGGTCAAAAAGCGGGCGCTGAAAGCCGCCAACGTCGCCGAGCTCGTCGCCCTGCTCAGCGAAGAAATCGCCGCTCCTGCCGATCGCGCCGCCTTCCGCAAGGCGTTGATCAAACTCAAGATTCTTGCCGACTAACCCCGGTCCCGCCGTCCCTCCTGCTGACCTGAGTCGCCATGAAGCTCCGTACCAAATTCACGCTCATCCTTTCGGCGACTTTCGTGGCCGGTCTGCTGGTTACCGGCGTGATATCGTATCAGATCCTATTTTCAAATGCGCAGAAGGAGATCAGTGAACGCGCCATGATGATGATGGAATCAGCGAAGGCCATGCGCTCGTACACCATCAACAACGTCAAGCCGCTGCTCAAACCGCTGATGGTGGATACCTTCCATCCTGAATCGGTGCCCGCCTTCGCGGCCATGCGCGCTTTCGATTCGCTGCGCGAAACCCATCCCGACTACACCTACCGCGAAGCCGCGTTGAATCCCACCAATATTGCCGACCGAGCAGTGGAATGGGAAAACGACATCATCACGCATTTCCGCAACCACGAAGGCACCAAGGAAATCAGCGGTACCCGCCAAACCCCCTCGGGCGAGGTCATGTACATCGCCAGGCCGATCCAGATCACTCAGACCAGCTGCCTCGACTGCCATTCGACACCCGAAGCCGCTCCGGCGACGGTGATCAAGGCCTATGGTTCGAACAATGGTTTTGGTTGGAAGCTTAACGAAATCGTCGGTGCGCAGATTGTGGCAGTACCGATGTCGGTGACTCTCGAACGCGCGCGGTCGACCTTTATCATCTTCATGTCGGCCCTGACCGGCGCCGCGATTTTGGCGGTAATCAGCCTGAATTATGCCATGCGACTGCTGGTGGTCGGACCGATCGCCGAGATGAGCCGCCTGTGCGATCAGGTCAGCAAGGGCGACTTCTCGGCCGAAGATCCCAAGACCAGCGGCAACGATGAGATCGCCAGCCTGGGCGCTTCGTTCGTGCGCATGAAAGTCAGTCTGCAAAAAGCCATCAAGATGCTTGAAGACTGACAACGCCGTCGACGCTCAAGCCGTGCTAA